>NZ_LGHM01000005.1 GCF_001908185.1 Bradyrhizobium sp. AS23.2
GCGGCGGCAGCGCGCTGGCGCCGATCGCAATCGGACTTGGCATCTTCGTGATCGCCGGCGCCGTCACCGACGTCGTCGAGCGGACGGGTCTGGTCCGTCTGCCGTTCGCAACAGCGCTGCACCGGGCGCGCGGCCTGCCGCGCTCGGCCTGGGGCACGGCGTTCGCACATGCCGGCCTCGGTATCGCGCTGATCGGGATCGTCTGCGAGACCACCTGGAACAGCGAATACATCGCGACGATGAAGCAGAACGACGTCGCCCATGTCGCCGGCTATGATCTGAAGCTCGACGGACTGTTCCAGCGCCAAGGGCCGAACTACCGCGAGATGATCGCCGAATTCAACATCAGCCGCGACGGCGAGCCACTGAGCGTCATGACGCCGTCCAAACGCAGCTTCACCACGCGCGGCTCGTCGACGACCGAGGCCGCTTTGCTGACCCGCGGCGCGAGCCAGCTCTACATTTCCCTCGGCGACGCCACCGCCGACGGTGCTATCGCCGTGCGCATCTATCACAAGCCACTGGTGCTCCTGATCTGGTGGGGACCCGTGCTGATGGCCTTCGGCGGCGTGTTGTCGCTGTCCGACCGGCGTTTGCGCGTTGGCGCGCCGAAACCGGCGCGGGCCAAGCAACGCCTGCAGCCGGCGGAGTGATCCGATGCGTCGGATGATGACCGTGCTTGTCGCACTGATGCTGCTGGCCGGGCCTGCGGCCTACGCCGTGCAGCCCGACGAGATCATGTCGGACCCCGCGAAGGAAGCGCGCGCGAGAGAACTGTCGCGCGAGCTGCGCTGCATGGTCTGCCAGAACCAGTCGATCGACGATTCCGACGCGCCGCTCGCGCGGGATTTGCGGCTCCTGGTGCGCGAGCGTATCGCCGCCGGCGACAGCAATTCGCAGGTGCTCGACTTTCTGGTCGCCCGCTATGGCGAGTTCGTGCTGCTCAAGCCGCGCTTCGAGCGCCAGACCATGCTGCTGTGGCTGCTCGCACCTCTGCTGCTGATCGGCGGCGGCCTGGCGCTGTGGCTGCAGATCCGGCGGCGCTCGCGGAGCGGTGCAGATGTACCAGCTCCGCCGCTTACGCCCGACGAAGAAGCGCGGCTCGCTGCATTGATGTCGGACGAAGCCAAGTCTTCCTAGCGAAGCCAAGTCTTCCTAGCGACGCCAAGCCGTCCTGGCTACGTAATGATACGTAAGCCGCACCACGCAGCTCGGTTCATGCTCTGTTGACCTTTGTCTGGA
This sequence comes from Bradyrhizobium sp. AS23.2, assembly GCF_001908185.1. Lineage (GTDB taxonomy): Bacteria > Pseudomonadota > Alphaproteobacteria > Rhizobiales > Xanthobacteraceae > Bradyrhizobium. The sequence goes on from NZ_LGHM01000005.1 coordinate 1,243, forward strand.
AGCTTGTCGCGAGATTCGATTCCAGACTTTGAGTCCTCGGCGATGTTCACGAACAGCAATCTGACGATCCGCTTCCTGGTCGGCGCCGTCGTCGCGGCATTATTGTTCCTGCTGGGGATCGGCGGTGGGACCGGCTTCGTCGCGGTGCTCTATCTCAACAACGAGATCACCAGCCTGTCGTCCGACTTCGCCGCGCTGAGCGGCCCTGCGCGCGACCATGCGATCCAGATCTACCAACAGGCGCAGGCCGCGTACTCCTATTTCCTGGTCGCGTGCGGCGTGATCGCGGTGGTCGCCGTCGCGATCTGCCTCACCACCTGGTTTGCCGTGCGCAACGGCATCCTCAGTCCCTTGGCGGCGATCGTTCATGCCATGCGCGAGGTCGCGGACCAGAAATTCGAGACGCCCGTTCCGGGGCTCGGCGGCACCAACGAGATCGGCCTGCTCGCCGGTGCGCTCGAGGTCTTCAAGACCAATGGCCTCGAGCGGCGCCATCTCACCGAACAGCAGCTGCACGAAGCGCAGCACCAGGCCGAGCGGTCGAAATTCCTCGACGCGCGGATCAAGCGCTTCAACGATCTCGTCGCCAGCGTCGTCGACAGCGTGGCGTCGTCGGCCGTGCATCTGAAGAGCAACGCCGAGACGCTGTCGCGGACCGCCAACGACACCAGCACCAAGGCCAATGCGGTCGCAAGCGCCTCGAGCCAGGCCAGCGCCAGCGTCCAGACGGTCGCGGGCTCCGCCGAGGAGATGACGAATTCAATCGGCACGATCAGCCGCCGCGTCACGGATGCGACCCAGCGCGCGGAAGGCGCAGCGACGCAAGCCGAGAAGAGCCGCGACACCATTCACACGCTGTCGGATGCCGCCGACAAGATCGGCGAAGTCGTGCAGCTCGTGCAGGCGATCGCATCGCAGACCAATCTGCTCGCGCTCAACGCCACCATCGAGGCGGCGCGGGCAGGGGAGGCCGGCAAGGGCTTTGCCGTGGTCGCCTCCGAAGTGAAGAGCCTTGCGCACCAGACCAGCAAGGCGACGGAGGAGATCACCTCCCATGTCGCGAGCATCCAGGGCATCACCGCGGAGACACGCGGTGCGATCGACGGCATCTCGAAGACGCTGTCGGAGATCTCGTCGATCATGTCCGGTATCGAGGTCGACACCGCCCAGCAGCGCAACGCCACGCAGGACATCACCCGCAGCGCGCAGGATGCCGCGCACGGAACGCTGGACGTCTCCAATCACATCGTCCAGATCACCTCGACCTCGGCGGAGACCGGACGCATGGCCGCCGAGGCGCGGGATTCTGCCGTCGACTTGTCGCGGCAGGCCGAGACCCTCAAGCGGGAAGTCGACGAGTTCATTGTCAGCGTCAGGGCAAGCTGAGACCTGCCAAGAGCGTCGTTCCGCGGCCATCACCGGAACTTGATTAAGTTCCTGTAACACCGCGACTTTTGGCGTGTGATAAACTGCCGCATCTGGGCGGCCCTTCATTACAAAAGTTTAACCCCGCCGCCAGCGCACGGTAAGGCGGGAGCCCCCATCTTCAGGTCGTAAGGTGCTGGCATCCAGCACCAAAAGGAATTCAAGGCCCTGGAGATCTCTGCATGACCGACCGTCACGACCTCTCGAATCTTCCGTCCTACCGGCAGCCGCGCCGGTCGGTTTTCTCGGCCCGCAAGATCGCGCTGATGGCTTCGGTCGTCGCCGGTTTCGGCGCCGCCGTCTACGGCTTCAGCCCGTCGATGTCACCGGCCGACCTGTTCTCGAGCCCGGCGCATGCGCAGGTCAACAACGAGGTTCGCAAGGTCGAACGCCCGATCGGTTTCGCTGACATCGTCGAGCGCGTGAAGCCCTCGGTGATCTCGGTGAAGGTCAACATCAAGGAGAAGACGGCCAGCAACGACAGCGGTGACGACGAGTCCTCGCCGTTCCAGCCGGGCTCGCCGATGGAGCGCTTCTTCCGCCGCTTCGGCGGTCCGGATGGTTTTCCGGGCCTGAAGGGTGGTCGTGGCCGCGTCGTGCAGGGCCAGGGCTCCGGCTTCTTCATCTCGGCTGACGGCTTTGCGGTGACCAACAACCACGTGGTCGACGGCGCCGACAAGGTCGAGGTCACGACCGACGACGGCAAGACTTACAGCGCCAAGGTGATCGGCACCGACCAGCGCACCGACCTCGCCTTGATCAAGGTCGAGGGCGGCTCGAACTTCCCGTTTGCCAAGCTCGCCGACAGCAAGCCGCGAATCGGCGACTGGGTGCTGGCGGTCGGCAATCCCTTCGGCCTCGGCGGCACCGTGACCGCGGGCATCGTCTCGGCGAGCGGTCGCGACATCGGCAATGGTCCGTATGACGATTTCATCCAGATCGACGCGCCCGTGAACAAGGGCAATTCCGGCGGTCCGGCCTTCAACACCGACGGTGAAGTGATGGGCGTCAACACCGCGATCTACTCGCCCTCCGGCGGCAGCGTCGGCATCGCGTTCTCGATCCCGGCCAACACCGTGAAGAGCGTTGTGGCGCAGCTCAAGGACAAGGGCTCGGTCAGCCGCGGCTGGATCGGCGTGCAGATTCAGCCGGTGACGTCCGATATCGCCGACAGCCTCGGCATGAAGAAGGCCGAAGGCGCGCTGGTGGCGGAGCCGCAGGCGAATGGTCCGGCTGCGAAGGCCGGCATCGAGTCCGGCGACGTGATCACCTCGGTCAACGGTGAGTCCGTCAAGGACGCCCGCGAGCTTGCCCGTACCATCGGCGGCATGGCACCCGGCGCGACCGTGAAGCTCAACGTGCTCCACAAGGGCCAGGACAAGGTCGTGAACCTCACCCTCGGCCAGCTGCCGAACACGGTCGAGGCCAAGGCGGACACCGATAATGACAGCGGCAAGGGTGCGAACCGGGGTACCGACGTGCCCAAGCTCGGCATGACCGTTGCGCCCGCCAATTCCGTGGCCGGCGCCGGCAAGGAAGGCGTCGTGGTCACCGAAGTCGATCCGAAGAGCGCCGCGGCCGAACGCGGCTTCAAGGAAGGCGACGTGATTCTCGAGGTCGGCGGCAAGAGCGTGAGCACGGCCGGCGACGTCCGCGAAGCCATCAATGCGGCGCGGACCGACAACAAGAACAGCGTCCTGATGCGCGTGAAGAGCGGCGGCCAGTCGCGCTTCGTCGCCGTGCCCATCGCCAAGGGCTAAGGCCTTCAGGAGGCTTACGAGATGAAGGGTGTCGCCGGCATTAGTCGCCCCCGCCGCCGACGCCCTTCGGGGAAGCAGCGCAATGTTCGCTTCCCCCGCCTACCTTCCGGTGGAATTACGCCCCCCTCCGTCGGAAGGACTAGGGCGGTGAGGTCCCCCCAGCTTCACCGCCCGCCTCTTTCTCGTTCCGAGATTCTTCCGCTCGGCTTGCATGCGATTGCTGCTCGCGCCATGTTCAGAGAAGGTTGACCCCCCTTGACCGCCGCCGAACGCACGATGCGCCTCCTCATCATCGAAGACGACCGCGAATCCGCCGATTACCTCGTGAAGGCGTTTCGCGAAGTCGGACACATTGCCGATCACGCCGCCGACGGCGAGGAAGGCCTCGCCATGGCCGAGAACGGCGATTACGACGTGCTGGTGGTCGACCGCATGCTGCCCAAGCGTGACGGCTTGTCGCTGATCGGCGCGCTCCGCGACAAGGACAACGCCACGCCGGTGCTGATTCTCTCCGCGCTCGGGCAGGTCGACGACCGCATCAAGGGCCTGCGCGCCGGCGGCGACGACTATCTGCCAAAACCCTATTCCTTCGCCGAGCTCCTGGCCCGGGTCGAGGTGCTGTCGCGCCGGCGCGGCGGTCCGGCCGAGGACACGCTCTACCGCGTCGGCGATCTCGAGCTCGACCGGCTCTCCCATCGCGTCGCCCGCGGCAAGGACGAGCTGACGCTCCAGCCGCGCGAATTCCGCCTGCTCGAATACCTGATGAAGCATGCCGGCCAGGTGGTGACTCGCACCATGCTTTTGGAAAACGTCTGGGACTATCATTTCGATCCGCAGACCAACGTGATCGACGTGCACATTTCGCGGCTCCGCTCCAAGATCGACAAGGGCTTTGAGCGGCCGCTGTTGCACACGATCCGCGGCGCCGGGTACATGATCCGTGACGGCATTCGGTAAACTCATCCGCACCACGGCGTTCCGGCTGACGCTGGTCTATCTGCTGCTGTTCGCGATATTCGCGGCCTCGCTGCTCGGCTATTTCGCGTGGAATACGCGCCGGCTGATCACCGAAGAGATCACGCAGACGGTGAATGCCGAGACCTCGGAGATCAACGAGATCTACGGCCGCCGCGGCCTGGTCGGCCTCGTGCGCACGATCGAGTATCGGGCCCTGCGGCCGGGCGCCAATCTCTACCTCGTGACCACGCCGACCGGGCAGGCGATCGCCGGCAATGTCGGCTCGCTGGCGCCCGGCGTGATGGCGACGGCAGGCTGGTCGGAGACGGCCTATCGGCGGATCGAGGACACGGACGAACGCGATCACCGTGCATTGGTGCGCGTCACCGAACTCGAGAACGGTTTCCGGCTCCTGATTGGTCGCGACCTCGACGAGCGGCGGCGCCTGTTCGGCATCGTCGCCAAGGCCGCGCAATGGTCGATCCTGATCGTGGTCGTCCTGGGACTGGGCGGCGGTATCTTCGTGGCGCGCCGTGTGCTCACGCGCATCGATGCGATGACCGGCACCGCTCACCGCATCATGACCGGCGACCTCAGCGAGCGCCTGCCCGTGGGGCGCAGCGGCGACGAGCTTGACCGACTCGCCGAGAATCTCAACGCCATGCTGGAGCGGATCGAGGCGCTGATGGTGGGGCTGAAGGAAGTCTCCGACAACATCGCCCACGACCTCAAGACGCCGCTGACGCGCTTGCGCAACCGCGCCGAGGAGGCCTTGGCGAAATCCGGCGGCGAGGCCGATTACCGCGCCGCGCTGGAGCGGACTATCGAGGAGTCCGACGGGCTGATCCGCACCTTCAACGCGCTGCTGATGATCGCGCGCGCCGAGTCCGGACAGGCGCGCGGCAATATGGATGATTTCGACGCCGCCGATGTCGCCAATGGCATCCACGAGCTTTACGAGCCGCTCGCCGAGGACGACGGCATGAGCCTGCAGGTCAAGGCTGAGCCGACGCCGGTTCACGCCAACCGCGAGTTGATCAGTCAGGCGCTCGCCAACCTTGTCGAGAATGCGATCAAATACGGCAAGCCGGTCGCGCAGACGGGCGGAACCGTGGTCAGCATGGACGCCCGGCAGATCATGATCGAAGCGAGGCGCGAGGGCGATCAGGTGTTGCTCAGCGTCACGGATCGAGGTCCCGGCATCCCCGAAGCCGACCGCAAGCATGCCATCGAGCGATTCGTGCGGCTGGAGGCCAGCCGCACGCTGCCGGGCTCCGGCCTCGGCCTCAGCCTGGCCTCGGCAGTTGCAACGCTGCATGGTGGCGAATTGCGGCTGGGTGACGCCCATCCCGGTCTCGTGGTTACGCTGGTGCTCCCGGTGCGCGCCGGTGCCGGCGACAGGGTTGCCCCTCCAATGCAGGATGTGCCACAGAAGGTGGCATGAACCACTCCGCGCCGGGATACGCGGACAAGCATGGTGAGAGACTGGCCGCGCGCTTCGCGGAGGCTCCCCATATTGCCGCGTCCGCAACCGACGAACGACGTTTTGAGACCTGGCTGGCCGAGCTCGAGCCGGCACAATCGGCGCGTCTCGAGGCCCTGCTGGCCCATCCCTTCGCGCGAGATATCCTGGCCGGCATCGCGGAATTCTCGCCCTATCTATTCGATCTGGTGCGCGTCGATGCCCTGCGCCTGATCCGGCTGCTCGAATGCGATCCGGATGCGCATCTGCCGGCGCTGATCGCGGAGGCGAGGGGCGCGGTGCTCGCGGCGGCTGACGAGGCCGAAGTGATGCGGCGGCTCCGCCGCATGAAGGCGGAGGCGGCGCTCCTGACCGCGCTGTGCGACATCGGCGGGGTCTGGCCGGTGATGCGGGTGACCGCGGCGCTGACCGACGTCGCGGTCTCCTCGGTGCAGGCGGCGCTCCAGTACCTGCTGCGGCAGGAAGCCGCACGTGGAAAGCTCGCGCCGCCCAACTCCGAGGCGCCCGAGGAGGGCTGCGGCCTGATCGTGCTCGCGATGGGCAAGATGGGTGCGGGCGAGCTGAACTATTCCAGCGATATCGATCTCATCGTGTTCTTCGATCCCGAGGCCACGACGCTGGCGCCGGATATCGAGCCGCAACCGTTCTTCGTCCGGGTGACGCAGGGGATGGCACGCATCCTCCAGCAGCGCACCTATGACGGCTACGTCTTCCGTGTCGATCTGCGGCTGCGCCCCGATCCATCCTCGACGCAGGTGGCGATCTCCCGGGACGCCGCGCTGAACTACTACGAGCGGGAGGGGCGCACCTGGGAGCGCGCGGCGATGATCAAGGCGCGTGCCTGTGCCGGCGATCCCAGGGCGGGCGAGGCGCTGCTCGCCGAAATCGCGCCCTTCGTCTGGCGCAAGCATCTCGACTTCGCCGCACTTGCCGACGTCCACGACATGAAGCGGCAGATGCAGACCTATCGCGGCCAGAGCGAGATCGCGGTCGAGGGCCACAACGTCAAGGTCGGTCGCGGCGGCATCCGCGAGATCGAGTTCTTCGCGCAGACGCAGCAGTTGATCGCCGGCGGCCGTCATCCGGAATTGCGGGTGCGGCCGACGCTGGCTGCGCTCGACATTCTCGCGTCCAGCAACTGGATCACCTCTGCGGCGCGCGACGAACTGACGACGGCGTATGAATTCCTGCGCCGGGTCGAGCACCGCATCCAGATGATCGCTGACGAGCAGACCCATGCGCTGCCCGAGGAGAAGGAGGCGGTCGAGCGCTTTGCCTGCTTCTTCGGCTATGCAAACCGCGAGGCTTTTGCCCGTGATCTGCTGCGGCAGCTCGAGATCGTCCAGGGACACTACGAAAAGCTGTTCGAGGGCGACGATCCGACCGGGACGGCGAAACTGCCGGCGCTCGATTACAGCGCAGGTCCCGACGATCCGCGCCTGCTGCAATATTTGACGATGCTGGGCTTCAAGAAGCCGGCCGCCGTCGCGCAGACGGTCCGCGACTGGATCACCGGCGAGTACCGTGTGTTCCGTAACGATCAGACGCGAAGTGCTTTCGTCGAATTCGTGCCGGCGCTGATCGACGGTCTTGCGCATGCCGAAGAGCCGGACCGCGCCGTCGTTGCGTTCGATCAATTCCTCCAGGCGTTGCAACGCGGCGGCCGGCTGATCACGCTGCTTGGCCAGAACCGCGATCTCGTCGCGCTCGTGGCGCTGGTGCTGGGCGCGGCGCCGCGGCTCGGTGAGATGCTGGCGCGGAAGCCGCAGCTCATGGACGGCCTGATCGATCCGCGCTTCTTCGGCGCGATGCCCGACAGGCACGAGTTGTCGGCGCGGCTCGCGGCCACCGTGCAGGATGCCGGCTCCTATGAAGAGTTCCTCGATCGCCTGCGCCTGTTCGGGCAGGAGAGCCTGTTCCTGATCGGCACGCGAATCCTCTCCGGCACGGTTTCGGCGCAGCAGGCGAGCACGGCTTTTGCGGACGTCGCCGAAGGCATCGTCCATACGGTGCATGGTCTCGTCGCCGATCGCTTTGCCGCCCAGCACGGCCGGATCAAGGGGCAGGAGACCGCGATCATCGCAATGGGCCGCCTCGGCAGCCGCGAGATGACCGCTTCATCCGATCTCGACCTGATCCTGCTCTACGATTTCGACAGCGAAGATCCGGACTCGGATGGGCCGAAGTCGCTGCAGGGGGCACACTACTTCGCGCGCTTCACCCAGCGCCTGATCAGTGCCTTCACCACGCGCACCAATTACGGCGTGCTCTACGAGATCGACATGCGGCTGCGCCCGTCGGGGCGCGCCGGCCCCGTGGCCTCGAGCCTTGCCTCCTTCGCGGACTACCAGGCCAACGAGGCCTGGACCTGGGAGCACATGGCCCTGACGCGCGCCCGCGTGGTGTCGGCCTCTCCTGAATTCCGCGAGCGGATCGAGGGCATCATCCGCGAGGTCCTGACCCGTCGCCGCGACAAGGGCATCATCGCCAACGATGTCGCCGACATGCGGCGCGCGATCGCACAGGAGAAGGGCGAGAGCGACCATTGGGATCTCAAATATGCCGCCGGCGGCATGGTCGACATCGACTTCATCGCGCAATATCTCCAGCTCGTGCACGCCCATGACAAGCCGGAGATTCTCGACATCAGTACGATGCAGGTGCTGGACAATGCCGCCAAGCTCGGCGTGCTCCCGCATTCGGAGGCCGAGATCCTCCGCGCCGCAGCGCGGCTCTATCACGATCTGACGCAGATCCTGCGGCTCTGCGTCAGCGACCGCTTCAAGCCGGAAACTGCCGGCACCGATCTCCAGCGCGTGATGGCACGCGCCGGCGATGCGCCGGATTTCTCGTCGCTGGAGGCACGTGTGAAGGAGACGCAGGGCGAGGTGCGGCGGGTGTTCAGCGCGCTTCTGGAAGGGACGTAGCCTGCTTCAGCGACGTGAGGGCTTCGAGCACGGGCGCATCCAGGCCCGCGCCGCCCGCGTCAAGATGAGCGAAGATCGCGCGCTTCATCCGGGGATCCCAGAATTTCTTGATGTGCTCGGCAATTCCCGGCACGGCCTTGTCGTGCCCCTGGCTGCGGAAGAACGTGCCGATCTGGTTGGCCATGTAGATCAGGCGGTCAGGCGACATCGGCAACCTCCTCGGCATGGCGGCGGACAACCCGGCTGCCATGCGAAAACACTTCGAACCCGTCCTGGCGGGCAACGGCGATCAGCGTGATTCCGGCGGCTTCCGCCGTGCGGACCGCGAGAGCGGTGGGCGCGGAGACCGCGACCATCACCGGTGCGCCGATCGCTGCGGTCTTCTGAACCATCTCCACCGAGACGCGGCTCGTCAGCAGCACCATGCCGCCGGCTGCATCCGTCCGGTTGCGCGCCAGGGCTCCGGCGACCTTGTCGAGCGCGTTGTGGCGGCCGACATCCTCGCGCAATGTGACGATGCCATCCTTGGCAGGGGACCAGAACGCGGCGGCGTGAACGGCGCGGGTTTGGCGGTTGATCGATTGCAGCGGCGCGATGGCCTGCATCGCCATCATGATCTGCTCGGGCGTGAAGGTCTGCCCCTGCGGCACGACGGCTGCTGGCCGCACGGCTTCGGCAATGGACTCGATGCCGCAGATGCCGCAGCCGGTCGGGCCGGCGATGTGGCGACGGCGCTCGCTGATGCGCGCGGCCTCTTCCGGCGCAAGCCACATGCGCAACTCGATGCCGTCGTCGAGGCGGACTACCTCGAGCGACCGGACGTCGTCGGCCGATTTGACGATACCTTCGCTCAAGCTGAAGCCGACGGCGAAGTCCTCCAGGTTCTGCGGCGTTCCCATCATGACGGCGTAGGTGCCGCCATTATAGGTCAGCGCCAGCGGCGTCTCCTCCGGGATCAGCCGCCTCCCTTCGGACGCGACACCGTCGCGCCAGATCTCGCGGTCGATGGTCTGAACCGGCACATGCATGCTGCTACTCCGCGGCCTCGGCCGGCGCGATGCGGCGGGATTGCCGCGCCTGCGCGTCATAGGCCTTCTGCCAGTCCGACGGGCCGTTCGAGGGCGAGACCTGCACCGCCGTGACCTTGTATTCGGGACAGTTGGTCGCCCAGTCCGAATAGTCGGTGGTGATGACGTTGGCCTGCGTGTCCGGGTGGTGGAAGGTGGTGTAGACGACGCCGGGCGCGACGCGGTCGGTGATCTCCGCGCGGAGTGTGGTCTCGCCGGCGCGGCTCTTCAGCCGCACCCAGTCGCCGTCGCGCACGCCGCGCTGCTCGGCATCGTGCGGATGGATCTCCAGCCGGTCCTCGGCATGCCAGACCACGTTCTCGGTGCGCCGGGTCTGCGCGCCGACATTGTACTGGCTGAGGATGCGGCCCGTGGTCAGCAGCAGCGGATAGCGCGGGCCGGTCCGCTCGTCGGTCGCGATATACTCAGTGACGACGAATTTGCCCTTGCCGCGAACGAAGCCGTCGATGTGCATCACCGGCGTACCCTCGGGCGCCTTCTCGTTGCAGGGCCACTGCACCGAGCCGACCTCTTCGAGCTTGGCGTAGGAGACGCCGGCGAAGGTCGGCGTCAGCGCCGCGATCTCGTCCATGATCTCGGAGGGATGATTGTATTTCATCTCGAAGCCCATGGCCGTGGCGAGCGCGATCGTGACCTCCCAGTCGGCCATGCCGTTCTTCGGCGTCATCACCTTGCGCACGCGCTGGATGCGGCGCTCGGCGTTGGTGAAGGTGCCGTCCTTCTCGAGGAAGCTCGAGCCGGGCAGGAAGACGTGGGCGTAGTTCGCGGTCTCGTTCAGGAAAAGGTCGTGAACGATGACGCATTCCATCGCCGACAGCGCCGCCACGACGTGGGAGGTGTTCGGATCGGACTGGAGGATGTCCTCGCCCTGCACATAAATCCCCATGAACGTGCCGTCGATCGCGGCGTCGAACATGTTGGGAATGCGCAGGCCCGGCTCCGGGTTGAGCTTGACGTCCCACATCGCCTCGAACTGCTCGCGCACGGCATCGTCCGCGATGTGGCGGTAGCCGGGGAGCTCGTGTGGGAAGGAGCCCATGTCGCAGGAGCCCTGCACGTTGTTCTGGCCGCGCAGCGGGTTCACGCCGACGCCGGGGCGGCCGATATTGCCGGTCGCCATCGCGAGGTTGGCGATAGCGATCACGGTCGTGGAGCCCTGGCTGTGCTCGGTGACGCCGAGCCCGTAATAGATCGCGCCGTTGCCGCCGGTGGCGTAGGTGCGCGCTGCCTCGCGCAGCGCCTTGGGATCGACGCCGGTGAGGATAGCGGTGGCCTCCGGGCCGTTGTTCGGCTGGGCGACGAAGGCCGCCCATTCCTCGAACTCGCTCCGGTCGCAGCGCTCGCGCACGAAGGCTTCGTTGACGAGGCCCTCGGTGACGATGACATGCGCCAGCGCCGTCATGACAGCGACGTTGGTGCCGGGCATCAGGGGCAGGTGCAGCGCCTTCACATGGGGTGATTCCACCATCTCGGTGCGGCGCGGATCGATCACGATCAGCTTTGCGCCCTGGCGCAGCCGCTTCTTCAGCCGCGAGGCGAACACCGGGTGCGCCGAGGCTGGGTTGGCGCCGATGATTACGACGACATCGGTCTCCTCGACCGAGTCGAAATCCTGCGTGCCGGCAGAGGTCCCGAAGGTGGTGGCGAGGCCATAGCCGGTCGGCGAGTGGCAGACGCGGGCGCAGGTGTCGACATTGTTGTTGCCGAAGCCGGCGCGGATCAGCTTCTGCACCAGATAGGTTTCCTCGTTGGTGCAGCGGGACGAGGTGATGCCGCCGATGGCATCGCGGCCGTATTTTTTCTGGATGCCGCGCATCTTGGTGGCGGCGAACGAGAACGCCTCATCCCAGGATACCTCGCGCCATGGATCCTCGATCCGCTCGCGGATCATCGGCTTGAGGATACGTTCCTTGTGGTTGGTGTAGCCCCATGCGAAGCGGCCCTTGACACAGGAATGGCCGCGATTGGCCTTGCCGTCCTTCCAGGGCACCATGCGCACGACTTCCTCGCCGCGCATCTCGGCCTTGAAAGCGCAACCGACCCCGCAATAGGCGCAGGTGGTGACGACGGAGTGCTCGGGCTGGCCGATCTCGATCACCGACTTTTCCGTCAGCGTCGCAGTCGGGCAGGCCTGCACGCAGGCGCCGCAGGAGACGCATTCGGAGCCGAGGAAACTCTCGCTCATGCCGGCCGAGACGCGGCTGTCGAAGCCGCGACCTGAAATCGTCAGCGCGAAGGTGCCTTGCACTTCCTCGCAGGCGCGGACGCAGCGCGAGCAGACGATGCACTTGGAGGGATCGTAGGTGAAGTAGGGGTTGGACTCGTCCTTCGGCATCCAGGCGGGATTCACATCGCCGTTGGACTTGGCGAAGACGTGATTCTCGCCCTCATAGCCGTAGCGGACGTCGCGTAGGCCGACGGCACCGGCCATGTCCTGCAATTCGCAATCGCCGTTGGCGCCGCAGGTGAGACAGTCAAGCGGATGGTCGGAGATGTAGAGCCCCATCACGCCCTTGCGCAGCTTCTTCAGCCGCTCGGTCTGGGTGCGCACGACAAGGCCGTTCATCACCGGCGTGGTGCAGGAGGCCGGCGTGCCGGCGCGTCCCTCGATCTCGACGAGGCAGAGGCGGCAGGAGCCGAAGGCGTCGACCATGTCGGTCGCGCAGAGCTTTGGGATCTGGTGGCCGGCGTCCATCGCCGCGCGCATGATCGAGGTCCCCTCGGGCACCGAGACCTGCTTGCCGTCGATGGTCAGCCTCACCATCGTTTCCGATTTGGAGCGGGGCGTGCCGAAGTCGATTTCCTCGATCAGAGACATTTTCGCTCTCCTATTCCGCGGCCTGAAGCGTGGTCGGCGCCGGGACGAAATCCTCCCGGAAATGCTTCAATGCGCTGAGCACCGGGTAGGGCGTGAAGCCGCCGAGTGCGCAGAGCGAGCCGAACTTCATGGTGTTGCAGAGGTCCTCGACGAGCGCGAGGTTTTCGCTCACGCGCTCGCCGTTGATGATCTTCTCGATGGTCTCGACGCCCCGGGTCGAGCCGATGCGGCAGGGCGTGCACTTGCCGCAGGATTCGATCGCGCAGAACTCCATCGCGAAACGCGCCTGCTTGCGCATGTCGACGCTGTCGTCGAACACGACGATACCGCCATGGCCGATCAGGCCGTCACGCGCGGCAAAGGCCTCGTAGTCGAACGGCGTGTCGAACAGCGCGCGCGGGAAGTAGGCGCCGAGTGGACCGCCGACCTGCACCGCACGGACCGGGCGGCCCGTGAACGTTCCGCCACCGATGTCGTCGACGAGCTCGCCGAGCGTCACGCCGAACGCCGTCTCGAACAGTCCGCCATGGCGGATGTTACCGGCGAGCTGGATCGGCATCGTGCCGCGGGAACGGCCCATGCCAAAATCCGCATAGGCCTTGGCGCCTTCGGCGAGGATGAAGGGGATGGCGGCGAACGACAGCACGTTGTTGATGACGGTCGGCTTGCCGAACAGGCCGTGATGCGCGGGCAGCGGCGGCTTCGCGCGTACGATGCCGCGGCGGCCTTCGAGGCTCTCCAGCAGCGAGGTTTCCTCGCCGCAGACATAGGCGCCTGCGCCGACGCGCACTTCGAGGTCGAAGCTGTATGTGGAGCCGCCGATCCTGTCGCCGAGACAGCCGCCGCGCTTCGCAGCCACGATCGCGGCGTTCATCGCCTCGGCAGCGTGCGGATATTCGCTGCGGATGTAAATGTAGCCCTTGGTCGCGCCCACGGTGATGCCGGCGGTCGTCATACCCTCGATGACGAGGAAGGGATCGCCTTCCATAATCATGCGGTCAGCAAACGTACCGCTGTCGCCTTCGTCGGCGTTGCAGACGATGAACTTGCGATCGGCCTTCGCCTGGGCGACCGTTTTCCACTTGATGCCGGTCGGGAAGCCTGCGCCGCCGCGGCCACGCAGGCCTGATGCTGTGACTTCGTCGAGGATCGCGTCCGAGCCCAGCGACAGCGCGCGCTCCAGGCCCTTGTAGCCGCCATGGGCGCGATAGTCCTCGAGCGAGCGCGGGTCGATCACGCCGCAGCGCGCGAAGGTGAGGCGGGTCTGGCGCTTCAGCCAGGGGATCTCGTCAGTCGCTCCTAATCGCAGCAGATGCGGTGTATTGCTGGCGAGCGCATCGAGCAGGGAGGGCACATCGGCCTCGGTGACCGGGCCGAAGGCGATCCGGCCCTGCGGCGTTGCGACCTCGACCAGCGGCTCCAGCCAATACATGCCGCGCGAGCCGGTCCTGACGATCTCGACCGTCACGCCACGCTTGGCCGCAGCCTGTTCGAGCGCCAATGCAACCTCGTCGGCGCCAACAGCAACCGCACCCGCATCGCGTGAGACGAAGAGACGCATGCTCATCGCTGTGCCTCCGCAACCAGTGCATCAAGGCGCTTCTCGTCGAGCCGTCCGATGAGGCGACCATCGAGCATCGCAGACGGCGCGGTCGCGCACAGCCCGAGGCAGTAGATCGGCTCCAGCGTGACGCGATCATCTGCGGTGGTGTTGCCGAGCGATACGCCAAGCCTTGCCTCCGCGCGCGCAGCCAGCGCATCGCCGCCCGCAGCCTGGCAGGCCTCGGCACGGCAAAGCTTCAGCACATGGCGGCCGGCAGGCTTGTGCCTGAAATCATGGTAGAATGTGAACACGCCGTGGACTTCGGCGCGCGACAGGTTCAGCGCCTGCGCGACCATCGGAATGGCCGCCTCCGGCACATATCCGAATGCCTCTTGAAGGGCGTGCAGGACGACGAGCGTTGCACCTTCTTGCTTGGCATGTTCGGCGATGATTTCGGCGCCGCGCGTCTCGTCCCAAGGCTCGTAAACCGCTGTCATTTTTTTCGTTCTCAACCAGAGCGTCCCTTCGCGGCAAACTATTTGGAATCGTTCGAAGATCAATAAAGCTGTCTCATGCTGCGATTGCGAATTCTGATCGATTGACGAGCTCGATCGGTCGATATGAAATCGCAATCAACACTATTCCGTCGGACCGTTTTTACGTGTTGGCGGGGGTGGGGCGTGCTAGCTTGTATGCCACGACAGAATCCGAGGGGATGACCGGTTGATCGACAAGCTTGAACTGCTGCTGGCGCTGGCGAAGGAGCGGCATTTCGGACGCGCGGCCGAGGCTTGCGGCGTGACGCAACCGACGATGTCGACCGGGCTGAAGCAGCTCGAGGAGGTCCTCGGCGTGATGCTGGTTCAGCGCGGCTCCCGCTTCCAGGGCTTCACCCCCGAGGGCGAGCGGGCGCTGGACTGGGCGCGCCGCATCGTCGGCGATGCCCGCGCGATGCGCCAGGAGATCAACTCGCTGAAGGACAAGCTCTCGGGCGAGATCCGCATTGCAGCGATCCCGACCGTGCTCGGCATGGTCGCCGCGCTGACGACGCCATTCCGCGCAAAGCATCCCGAGGTGCGCTTCCGCATTCAGTCCACCACCTCCTCCGAGGTGCTGGGGCTCCTCGAAAATCTCGAGGTTGATGCGGGGCTGACCTATATCGAGAACGAGCCGATCGGCAAGGTGCGCACCATTCCGCTCTACAACGAGAGCTACCGCCTGCTGACCGCGCCCGACGGAATGTTCGGCGACCGCGAGACGGTGACATGGAAGGAGGTCGGGCAGGTGCCGCTGTGCCTTCTGACGCCCGACATGCAGAACCGCCGCATCATCGACCGTGCGTTACGGTCGGTCGGCGCGGAGGCGACGCCGACGCTGACCTCGAACTCACTGCTCGTGCTGTTCACGCATGTGAAGACGGGGCGCTGGGCGAGCGTAATGCCGGCCAAGCTCGCCGAGACGCTCGGCCTTTCCGATACGGTGCGCTCGATCCCGATCACCGATCCCGACGTCAATTACAGCATCGGCATGGTGATCCCGCAGCGCGATCCGATGACGCCGCTGATCGCGGCGCTGGTAAACGTCGCGCGTGAAGTTGCGCCGACGCTGCAATTGTAGGGTTCAAGCCGCAGCCGATATCTTGGCCGCCGCCTTGACCGCATCACGCGGCAGGGTCACGCGGACGACAGTGCCCACATCGATCTTCGAGCGCAGCCGCATCGAGCCGCCATGGAGCTGTGCCAGCGAGCGCGCGATCGCGAGGCCAAGTCCGGAGCCGTGATAGGTCTTGGTAAGCTGGCTCTCGACCTGCTCGAACGGGCGGCCGAGCCGCGCCAGCGAATGTGGCGCGATCCCGATGCCCGTGTCGGCGATCATCAGCACGACGCTGTCGGCGAGCTGCCGGCTGCGCACCACGACACGTCCGCCGTCGGGTGTGAACTTCACCGCGTTCGAAAGCAGGTTGACGATGATCTGCTTGGTGGCGCGGCGATCGGCAACGACGGAGATTGATTTTGCGATATCGGCGTCGAGCGTCAGGTCCTTGTCCTGAGCCCGGCCGCTGACAACCCGCAAGGATTCGGCCAGCGTCTGGGCCAAATCGAGATCTTCCATGTCGAGCTTCATGCGGCCGGCCTCGATCTTGGACATGTCGAGGATGTCGTTGATGACCTCGAGCAGATAGTGGCCGCTGGTCAGGATGTCCTGGCAGTATTCCTGGTACTTTTCCGAGCCGAGCTCGCCGAACATGCCCGAGCCCATGATCTCGGAGAAGCCGATGATCGCGTTGAGCGGCGTGCGCAGCTCGTGGCTCATATTGGCGAGGAACTTCGACTTGGTCTGGTTGGCTTCCTCGGCGCGGGTCTTCTCGCGCTGATACTTCTCGGCGAGATCGGCGAGCTCGATGGTCTGGCACTCCAGCGCAGCCTGTGAGCGCTTCAGATCGATGACGGTGGCGCGCAGGCGCAGATCGTTGTCGACCAGCTTCTGCTCGTGCTCCTTGATACGGGTGATGTCGGTACCGACCGAGACGTAGCCGCCGTCCTTGGTGCGGCGCTCGCTGATGTGCAGCCAGCTGCCGTCGTCGAGCTGCGCCTCGAAGGTGCGCGCGCCTGGGGCCTGGCTTGCGGTCTCGTTGTGGCGCGTGCGCACCTCCGGCATGCGGCCGACTTCGAGTACGGTCTCGTAGGAGGTACCGGGGATGACGGCGCTGTCGGGCAGCTTGTGCAGGCGCTGAAAGTGCGAGTTGCAGAGCACGAGGCGGTCGCTCGCGTCCCACAGCACGAAGGCTTCCGGAATGGTCTCGATCGCGTCGCGCAGGCGCAGATCGGCTTCGACAGTCTTCTGGGCGAGGCTCTTCTGCTCGGTGATGTCGACCGCGATTCCGATCAGGTGCACGCTGGAATCGGTCGCGCCGCGCGTCTTTTCACAGCGGACGCGGAGCCAGATCCAGTGGCCGTCGACATGCTGCATGCGGAAGGTCTGGTCGATGTGGTCGATCTTCTCGGAGATGAGCTGGTCGGCGATCTCGAACAGGTCGATGTCGTCGGACTTCACCAGTGCATTGACCTCGCCGAAGGTGAGGAGCTCGTTGCGGCCGTCGAGGCCGAGCATCGAGAACATCGACTGTGACCAGAATATCCTGCCGCGCGACAGGTCCCAGTCCCACAGCCCGCAGCGGCCGCGGTTGAGTGCGGTATCGATCCGGCCGCGCACGGCGTCGTTGATGAGATCTCCCTCGCGGGCCCGGGTCGACTGCCAGTGGAAGGCGAAGCCCAGAATCAGGACGACGAAGCCTGTGGTGGCCGACAGCGTCACCGAGAGCGCGGCGTCCGAGCCCCAGATCGGCTCGTTGCGCTCCTGGATCACGGTAACGAAGCCAGGCATCGACTTGACCTGCCGCGAGGTCGCAATCGCGGCGTTGCCGTTCGGCAGCGTCATGTCGGAGATGCTGTTGTCCCGCGGCGGTGCCGCGATCAATTGGGCCGTCGTGATCGCATCGAGCAGGCGGTCGTTGCCGGCCGGATCGCTGTCGATGGGAATGCGGGCGAGGATGCGGCGGTCGATGCCGGCCGAGGTGACGATGACGTGGCGGCCCGTAGCCGTGCCCCAGGACGGAATCAGGTCGGGCAGCAGCGTCGGCAGGCGCTCGATGTTCTTCTGCCGCTCCAGCGGCGATGAGGTGAGGCGGTCGATGCGCTCGGCGAGCAGTTCGGCGAGTGCCGAGATGTCGTGCTGGATCACCAGCCGCTTTTGGCGCGTCTGGTCGGTGACCTGGACGAACGCGCCGAGGCAAATCGTGATCAGGAAAGCGATGATGAGAGTCGGCACGGCACGGCGCAGCGCCGGCTCCGCGATCAGGAGCCGGTGATAGGCAGGTTTCGCGATCGATTGCGCCAATCCCTTGATCGAATCGGATTGCACGCACGCGTTCGCTGCGTCTGCGCGCGCCATGCCTTCTGCCCCCTGGAAACCCTGCTGCGACGAGATCCGAAAGCAGCCCCACGTCGCTTTCGAATCACAGCGATTTGAATCCAGTTTTCTCGGGCTGTCGAGAGTCAACGAAACGTTAACGCGAAATAAATCTTATCCAACGGAGAGTTTGAATGCTCCGGGTCCGCAAACCCACCTGCGCGACGAGTCCGAAACGCGAACGTGTGACTCCTCGCACATTCTGCGTCACGCGCGCGGCGGCTCGGCATGACTGATGACGCGCTTCACGCTCGGGAAGGCGCGACGCAGCGCGCGCTCGATCGCGTCGACATGCTCGTGCACCTTGATCACGCTCATCGACGGCGCAGCGCGGCAATGGAAGTTGACGATCTCGCCGGCTTCGGTGTTGCGGACACGGACATTGTGGATGTCGTGGATCTCGCCGCCGGCGGCATAGCCGGTGAGGGCGGCGGCGATGGCCTGCACCCGTTCCGGCGCGGCATCGACCCCGAACGGCAGTTCCGGTTGCAGGGGCTCGATATGGACGTCGACCTCGACGTCCTCGCCGAATTCCTCCTGGATGTTGCGCTCCAGCGTGTTGGCAACGTCGTGGGCGGCGTCGAGCTGCATGTCGGCGTCGACCTCGAGGTCGATGCCGACAATCAGCTTGGCGCCGAGGTCGTGCACCGTGACGTGGTGGACGGCGAGGCCCGAATTGCGGGCGATCACCATGATGCGGTCGCGCACGGTCTCGTTGTTGCGGGCGACAGGAACGGCCGTGAAGCTGAGATCGGCATCGCCGAAGGCCTTGGTTACGGCCGCCTGCGCGTTGCGCTTGATGTCCTCGACGCGGTCGATCGGATAGGTCCGCGGTACATTGGCGATGGTGTCGATGAACGTGGTCGCCCCGACCATGCGCACGCGCAGGCGCTCGACGTCGATCACGCCGGGGGACGCTGCGGATCGCGGCCCTGGCCTTGTCCTGCGCGCCTTCCGGGGCGCGGTCGACCAGCGTCTGCACGGTCGAGCCGGCCATGCGCAGTCCGAGCAGGGCGATCATCACGGCGACCGCGGCGGCGGCTGCCGCGTCGCCCCACCAGAAGCCGAAGCCGGCGAGGATCAGGCCCACGATCACGGCGAAGGAGCCCATGACGTCGGAGGCGAAATGGAGCGCATCGGCGGCGAGTGCCTGGCTCCGCGTCTCCCGCGCGGCACGATGCAGGGCGCGGGCGCGCCACAGGTTGACGACGATGTCGATCACCAGCACGACGAACGGCACGGCCGAGATGGTCGGCGGCGGGGTTCCCTCGCGCAGCCGGCTATAGGCCTCGACAAGGATGCCGCCGGCGAGCACATAGAGCAGGGCGGTGACGCCGAGTGCGGAGATGCTCTCCAGCTTGCCGTGGCCGTAATGGTGCTCATCGTCCGCGGGCTTGTCGGACACCCGCACCACCGCCCAGGTGATGATGGTCGCGACCAGGTCGATCGAGGAGTGCAGGGCCTCGGAGATCAGTGCGAGCGAGCCGATCGCGATGCCGACCACGAATTTGGCCGCTGCCATGCCGCCGCTGGCGAAGATCGAGATCGCTGCGACCGATGTCTTGCTGTGCTGAGAGGTCATGGCCGGGGATTTAGCAGCCCACGGCTGAACATCAAGCGGCAGTCCACACGTGTAGTCGCTAGTGAGTTGCAGGAGCGGGACACCCGCTAGCTCCGTCATGCCCGGGCCTTGTCCCGGGCATCCACGTTCTTCGTACCAAGCCGCAGAGACGTGGGATGGCCGGGGCAAGCCCGGCCATGACGAGAGGAGAGAGGCGTGCTGTGTCGCTCTCGCCCCGCTGCCACCCCTCACACCGTCAGGACGATCTTCCCGAGATGCTTGTTTGCCTCCATGTGCTCGAAGGCCTGATCGATCTCGTCGAACGTGTACACCTTGTCGATCGGCAGCTGCAGCTTGCGCGATTCCACCGCGCCCCAGATGTCCTTGCGGACTTCGTCGAAGATCTCGCGGATCTCCTCGATGCTGCGGGTGCGGAAGGTGACGCCGACGTAGTCGATGCGGCGTGCCGCGTGAAGGTCGAAGTTGAAATCGGCATGGGTGCCGCCGAGCCGGCCGACATTGACGATACGGCCCTTGATCTTCGTCGCGGCAAGGTTCTGGTTGGCGACCTTGCCCGAGACCTGGTCGACGATGAGATCGACGCCTTCGCCCCCGGTCGCCTTCAGCACCTCCTCGACCCATTTGGGATCGGAGGAATCGACGGCGAGGTCGGCGCCGTACTCCTTCAGCCGGCCGCGGCGATAGAGATCGGTCGACGAGCCGATCACGAGCTTCGCGCCCTTGAGCTTGGCGATCTGCATCGCCATCAGGCCGACGCCGGAGCTCGCACCCTGGATCAGCACGGCTTGCCCGGGCTGCACGCCGCCGACCGTGACGACGGCGTTGTGCATGGTCGCGAGCGCGACGGGCAGGGTGGCGGCCTCCTCGAAATTCATGTTCGAGGGCGCGCGGAATAGCCGGCCGTGGTCGGCGAGCGTGTATTCGGCGAAGGCCGCGCCGCCCGAGCCCATGATGCGGTCGCCGACCTTCACGCCCCTGGCATCCGGTCCAAGCTCGGCGATCTCGCCGGCCCATTCCATGCCGAGCACGGTGCCGACGCCCCCGGCCGCGCCATGGGCGTGGCCCTTGCGCATGCCGGTGTCAGCGCGATTCAGCCCGCAGGCGCGGACGCGGACCAGCACCTGGGTGCCTTTAGGCTTTGGTTGAGCGACGTCGGAAATCCGAGCTCCGTCAGGGCCATAGACATAAGCCTTCATGAATTGCTCTCGCTTCTTGAAGTGATTATTCCGCAGCTTGCGCGTTCGGATGAACAATCATGCCTTCGAGCCGGCTCCTGATGATCGCTTCAGCTTCGCGCACGATGCGGGAGACGAGCTCGGCGCAGCTCGGGATGTCCTGGATCAGGCCCTGCACCTGGCCTGCCGACCAGATACCTTCGTCCGAATTGCCTGATACGTAGACCATCTTGCCGCGGGCGCCCGCGACGAGCTCGCGGATGTCCTCGAACTTCGCCCCTTCCTTCTCCATGGCGACGACCTTGGTCGAGATCTCGTTCTTGGCGACGCGCGAGGTGTTGCGCATGGTGCGGAAGATCAGCTCGGTCTCGCGCTCGTCATTGGCGACGATCTTCTCCTTGATGAGCTGGTGGATCGGGCTTTCCTTGGTCGCCATGAAGCGGGTGCCCATGTTGATGCCGTCGGCGCCGAGCGCCAGCGCCGCCACGAGGCCACGCGCGTCGGCAAAGCCGCCGGAGGCGATCATCGGGATCTTGATCTTGTTGGCGGCGGCCGGGATCAGGATCAGGCCGGGGGGTGTCGTCCTCTCCGGGGTGGCCGGCGCATTCGAACCCGTCGATCGAGATGGCGTCGACGCCCATGCGTTCGGCCGAGAGCCCGTGACGGACGCTGGTGCATTTATGCACGACCTTGACGCCGTGCTTTTTGAACTCGTCGACATGCTCCTGCGGCTTGTTGCCGGCGGTCTCGACCACCTTGATGCCGCTCTCGATGATCGCGGCGCGGTATTCGGCGTAAGGCGGCGGCTTGATCGCGGGCAGGATGGTGAGGTTGACGCCGAACGGCTTGTCGGTGAGGTCGCGGCAGCGCGCGATCTCCTTGGTCAGGTCCTCCGGCGTCGGCTGGGTCAACGCCGTGATGAAGCCGAGCGCGCCAGCATTGGCAACGGCGGCAACGAGCTCGGCACGGCCAACCCACTGCATGCCGCCCTGAACGATCGGGTGCTGGACGCCGACGAGTTTCGTGAATCGTGTCTGCAACATATTTGGTTTCCCCCGCCTGCGTGGCGCTCTGTTATCGGTTGATGGCGGGAGGATGCCGCCCGGGTCGGCAAAAGTCTATTGCAGGGTACGTGCGGTGCAGGCAGGGCGTCATGCGGGGGACGAGGGGATTCCGCGGGGCGGATAATTGGGGCGGCCTTCGCCGAGACGACGCTGGGCCCGTTTCGGGGCGGCTCGCGTGTGCTCACCGCCGAGGCCTGCACGAAGACGCTGTCAGCGCCGTGTCGTCGCGCGAGAGCTTTTGCTCACGGAGCGCCATTGAAGGATTGCGGCCCTGCAATGCTCGCCGCGCCCGACGCCGTCGCGTCCATCGCTGCCCGGCCCGCGGTTCGTGACGATCGCGATCCGCCCAGGGTGCCTCGCTTGTACGATAAATCCGAATTTCGGTAAAGAAGAATATATCTGCGCCGAGGGATTGACAGGCGAGGAGGAGAATTTGTGTGGGTGTTTTGCCCGACGGGCAATGTGCTTCCTCAAATTCCGGCGTCATACCCCGCGAAGGCGGGGTATCCAGTACGCCGCGGCGTCTCGGTTCTAGCCTCGCTGTCTCGGAATACTGGATTGCCCGCCTGCGCGGGCAATGACGGCGCGCATGAAGCGGACAGCTACTCCGCCGACAGCCGCACCATCTGGCGCCCGCCGTTCATTTCCTTCAGCCTGTTGACGAAGTTTTCCGGACGCTGCCAGCGGTAGGGGACCTGCAATCCCATGAACTCGGCGATGTCGCCGATGAAGCCGGTGCAGTTGGTGGTCTCTGCGTTCCAGACCGGCGAGCTCGCCTGCAATTTCTTGATATAGGCGAACACGCGTTTGGCGTCGGCTTCGTTCAAATAGACGCGATAGCTGGCGGTCAGGTATTCCGGATCGAGATCGCCGTAGCTCGCGCCAGTCTCGGACGGCACCCAGGTCAGGTGGCCGAGCACATAGGCCAAGGTGTCGCCGGCGGGCGTCAGGCCTGCGACCTCGACGGTGCGCTCGCTGGTCTTGCCGTACCAGACGAAGGCATGGCCCCAGCTCGCGGCCGTCCGGGCACGGAAGTCGACATAGTAGGGACCTTTCTCCGCGCGAACGACGGGGCGCCGCGTCGATTGCGGCGCCGGTCGTGATGTGGTGTCGGTCGAGACAAGCGCATTGGCGTCAGCCATGCGCTTGTTCGCTTCGTGGGCCGAGGCCGACTGCATCGTGCATGCGATTGCGGCCGCAAGGGCGAATCCTGCGAGTGCGCAGGATCCCGATCGATCCGATTTGTTCGTCACGTTATGCCCCCTCGGCTTGTCGGCCGTTCACGCTAATGCAGCGATTGCGGTGCTGCGCGTCAGTAGCGTGAGACGACCGGGCCGGGCGCCTTGCCGATCGGGGCCTTTCCAACCGGGCTCTTGCCAATCGGCATCTTGCCGATCGGAGCCTGTTGCTGGACGTAGACGGGCTGCCGGTGCGGCAAGTCCGCGGCGTTCGCAGCCGTTACCAGAGCAAGCGTAGCACCAAAGACAATTGCAATCTTCTTCACAGTCATACCCCTGAAGGTTCGGTCCGAGCACAGCAGTGCCGTGCCCCCCAGACACGCCTCACAGATGGGCGTCGGAATGCGTCTACAGTGCGGCGAGCGCGGGACATGTTGGCGGCATATGTCGGGCGCGCTGAGATTTGATGTATCAAAACGTTTCGTCGCTGCGCCGCACGCTCGTCAGCGATCGGCACTGAGCCGAAAATGCATCTCGATCTTGGTGGGCGATGGTTCGCTCGCAACACGCCAGGGCGAATAGCCGGGCGTCGGGTCCGGATCGGAGGGGAGATCGACCGGCCAGCTTTGCGTTGGAATGCCCGGGAGCGTCAGGCTGACCGCGCGGTGCCGCGTCTTGTACATCAGCGAGGCGGAGGCAATGATCGCCGGACGGTCGCCGTCATGGGCGCGCCAATTCGCGGGCAACAGGGCGGTCGCATATCCCTGCGCTTCCTCCACTTCGATCCGCACGTCCTCTTCCTTGTCCGGCAGCGTCATGCCGGCGGGAAGGCGGAACTGGAGCTCGAGCGTCATGAAGCCGTGACTGAGATTGGGCGAACGGATGAGTTCGTACCAGGCCCACCAGGCGAGGCTTGCCGCGACGCAGAGAACAGTGACAGCAAAGGGATAGGAGAGCCGTGCCGCCTGGCGAGGCGGGGCATCGGCGCTTTCCGCGGCGGATGGCAGCGCTGCCCTTCGGACCAGGCCGAAACGCATGAACAGCCAGATCCCCGCGATCAGGCCGGCGACGCCGCCGATCGGGCCGATGTTGAAGACCGCGCCCATGGCGATGCCGCCGTCGCGGTCCGGCCCCGCCAGCATGATCACCAGCGCGGCGAGCGCGGACCAGCCGGCGAGCATGCCGAGCAGCGCAGACAGGAGACCGAGGATGAAGCGCATGTGCGGGGAGGCGAGGTCAGCCGGGTAAGTTTGGTGCACGGGTTGGTCGCCCCCAGTTGCGCTCCGGTTCGAGTTCAGCCGGCAGGATGGGTAGAGCCTCACCCGATCCGGTTCAGGCTGTTCCGGATCGTCGAGAAGATGCCGCCGATGTCCTTGCGGAGCGCATCGAGCGCATTGAAATTGTCGAAGATGCGGGCGAGCCGGTCCTCGACCTCGCGTTTGCTGTTGGTCAGAGCGTCGACGCGCGAGGCGAGGGTGACGTCGCCGTTCGCCTCGATCTCGCCGACCGTCTCGGCGAGGAGGTCGCGGGTGGTGCTGACGTCGGCGATCAGCGCCTCGATGCCGAACACCGGGGCTTTCAGCGGGACGAGGTCGGCCTGCGACTTCGACAGCTCCGCCTTGAAGGCGTTCAGCGTCGCCAGCGTCTCCTGCAGCGCGCCGAGGCGCTGGCGGGACTGGATGACGAAGTCGTTCAGTGCGTTTTGGCGATCGACGAGGCTCTTGCCGCTGGAATCGGTCTCGACCTCCGCAATCGAGCGTTCGAGCTGGGCCCGCCGCTGATCGAGCTCCTCGAAATCGAGCCGGATCGCCCTGAGGATGTTGAAGCTGTCGTCGATGCGGGCAAGGCGCTGCTCGATTTCGATCTTGTTCTTCGACAGCGTCTCGACGCGGGTGCCGAGCGGCGCTTCGCCGCCGGTCTCGAGCTCGTCGATGGTCTTGGCGAGGCGGTCATGGCTGAGGCTGAGCTCGCCGATCAGGGCGTTGATGCCGGCGTCCGACGAGCGCAGCGGCACCAGCTCGGCGTGGGATTTCGCCAGATCGTCCTTGTACTGGTTCAGGGTCGCAAACGTGTCCTGGACCGCGTTCACCCGCCCTAGCAGCGACGAGACGTCGCGCGCGATCTCCTTGAGCTTGTCGGCGAGGTTGTTCTTGCGGTCGTCGGTCTCGAGGTCGTGCAGGGACCGTTCCAGCTGGTTCTGGCGGTCGCGGATCTCGGTGAAGACAGGCTCGATCGCCCGGCGCTGCTCGGCGACCTTGCCGACCATCTCGCGCAGCCCCTGCTGGCGGCGGCGGATATCGGCGAGCTGGTCGTGCATGTCGGTGGATTCGTTGCGGCCCTGCTGGAGCAGAGCGCGCTGCTCGGTCTCGCCCAGCTTGTCGTGGAGCGCGGAGACAGCTTCCCCCCGGGGCGCTCTCGATCAGGTGCTGGACGGTGGCATCGAGGTGGTTTTGCAGGGCGTGGGCGGCGACGACGTCTTCCCGGGTCTTCTTGAGCCGGTCGCGCAGCGTGTCGAGGCGCCGGTCCTGGCGCGAGAGCCGCCAGGCGGTTGCGCCGATCAGCGCCAGTGCCACCGCCAGGATCGTACCGCCCGCGATGCGCTGCGGCATGGGCAGGCCCGCGAACAGGGCGGGCAGGTGGCTGACGTCATAATCTAACGCCTGCTGGGCGAAGATCGCGATGGCGGCGAGCAGGACAAACCAGGCAACCAGGAAAAACAGCCACATCGTGAGGTTCTCGCGCCGGCCCACGGTACCCCTGAGTTGCTATTGGAGAGTGGAACCGAGATCAATGGGGCGGGCGGGTTGCTGGCGATTTCCGGTGGCATGATCCACAGCCGGTTGCTTCAGCCGGTACACGCCCCGGCCGTCATTCCGGGGCAGCGCGCAGCGTTGAGCCCGGAATCCATCGGGCGGCAGAGAGTGCGGATAAATGGATTCTCAGATGCGCAATTGCGCATCGTGGCTCGCGACTTCGTCGCGCTCCGGAATGACGGAGAGAGGAGATTTCGTAGCCCGCATGAGCGCAGCGACATGCGAGGTGCCACACGAAGCGCTTTCCCCGATATCGCTTCGCTCATCCGGGCACGGCACCGCGCTTGCAGCTACAGTCTAAACTCGTTGGTCAGCTCGCCGATGCCGTCGATGGCGACCGTGACTGTATTCACCGGCTCCTTCATCACACCGACACCGACCGAAGTGCCCACCGCAATGAGGTCGCCGGGGAGCAGGGTCATGTCGTGTGAAATCCGGCTGACCAGTTCCTGCGCGCTGAAGATCATGTCCGATATCGGATAGTTCTGCCGCTCCGCGCCATTGAGGATGGTTCGCACCACGAGTCCTACGGGATCAAGGCCGGTCGCGATCACCGGGCCGAACGGGCCGTAATCGTCGATGCCCTTGGCGCGCGCCCATTGGGGAAAGGTGGGGTCGCGGGTCAGGATGTCGTTGGCGGTGATGTCGTTGACGCAGGTGTAGCCGAAGATGAAGCTGTCGGCCTCGGCCGGCGAGACGCGCGCGCACGTCCGGCCGATGACGATGCCGAGCTCGCCCTCATAGGTCGTCTTGCCGTCGTAATAAGAGGGGCGGCGGATCACCGCGCCGGGGGCTGCGATGGTGGTGGTGGCCTTCAGAAGATAGAGCGGCTCCGGCGGCTCGGGCTGATTCAGCTTGGCCGCGAGCGCGTGGAAATTATTCCAGAGCGCGACGATCTTGCTGGGCGCGCAGGGCGCGAGCAGTTCGACCTCCGACAGCGCCAGCGTCTTGCCGGTCGCTGCATGGCGGCCGAACATCTCGCCCTCGTGCACGGTGATGCCTGATGGCGTCCGCGTGCCGAAACCGGTCGCACCGCCATGGCGGTAGCGGAGCCATTTGGTGACTTCGCCGGTCATCATGCCACCGCCAATGCGCGAGGATCGGTAGGCGCGGAAACGCCGTCATAGAGGCCGGCGATACGGGCGCGCTGGGTCACCATCGCCAGCACCGAGTCGAGCGCGGGCGTCGCGATCCCGGTGAGGCGGCCCATCTCCTGCACGACCGTGACGAGTGGGTCGATCTCCATCGGGCGGCCGCGCTCGAGATCCTGGAGCATCGAAGTCTTGTGCGCGCCGACCTTGCGGGCGCCCTCGATGCGGCGCTCGACATCGACGCGGAATTTGACGCCGAAGGACTCGGCGATGCCTTGCGTCTCCACCATGATCGCGCGCGACAGCGCCCGCGTTGCCGGATCGGTGCAGATCACGTCGAGGGTTGCATGGGTCAGCGCGCTGATCGGGTTGAAGCAGACATTGCCCCAGAGCTTGAGCCAGATCTCGTCGCGGATGCGATCGAGCACCGGAGCCTTCAGGCCGGCCGCGACGAAGAGATCGGCGAGGCGCTGCACATCCGACGTAATCTCGCCGGAGGGCTCGCCGAGCGGAAAACTGTTGCCGTAGACGTGACGGATCACGCCGGGCGCCTCGATCTCGGTGGCGGGATAGACGATGCAGCCGATAGCGCGCTCGGCGCCGATTTCGCGCCATTGCCGTCCGCCGGGGTCGATGCTCTCCAGCGTCGAGTTCTCGTAATCGCCGCCGTGCCTGTAGAAGTACCAATAGGGGATGCCGTTGACGGCGGTAACGATGCGCGTGTGCGGCCCGAGCAGGGGCTGCATCTTCTCGATCACGCCGGTGATCGAATGTGCCTTCAGCGTGATGATGATGAAGTCCTGCACGCCGAGTTCGGCGGGATCGTCGGTGCAATGCGGATAGACGGTGTGCTTCTCATCGCCCGCGAGCAGCGTCAGGCCGCGCTCGCGCATCGCGGCGAGGTGGGCGCCGCGTGCGACCAGGCTGACGTCGGCGCCAGCGCGCGCGAGCTGAACCCCGAGATATCCGCCGATCGCGCCGGCGCCGTAGATGCAGATTTTCATGAAATCCTCGCGGGAAACCGGAATTTTGGGACGAAAGATCCGGTCCGGCTCGGAGATGTCCGAGCCGGGGCCGGTCGTCGCAGGGGATGAATGTTGCCGCTTTAGGCGGCTTGCGGCGTGCTGTTGGTCATTTCGTCAACGGCAGCGGCTATGTCGCGCATGCTGATGACGGAGACGAGGCTGTACTCGTCGATGACAGGCAGGTGCCGGATGTGGTGCCGGTTCATCAAATGGCGAACGTGCTCGATCGTGTCGCGGGAGGTGCAGGAGACGAGCTGCTGCACCGAGACGAGCTGCGAGACCTTGATGTTGACTGCGCCCGTGCCGTGCTCTGCGACGGCGCGCACCACGTCGCGCTCGGTGAACATGCCGACCGCAGTGTTTCCTTCCGAGCGGACCACGTCCTTGACCACCAGCGCGCTGATGTTGTTGGCGCGCATCAGCTTGGCGGCGATACCCACCGTTTCGTTCATTCGCACCGTGACAACGCGCGGCGCCTTCTTCCGCAGAATGTCTCCGACCAGCATTGCAACCTCCTGTGTGAACGACGAAGGAAGTGTGGTATACATAATGCCAATCGTCAAGCGCTGGATTTGGCTGATCCGAGAAATCTTGCGGCAGGAATGCTGACGTTTGCCCTCGGATAAAAAGCAAAGGGGCGCATCGCTGCGCCCCTTTCGACCGGTGCAAAGGCGTGTGGTGGCTACGCCGTCTCGGTCTTGGCACTTCCCGTCGCGGTGTCGGCGCTCTCCGCTTCCTTGCCGAGGATGAAGGAGCGGCGCAGCGGCTTGATCACGAACAGCGCCATCAGCGCGGCGGTCGCGTTCAATGCCACCGCCACCACGAACACGGCCTTCCAGCCATAGGCGGTCGAGATCACGCTCGCGAGCGGGACGAGCAGGGATGCGGTGCCCTTCGCGGTGTAGAGCATGCCGTTGTTGGTGGTTGCGAACTTCGAGCCGAAGGTGTCACCGCAGGTGGCGGGGAACAGCGAGTAGATTTCGCCGAACACGCCGAAGTAAACCGCGGTCGCGAGCACGAACACGATTGGCAC
This sequence comes from Bradyrhizobium sp. AS23.2, assembly GCF_001908185.1. GTDB lineage: Bacteria > Pseudomonadota > Alphaproteobacteria > Rhizobiales > Xanthobacteraceae > Bradyrhizobium. The sequence continues at coordinate 30,174 of NZ_LGHM01000005.1, forward strand.
GTGGCCATAAGCCGACAGCGTGAGCAGCATCAACGCGGCAGTGCCGAACGCGATGAACATGGTGTGCTCGCGGCCGATCGTGTCGGAGACAAAGCCGAAGAACGGACGTCCGAAGCCGTCGAAGATGCGGTCGAGCGAGATCGCGAAGGTCAGCGCCGCCATCTGGAAGCCGGCGAGCGTGACCGGGGTGCTCGCGATCTTGAAGTCGTGCGCGATCGGGGCGATCTGCGCCGCGGTCATCAGGCCGCCGGAGGCGACCATGACGAAAACGAGATACATCACCCAGAAAATAGGGCTGCGCAGCACTTGCGGCGGGGTGAAGTCGATCTTGGTCTGCGGCAGGTTGAGCTGCTTCTTCTTTGGCGGGATCGAGATCCGCGGCGGCTGGATGAAGAAGGCGAGTACGAACACGATCAGACCCTGGCCGATACCGAAGGTCAGGAATGCGTGCTGATAGCCGCTCGTTGCGATCATGCTCGCGATCGGCACCACGGTGAGCGCGGCGCCCGCGCCGAAGCCGGCTGCAGTCGCGCCGGCGGCGAGGCCGCGGCGGTCAGGAAACCACTTCAGCGCATTGCCGACGCAGGTGCCGTAAACCGCGCCCGCGCCCATGCCGCCGACAACCGCTGCCGCATAGAGCACGGGAAGGCTATCGGCGTAGGAGTTGAGCACCCAGGAGAGTGCGATCATCACGCCGCCGAACATGATGACGATGCGCGGGCCGTATTTATCGACGAACCACGCCTCGATCGGCACGAGCCAGGTTTCGGTGACGACGAAGATGGTGAAGGCGAGCTGGATCGCCGCGCGGCCCCAATGATACTTGGCGTCAATCGGGTCGACGAACAGCGTCCAGCCATATTGCAGGTTGGCGATCATCGCCATGCAGACGATGCCCATCACGAGTTGGAGCCAACGGAAACCTGTGCGAAGAGGCGCAGCTGTGACGGCGCCGTCCGTGCTGGAAATCATCAACAACCTCCCAAGGCGCCTGTCTGTTGGCAACACCGGATGCCAAGATGACCTAGTGTCGCAAATGTTGTGGCTTATCGTCGCAAGCGCGGCGGGCAGCTTGGTATACCATATCCCAGAAAGCAAGTCCTATCTTGGGCCCAGTTCAACAAAATGCGTGGCTCTTTTCGGATTTCATGAAAACGGAGAAGCCTTGGGCAAAACGAAAACGCCCGGCCGTGAGGCCGGGCGTCGTGCCAGGATCAGCTGTGCTGAAGCGTGTCAGACGGTCGAGTTGGCGACCACCGTCCTGCGCCAGGGCTTGAGCACCACGATCGCAAGCAGCGAAGCCAGGATGTTGGCGCCGGCTGCGATGATGAACACGTTGTCCCAATTGCCTGAGCTCTGCTGCATCAGGTTTGCGACCGGGACGAGCAGCGCGGCGGTGCCCTTTGCGGTGTAGAGCAGGCCCGCATTGGTGGTCGCGAATTTCGCGCCGAACGTGTCGGTACAGGTCGAGGGGAACAGCGAGTAGATCTCGCCCCAGGCGAAGAACACGAAGCCCGACAGGAGCACGAACCAGACCGGATCGTGGCCCCAGAGATAGAGCATCCAGATGCCGAAGCCTTCCATGCCGAAGGCGATGAACATCGTGTTCTCGCGGCCGATCATGTCGGAGATCCAGCCGAAGAACGGACGCGTCAGGCCGTTGAGCACGCGGTCGATCGTTGCCGCAAACGTCACCGCCGTCATGGTCATGCCAATCAGCGTGACCGGAATGGCATCGACCTTCCAGTCGACCGCGATCGGCTTGAGGTTCGCGGTCACCATCAGGCCGCCGGCGCCGACGATCACGAACATGAAGTACATCAGCCAGAAGATCGGCTGACGCAGCACCTCGGTCGGCTGGTAGTTGCGGCGGCTCTGGGCCAGCGCAGCATTCGCCACGACGCTCGGCACCTGGCCGGACTTCGGCGCGAACAGGAAGAAGGCAAGGACACAGATGATGATGCCTTGTCCGAGGCCGAAATAGAGGAAGGTGGTCTGGAAGCCGCTGTCCTTGATCATGGCCTGGATCGGCGCGACGGTGAGGGCGGAGCCTGCACCGAAGCCGGCGGCCGTGATGCCCGCGGCAAGACCGCGCTTGTCGGGAAACCATTTCAGCGCGTTGCCGACGCAGGTGCCGTAGACGGCGCCGGCGCCGATGCCGGCGATGATCATGCCGAGATAGTAGCCGTTGAGCGTCGTCGCCTCTGCGTTCATTACCCAACCGATCGCGCAGAGTACGCCGCCGACCAGCACGACGATGCGCGGACCGTATTTGTCGACGAACCATCCTTCGATCGGCACAAGCCAGGTCTCGAACAAGACGAAGAGCGTAAAGGCCCACTGGATCGATGCGCGGTCCCAGCCGAATTTCTTCTGGATGTCGGGGACGAAGAACGTCCAGCCGTATTGATAGTTGGCAATCATCACCATGGCCGCTACACCGATCGCCAATTGCGCCCAGCGATACGAGTCGCTAACGCGCGCGGCTGTAGGGGCCGTTGCTTGCACCATGTCCGTCATAGAGCCTCCCGTGGCGCCTCTGATTTTTGTTCGAGCGCTGCGCCGGCATTGTTGTATTCATTATGCCAACGTTCAAGCGCTGGTCCGGTCACCGTGCGCAAATGCCGCAGGACCTTTGCCGGTTGCGGCTGTGACTCGGGACAACGCAAATAGAAATGGCCCCGTCGTGCGAGGCCATTCATCAAAAAGTAGTATGTGGACGGTTCTGAAACCGGCGCGTCGGCGATGCGGCAAACGCCTGCTTGAAGCGCCTGCTTACAGGCCGAAGCGGGGCAGGTCGCCGTTGTGATTCGAGATCTCGGCGCTCGCCATCAGGAGACGGTCGATCGCGGCCATCAGGCGGGCGAACAGCGAGGAGGAGGGCGCGAACGCGACGGAAGCGGTCTTGGACATCTGAATTCCCTTTTCTTGAGACGGTCAATATTGCTGTCTCATTTCGTGGGGAAATTTATGTATACCAGATACCAATGTCCATATGCTTGTTTGCATGGCAGCATGCGGGATGTCGCATTGCAGCATAATGTCGCGGTAGTGGGGCCGTCTCGGGCCTAAGGCTGCAAAAAGGGCCCGAAACCGGATGCCAGCCCCCAAAGAAGCCTCTTCGAGCAAAGATAGTCCCGGAATCACGCGCGACGCGTGCGTTCCGTCCGACGCGGACGGAGCAGTCGCGGGGCGGACTGGGGCGCGGCTCAAGGAACCGGCCTTGGCAGGGCAGTTCAAAGCCGGTAGTGGTCTGCCCCCTTTTTCCAATCAACTGTCAGAGTGGTTCATGTCGAGCGCCTCGCCCGCCGTCTCGATCGGCATCGATTTTGGGACCAGCAATACGGTCGTCGCGCTTGCGGCGGACGACCGCCGGGTCGAGGCCATCCGCTTCGACCACGGCGGACAACGGCACAGCGTCTACGTGTCGGCCCTGTGCTTCTGGGAGGACCGGCCCGGCGCCGGGGCGCAGGCCGAAGGCGGCCCGTGGGCGATCGAGCAGTTTCTCGAAGGACGCCACGTCTATCGCTTCCTCCAGTCGTTCAAGACCTTCGCTGCGAGCAGCAGCTTCAACACCACCCAGGTGTTCCGGCAGCGCTACAAGTTCGAGGATATTTTGGCGGCGTTCCTGCGGACGCTGGCGCGCCATGGCGGGGACAGGTTCGGCTTCGAGACGTCGACCATCACGGTCGGCCGCCCGGTGCGCTTCGCCGGCGGCAATCCCGACGAGGCGCTGGCGATGCAGCGCTACCGGGCCGCGTTCGAGCGCCTGGGCGCAGGCCATGCGCGCTATGTCTACGAGCCCGTGGGAGCCGCGTTCTCCTTCGCGCGTCGGCTGGAGCGCGATGCCACCGTGCTGGTTGCGGATTTCGGCGGCGGCACCAGCGATTTCTCCGTGATGCGTTTCTCGCGCGCGGGCGGCCGTTTGCGCGCCGAGCCGCTCGGCCATGCCGGCATCGGGATTGCGGGCGATACGTTCGATTACCGCATCGTCGACCACGTCGTCTCGCCGCGGCTGGGAAAGGGCTCGAGCTTCCGCTCATTCGACAAGGTGCTGCCGATCCCCAACAGCCACTACACCAACCTCGCGCGCTGGCATCAACTCGCGATGATGAAGAGCAACGGCGATCTGCGCGAGCTCAGGGAGCTTTCGCGCTCCGCGCTGAAGCCGGCTCTGCTTGAGGATTTCATCACCATTGTCGATCTCGACCTCGGCTTTTCACTGTACCGCGCGGTGTCCGATGCCAAGGTGGCGCTGTCGGGGCAGGACCAGGTGGACTTCCGCTTCAGGGGAGGCGGGGTCGACATTGGCTCGACCATCACACGGAAAAACTTCGAAGCCTGGATTGCCGACGATATCGCCCGGTTAGGTGCCACCGTCGACAAGGTGCTGGGCGAGGCCTGCATCACCGCCCGCGAGGTGGAGAAGGTGTTCCTGACCGGCGGCACGTCTTTCGTGCCTGCGGTCCGAAAGCTGTTCGCCGAGCGGTTCGGCAACGACCGTTTGATGTCGGGGGACCAGTTCGAGTCGATCGCCTACGGCCTCGCTTTGATCGGCCACAGTCCCGACCCGGATCGATGGACGGCAAGTGGCGGGCTCGAGTCGACGGTGGGCGCGTAGCAGTCGTTCACGACTGGCCGCAAGTTCCAGGCGCTCTACGCAGCGCCAATCGAGAGCGGACGTTGAAGATGACGCGTCATCAGCGCTGCTGCCTCCGCGTACCGGCCGGACTCCAGAACGTCCAGCAGCCGCAAATGCTCCGCAATGTGGCGGCGCATGCCATTCCGATCGGCGAAACTGCGATAAGCGAACAATCGCCGGATTGAATTTACGCGCCGAAGCGATTCCACGAAAAATGGATTGCCGGCGCCGCGCGCGATCTCCTCATGAAACTCACAGCCGAATTGGTAGACTTCACCGACTGTCATCTTCTCGAGCTCGCCGGCAAGAATCCGTTCCTGGCGCTGGCGCAGACGATCGATAACGTCCGATCCTAGTTGGTAGCCCGGCTGCATGATCGCGGCCGGTTCAATCACAGCCCGGAAAGCTGCGACCTGGGCTTGTGCTTCGGGGCTCAAGACGGTCTCGGTGAAACGCCAGCCATAGCCGGGCAGGCGTGCGATCCAGCCTTCGACTGCGATGCGATCGAGCAGACGCTGCAATTCGGTGCGGCTGAGCGAGTAGCGGCGCATCAGCTCGGCCTCGGTGACGTCGGTGGGCAGCCGCCTTGCGAGCAGATCGGCCGCGACGGCGGCGTAGGATTTTTCCGCGCGGTTCCCCGCCGCGATCGCGGATCGCGCAGCGCCGGTGCCGGGGCTTCTGGTCAACACGAAGCCGCGGTTCGGTTCTCCGCGCGCAAATCCAGCAGCCTCAAGCGCCTTCAGGCCCAGCCGGATAGGGGCGCGTGACACGTCGAGCGCGTCAGCGAGCTTTTGCTCGATGAGCCTGTCGCCCGCCTTCATGCCGTCTCGCCGGGCCAAAGCCAGGATGAGGCCCGCCAGATGCTCTCCTCGATCCGAACCATTGCCGGCTGGACGTTGTCGTGAGGATTCAGAAGCGGACATGGTGGCAAGCTCGGAATTTTCTGGCTTGACAGACCGTACCGCGAATTGTTCTTTTATACAATAATATACAATTATGGGAGGGGTGCCGGATGGCCCGGGCGCCCAATGTTCATATCTGCGAGGTCGCCGCGCGCGACGGTTTGCAAAATCTGGACGTCTTCGTTCCGACAGAAGCGAAGTGCGAGCTCATCGACGCGATTGCCGCCGCGGGCATTAGTGAGATCGATGCCGGCTCCTTCGTGCCGCCGAAGGTGGTGCCGCAATTCGCTGACGTCGACGCCGTGATGGCGCATGCGGTCCAGCACAAGAGCGCGACAATCGGTGCTCTGGTGCCCAATTTCAAAGGCGCGGAGCGAGCGATCGCCGCGGGTGTCGGCGCCATCTATTTCGTGATCTCGGCCAGCGAGAGCCACAACCTCGCCAATGTGCGCCGCACGATCGAGGAGCAACTCGAAGGCTTTCGCGCCGTGCGCACGGCGCTGGATGCCCTTCCGATCGCGGGGCGTCCGCGCCTGATGGGGGCCATCGCGACGGCGTTCGGCTGCTCCATCGAGGGCCAGATCAAGGAAGCTGCGGTCGGCCGGCTGGCGCGCGGCTTTGCCGAAGCGGGTGCCGACGAAATCGGCCTCGCCGACACCGTCGGCTATGGAACGCCGGGTCTGATCAAGGACATCGTTCGCGTCGCGCGGGACGAGATCGGCTCACAGATACCGCTCAGGCTGCACCTCCACGATACGCTTGGCATGGGTCTCGCCAACGCCGTCGCGGGCCTCGATGTCGGAATTCGCCGCTTCGATGCTGCCGTATCAGGCCTCGGCGGATGTCCCTTTGCGCCGGGCGCGCGCGGCAATGTCGTTACCGAGGATCTCGTCTTCATGCTCGAGCGAGTGGGGCTTTCGACCGGGATCGATCTCGATCGCTTGATGCAGACCCGCGAAATCCTCGCTCGCCATATCGCGCCCAGGCACCTGACCGGACACCTGCACGAGGCGGGAATCCCGAAGGCGTTGCGGAGCGCCGCATGAGTCCTGTGCTTGACAAAACGCCACTTCGCCCGCTTGAAGGCGTGCGCGTCGTCGAGTTCAGCCAAATGGTCATGGGCCCGAGTTGCGGGCTGATCCTTGCCGATCTCGGCGCCGACGTGATCAAGGTTGAACCGACGAAGGGGGATCGCACTCGCTCTTTCAAAGGGCCGGCATCGGGCTTCTTCAACACCTATTGCCGTAACAAACGGAGCATTGCCCTCGACACGTCGACGCCCCGGGGCCAGCAACTGGCGCGACGGCTCATCGAGAGCTGCGATGTGCTCATCGAGAATTTCCGGCCTGGGCTGCTGAAACGTATCGGGCTCGACTACGATTCTGTTGCGAGCTTTGCGCCCCGGCTCATCTATTGCTCGCTCAAGGGATATCTACCGGGGCCCTACGAGAATCGCCTTGCGCTGGACGAGGTGGTCCAGATGATGGGCGGGCTGGCCTATATGACGGGCCTGCCGGATAGGCCGATGCGTGCGGGCGCCTCCGTCAACGACGTCATGGGCGGCATGTTCGGTGCGATCGCGATCCAGGCCGCTCTTGCCGAGCGGCAACGAACTGGTCGTGGCCGCTACATCCAGAGCGCATTGTACGAAAACAACGTGTTCCTGATGGCGCAGGCCATGATGTACGAAACCGTTACGGGCGAGCCGTCGACCCCGTATTCCGTCAAGCAGAGCCCATGGCCGGTCTATGACCTCTTTGACACGCGCGATGGCTCGAAACTCTTCGTCACCATTGTCGGTGAGGAGCAATGGGGCGCATTTTGCCGCGCGTTCGACCGCGAGGCGTGGTTGAGCGATCCGCGCTTCGTCACCGGCCAGGATCGAGTCGATCACCGGGATTGGTTGATCCCGGAGATCGCCAAGATATTCGCTCAGTGGGACAAATCGGATCTCGCGGCGAAGCTCGATCAACTTGATCTGCCCTATGCGCCGGTCAACAAACCGGGCGATCTGTTCGACGATCCTCATCTCAACGCATCCGGTGGATTGATCGACATCAAGCTGCCGGATGGACGCCTCGCCAAAACACCGCTGCTGCCGGTTTCGATGGATGGGCAGCGCCTGCCGAACCGCTACGATCCGCCACAGATCGGTGAGCATACCCGCGACGTGCTGACGGAAATCGGCTGTACGCCACACGAGATCGCAGAGCTGGCAGCGACGGGAATTGTCACGGCCAGGCCTGAAGCGGCCTGACCGCAGCATCAATGAAAACAATACCTGCGAGGAGGAATGCATGAAGATCACGCGCCGCGAAGCTCTCATTGCGGGCTCGGCCTTCGCCGCTACGGCCTTTCCGCGGGTGCTGAGCGCTGAAGAGAAAGTTGCAAAGCTCGCTTTTGGGCCTGTCTCGCCAGTCTACGCGATCGGCATGATCGCCGAGTTGAAGGGGTACTTCAGGGACGAGGGACTCGATCCAAAGCTGGTCGCCGGCAATTCCGGCACGTTTGGACGCCAGACGCTCGCTGCGGAGCAAGCGATGTTCGCGCATGGCGATGCCAGTCATCCCCTGCAGCTTTCGGCGCGGGGCAAGCCCTGCAAGATACTGCTCGCGACCGAAATGGTGTGCTCCTACGCCAACATCGTCGTTCGAAAGGATCTCTACGACAGCGGCATCACATCCGTTGACAAGCTGGCGGCCTACAAGCGGGCCAACGACGCCAAGCCGATCGTTGCCGCGACCGCAATCGGGTCGGGCACCTGGGTCTACGGCACCTATGTGTTCGAGGCGCGCGGGCTCGGCGACAAGGTGAACTGGGTTGCCGGCGGCGGTCCGAACACCATGTTCCCTTCGCTCGAGACCAAGCAGTTCGATGCCATCATGGCACCGCCGAGCTGGATCGTCGAAATCGAGAAGAAGGGTTTTGGGAAGGTGATTTACGACACCTCGAAGCCCGGGGAATTCGAAAGGGATTTTGGCGGCACGGTGCCGGTGCTGGTCATCTATGCACTCACGGATACGGTCACGCAGGACAAGGCGATGGTGCAGTCCTTCGTCAATGCCATCTACCGGGCCATGAAATGGATCAAGGCGTCCCCGCTCGCCGAGGTGCAGGCACTGGTTGCGCCGAAGTATTTCTCCGGCGTGGATCCCGATGCGGTCACTGCCGAGCTTGGATTCGACACGTCGACCTGGGCGTATGACGGGACCATAGACAAGGCCTCGTTCGAGCGCGGCGCCAAACCCTGGTACCGCAAGGGCACGGACATTCCAGAAGCCAGGTACGAGGACGTCGTCGACATGAGCTTCCTCGACGCGGCCAAGGCGAAATACAAGTGATGTCCGCAGGTCTCAGCCTTGCTCTTGCTCCGCAAGCGGGCAGCGCGGCGATCCGGATTGCGGTGCAGGGCCTGACGAAGAGCTTCAGCGCGGGCAGCGCGCAATTCACCGCGGTGGACAACGTATCCTTTGACGTGCGCCAGGGTGAATTCGTCGCGCTCCTTGGCCCCTCCGGCTGCGGCAAGAGCACAATTCTCAACATGGTCGCAGGTCTGCTGCCTCGTTCGGGGGGGACGTATTCTCATCGATGACGACGAGGTCGAGCCGGGCAGGGTGAACCGGAAGGTTGGTTACGTCTTCCAGCGCGATACGCTGTTTCCCTGGCGAACCGTCGAGCAAAATATCGGCTATGGACTCGAGATCGCGGGGGTCGCGAAGGCTGAGCGCGCCGACCGTGTCGCCAAAGCGGTCGAGCAGGCGGGATTGGACGGTTTCGGCCAGACGTTTCCGCGCATGTTGTCCGGCGGCATGCGCCAGCGGGTGGCCCTCATGCGAACGCTGATCCTGGAGCCGGAAATCCTGCTGATGGATGAGCCGTTCGGGGCCCTCGACACGCACACCAAGCTCGAGATGCACAAGACGTTGCTGGAGATATGGGAACGCGAGCGGCAGACCGTTCTCTTCGTGACCCACGATCTCGGCGAGGCGCTGACGCTTGCAAGCCGGATCATCCTGTTGTCCGCGCGGCCGGGACGATTGAAGGAAGATTTCGACGTCTCGTTCCCGCGCCCGCGCGACCCGGTTGGCCTTCGCGAGACCGCCGAGTTCGGTCGCCTCTATTCCCATATCTGGCATTCGCTTGGCGAAGAGTTTCGCCGAACCAAGGCAGACTGATCATGTCTTCCCGCCGCTCGGTCATCCTGTTCTGGCAGCTCGCGATCCTCGCCTTGACGCTCGTCATCTGGCAGTGGGGTTTCGAGTGGAGCAAGATGCTCCTGCCCAAAGCCTATGTCCCAAAGATCCTTGACCCATACTTCGTCGCCAAGCCGTCGCTGATCTGGGGCAGCTTCCTGCGTCTCGGCTGTTTCAGAGACCCCAGCGGCTTCCTCGCCTGTATTGGGAATAACGACAACAATCTCTGGATAGCCACTCTCGTCACGCTGAAGAACACGTGGTGGGGATTCCTGTTTGGCAGCGCTACGGGTATCGCGGCGGGCCTCGTTCTCGGGCGCTCCGACTTTCTCGCACGCGTGTTCGGTCCCTACGTCGTGGCGCTGAATTCGATTCCGCGCATTGCCCTGGTGCCGCTCGTCATCCTGATCTTCGGCCTCGGCGACCTGTCCAAGGTGGCGACCGCCTGGCTCGTGGTGTTCTTCGTGGTCTTCTTCAACACGTTCGAGGGAACACGCGCGGTCGACCGCGATCAGATCGCGGCAGCCCGTCTGATGGGCGCAAGCGAGTTCGCCGTTTTGCGAACGGTGGTGATTCCGTCTGCGTTGGCGTGGGTGTTCGCGTCGCTGCTTCCCGCGGTGTCGTTTGCGCTCGTCGGCGTCATCGTCGGCGAGTTCATCGGCGCCGAGCGCGGCCTTGGAAAGCTCATTATCGAGGCGGAGGCGCGTGCCAATGCCAGCGAGATGATGGTCGCGATCTTCATCATGATGATCGTCGGTATCGTGCTGGCCATGCTCGTGCAGGCGCTGCAATCATACCTGCTTCGCTGGCAGCCGCAGTTCGAAGGATCGGTGTAGGCAGCCACGAATTCGATATTCTCCGTCATTGCGAGCGCAGCGAAGCAATCCAGAATCGTTCCGAGGAGGGACACTGGATTGCTTCGCTGCGCTCGCAATGACGGCGTGGGTCGATCTGTGGAAACGATCGAACAGATCGACCCGCAGATGCTCCCTTTCACCCGGATCGCATCTCACGAGGCGATCCGGCCTAAGCGAGGCCACGCCGCGGCACGGCACCCGGCAGGACCTGCTACTGATTGATCTCGGGCTCGACGAGCCGGGCCAGGTTGCGCAGCGATTCCTGCCAGCCGAGATAACAGGCCTCCGGCGGAATGACGTCCGGTATGCCCGCCTGCGTGATGTCAAGCTCGGTGCCGACCGAGACCTTCTTCAGCGTCACGGTGACCTGAAGCTCGCCGGGCAGATTGGGGTCGTCGAATTTGTCGGTGTAGCGGAGACGTTCGCCCGGGACGAGCTCGAGATATTCGCCGCCGAAAGCGTGGCTGTCGCCCGTCGTGAAGTTGCGGAACGACATTTTGAACGTGCCCCCGACCTTGGGCTCCAGGTGATGCACGGTGCAGGCAAAGCCGTTAGGCGGAAGCCATTTCGCCAGCGCATCCGCTTCCAGGAAGGCGCGATAGACTTTCTCCGGGCGGGTGGCCAGAACGCGGTGCAGGCGGACAGTGCTGGGCATAATGGTCATCCTCATGAATTGATGGGCCCGACACCAGCGTCTGTTGCCCATTCATGCCCCGAGGACGAACGGAGGGTTGACGATCCGACAGGGCACCTCGGATTTTCTTGCTGAACCTTGTTGAGAGCGCTTGATCGCAAATCGAGGCCGGGTTGGGCGATCAACTGAAGCCACAATTCCGCTACCGTTCTTCGTTCAACTCCTGCGCGAAATCAGGGGGGACTTCCGTTGCGCAGCACGCTTTGGGCTTTCGCTGTCACACTCTGCTGTCTTGGCACACCCGCAGAGGCTGCGGGTATCCAGCTTCTCGAATCCGATCCGGCGCTGTCGGGTGCGATCTGGTATCCGTGCGCGTCGGAGCCGACACATGTGGTGCTCGGCCGCCTTTCGGTCGGGGCCGATTACGATCTGAAGGGCGTGAAGGATTGTCCCGTTACCGGTGCGAAACTCCCGCTCATCATCTTCTCGCACGGCCGGGGCGGATTTTTCGGTCAGCATCACGACACCGCGGAGGCGCTGGCCGATGCCGGCTTCGTCGTCGCCGCCATCAATCATCCCGGCGATACCTATAGCGACTCCTCGCGGCGGGACACGCTGTCCGTCTGGGGATCGCGCCCGGCGGACATGGTGCGCCTGCTCGATTTCATGCTGCAGAACTGGAAGGACAGGGCGGTGATTGATCCCGCCAAAGTCGGCTTCTTCGGTTTCTCGCTCGGCGGCTATACCGGCTTCGCGCTGATGGGGATCAAGCCGGATTTCGGCAGGCTCGCCAGCCTCTGCAAGGAGACCACCGGTAGCTGCGCCCAGCTTCACAACGGAGAGACGCCGCCTGATCCGCCGCATGACGCGCGCATCCGCGCCGCGGTGATCGTCGATCCCGCGCCCGTCGTCCTGACGCGCGAGAATCTCGTCGCCGTCAAGATCCCGTTCCAGTTCTGGCGATCGCAGTTCGGGGGGGCCGGGCGTGGGCGACGGTTCGGGCACGGCGCGCGTCGCGGACGGCCTGCCGGGCAAGCCCGAGGTTCATGTCGTGCCGGCCGGCCACTTTGCCTTCCTCGCGCCTTGCTCGGCCGAACTCGCGGCAGCCATCCCGCGCATCTGCACCGACGTGCCGGCGGGATTCGACAGGGCAGGGTTTCACCGCGAGTTCAACGCGGCGGTGGCGAAGTATTTTCGCGAGCAGCTAGGGGAGCACTGAGCGTCGTGATCGAGGGATAGCTAGAAACCTCGGGTCCGAGTTGCGACCGTTTCTTCGGATGATGGCATAATACCCCTGTTTTGCCCGACGCCTCAACGATTTTTCGGTAGATCAGAAATTCTCTTTGAGACCAAAGAGTTGACTACTGTGCATGGGGTTGTTTTTCAATTTTTTAGTTTGGACCTGCACCCCGTTGGCATTCTGATACAAAAAGGGCCGCCTCGAAGGGCGGCCCTTTCGCCTTAACGTTGCCGTATCGCTTACTCAGCGGCCTGCTTCTGCGGCGGGTCGAGTGCGCCGGACTTGTGGATATCGGCGACCTGATGGTCGCTGAAGCCGAGCACGCTGCGCAGGATCTCGTCGGTGTGCTCGCCGAGCAGCGGGGAGCGCTCCACGTCGCTCGGAGAATCCGACAGCTTGATCGGGTTGCCGACCGAGATGTACTTGCCGCGGGTGGGGTGATCGACCTCGACCACGGTGCCGGTGGCGCGCAGCGACTGGTCCTCGGCGATCTCCTTCATCGACAGGATCGGGCCGCAGGGGATGTCGTCCTTGTTGAGGATCTCCATCGCCTCGAACTTGGTCTTGGTCATCGTCCACTGTTCGATGCGGGCGAAGATCTCGTTGAGGCGCGGCAGGCGGGCCGGCGGCTTGGCGTAGTTCGGGTCGGTCTTCCAGGTCGGCTCGCCGATCACGTCGCAGATCTTCTCCCAGACCGGGGCCTGGGTGATGAAGTAGATGTAGGCGTTGGGATCGGTCTCCCAGCCCTTGCACTTCAGGATGCGGCCGGGCTGGCCGCCGCCAGAATCGTTGCCGGCGCGCGGCACGGCATCGCCGAACGGAATGCCTTCGCCGAACTGGCTGTACTCCTTGAGCGGACCATGGGCGAGGCGCTGCTGGTCGCGCAGCTTGACGCGGGCGAGGTTGAGCACGCCGTCCTGCATCGCAGCCGTGACGCGCTGGCCCCTGCCCGAGTGGGTGCGGTGATAGAGCGCGGTGACGATGCCGAGCGCGAGATGCAGGCCGGTACCGCTGTCGCCGATCTGCGCGCCGGTGACGAGCGGCAGGCCGTCGCGGAAGCCGGTGGTGGAGGCGGCGCCGCCGGTGCACTGCGCGACGTTCTCATACACCTTGCAGTCCTCGTACGGTCCTGGACCAAAGCCCTTGATCGAGGCGACGATCATCTTGGGGTTGATCGCCTGGATCTTCTCCCAGGGGAAGCCCATGCGGTCGAGCACGCCGGGGCCGAAATTCTCGACCAGCACGTCGCACTTCTTGATCAGCTCGGTGAGGACTTCCTTGCCCTTGGGGTTCTTGGTGTCGAGCGTGATCGAACGCTTGTTGTGGTTGAGCATGGTGAAATACAGGCTGTCCACGTTCGGGATGTCCTGCAGCTGGCCGCGGGTGATGTCACCCACGCCCGGGCGTTCCACCTTGATCACGTCGGCGCCGAACCATGCGAGCAGCTGCGTGCAGGTCGGTCCGGACTGGACGTGGGTGAAGTCGAGAATGCGAACGCCCGAGAGCGCTTTGGTCATCATATTGCTCCTGTTACCACTCTGTTTCCGTCATGCCCGCGAAGGCGGGCATCCAGTATTCGTTGTCGTTTCAGTTGGGCTCAGTGCTCGCCACCAAGGATGGTCCGGCGATTACTGGATTCCCGCCTGCGCGGGGAATGACCCGGCGGTTGCTTACTTCTTCTTCTGCAGAACGCTCTGCGGATTGAGGTTGCCGATGCGGCCGCTCTCCGAACCTGCGGCCGGATCGATGACCGCGTTGATGAGCGTCGGCTTGCGTGAAGCCATCGCCTCGTTGACGGCGCGCTTGAGCTCGTCGGGCGAGGTGGCATTCACGCCGACGCCGCCGAAGGCTTCCATCATCTTGTCGTAGCGCGCGCCCTTGACGAACACCGTCGTTGCCGGATCGGCGTTGGCGCTGTTGACGTCGGTGCCGCGATAGATGCCGTCATTGTTGAAGATGACGACGCAGATCGGAAGGTTGTAGCGGCAGATGGTCTCGACCTCCATGCCGGAGAAGCCGAAGGCCGAGTCGCCTTCCACCGCGAGCACGGGGTTGCCGGTCTCGAGCGCGGCCGCGATCGCCTGGCCCATGCCGATGCCCATCACGCCCCACGTGCCGACGTCGAGACGCTTGCGCGGCCTGTACATGTCGATGACGCCGCGGGCGAGGTCGAGCGTGTTGGCGCCCTCGTTGACGAGGATCGCCTCGGGATGGTCCTTGATGACGTTCTTCAGCACGCCGAGTGCGCCGTGATAATCCATCGGCGACTTGTTGTTCATGAGCTTCGGCGCCATCTTGGCGACGTTCTCTTCGCGCTTGGTCGAAACAGCCTTGGTCCATTCGGCCGGCGGCGCGGTCCAGCCCGAAGCCATTGCCTGGTTGAAGGCGGAGACGACCGAGCCGATGTCACCGACGACGGGCGCGACGATCTCGACGTTGGAGTCCATTTCCCTCGGCTCGATGTCGACCTGGATGAACTTCTTGGGTGCTTCGCCCCAGGTCTTGCCCTTGCCGTGCGAGAGCAGCCAGTTCAGGCGGGCGCCGATCAGCAGCACGACGTCGGAGTCTTTCAGCACCGTCGAGCGGGCCGCGCCGGCGCATTGCGGATGCGTGTCGGGGAGGAGGCCCTTGGCCATGCTCATCGGCAGGAATGGCACGCCGCTCTTTTCGACGAAGCTCTTGATCTCTTCATCGGCCTGCGCGTAGGCGGCACCCTTGCCGAGAATGATGAGCGGACGCCTGGCCGCCTTGAGCACGTCGAGCGCACGCTTGACCGAAGCGGGCGAGGGGATCTGCGCGGGCGCGGCATCGATCACCTTGACCAGCGATTTCCGGCCGGCATCGGCGTTCATCACCTGGCCGAACAGTTTTGCCGGCAGGTCGAGATAGACGCCGCCCGGACGGCCCGACACCGCGGCGCGGATGGCGCGGGCGAGACCGATGCCGATGTCCTGAGCGTGCAGCACGCGATAGGCCGCCTTGCACAGCGGCTTTGCGATCGCGAGCTGGTCCATTTCCTCGTAGTCACCCTGCTGGAGGTCGACGATCTCGCGCTCGGAGGATCCCGAGATCAGGATCATCGGGTAGCAGTTGGTGGTGGCGTGCGCGAGCGCGGTGAGACCGTTGAGGAAGCCGGGCGCGGAGACGGTGAGGCAGACGCCGGGCTTCTTGGTGAGGAAGCCGGCGATGCCCGCCGCGTAACCGGCGTTCTGCTCGTGGCGGAAGGAGATCACACGAATGCCGGCGGCCTGCGCCATGCGGCCCAAATCCGTGATCGGGATGCCCGGCACATTATAGATGGTGTTGATGCCGTTCAGCTTGAGCGCGTCGATGACGAGATGAAAACCATCCGTCAATTCCTGCTCGGTGCCCGGTGCTTCGGACTTGGTCGCGGTATTCAGCATGGGCCTTGTCTCCCTGGTCTCAAGGTGCCGTTTTAGGCTTGGGGGCGAGTGGTTCGCCCTTCTGGTGAGCGTTGCTAGGTAAAGAGTTCCTGGCCGTGCGCCTCGACGTAAGCGGCAAGGCCAAGGGTGTGGTCGCGGGCGCGCTTCTCGGCGAGTTCGGTGTCACGCGCCTCTAACGCTTCGATGATGCCGAGATGCTCGGGCAGGGAGGTCGCGGTGCGGTCCTTGCGCCCGATCGTCAGTTGCCGATAGCCGCGCACGTGCAGCAGCAAATCATTGGTGAGGTCGACCAGCACGGGGGATTCCGACAGCGAGATCAGCGCCTGGTGGAAGGCGATGTTGGCGCGCGAATATTCCTCGACGTGATCCTCGGGCAGGCGATCCTTGCCGAAATCCTTGAAGAAATCACGCAGCGCCGTGATGTCCTTCTTGCGTGCAGTGGTGGTGATGAGGCGGGCCGCCATGCTCTCCAGCGCCGCCCAGGCGCGGATCATGTCGACGATCTCGCTCTTGGTCCGGCGCACCACCATGATGCCGCGGCGCGGAACGGTCTTCACGAAACCGTCCTGCTCGAGCATCGCGATCGCTTCGCGGATCGGGGTCCGGCTGACACCCAGGCGTTCGGACAGCGCGCGCTCGTCGAGCATCACCGGCTCGGGCGTCGAATAGATGTCCATCTTGAGGATGGCTTCCTTCAAGGCGTCATACGCCTTGTTCTTGAAGCTGCTCTCCGGGGCAATACGAACGATTGCGATATCTGCCTCGGCCATGTTCGGCAACGCCTTGGTTGGTTTCCGCAGTGACACGACGAATCTCCTCCAGTGGGAGTCGTCTTTTACAGGATTATTGACGGGAAAGTTTTTGGCATACCACATGCCAGAATGTCAAGCCGCCTATTTTTTGCGGCGTTCCAAGACATGCCGTGGCTTGACAAGTTGGCTTCTGGCATACCAAATGCCATCGCCAGCCATTTTTGATCCAAGGCGGCGGAGTAGTCTTGGCTTTATGCCACTCCGTTCCGCGACATGGAACAGAGCGCGGCGAATGGCAAGCATCACGGGCAGCCGCAACACGCGCGCGCTTTGAAAAGAACGAACTGAGGTCAAGGGAGAAGCCACATGTCCAATTCCAAAGATGCCGTCCGCAAGGTGCTCGACCAGGTCAAGGCGGACAACCGTACCAGCCTGACCGCCCCCGAAGGCAAGCTGGTCTGCGACGCCTACGGCATTCCGGTGCCGAAGGAGGGCGTGGCGAAGTCGGCGGGCGAGGCCGGCAAGATGGCGTCCTCGATGGGCTTCCCGGTGGTGATGAAGATCGTCTCGCCGGACATTCTCCACAAGACCGAAGCCGGCGGCGTCATCGTCGGCCTCAAGACGGCTGAAGACGCCGAGAAGGCCTACGAGACCATTCTCGGCAACGCCAAGAAGTACAAGGCCGATGCCAAGATCGAGGGCGTCCAGGTGCAGCAGATGCTGGCTGGCGGCACCGAAGTCATCGTCGGCTCGATCACCGACGGCTCGTTCGGCAAGCTCGTCGCCTTTGGCCTCGGCGGCGTGCTGGTCGAAGTGCTGAAGGACATCACCTTCCGCCTCGCGCCGGCGACCAAGGAAGACGCGCTCTCGATGCTCGACGGCATCCAGGCGCATGAGATTTTGAAGGGTGTTCGCGGCGGCGAGCCGGTGAACCGCAACGCCCTCGCCGACGTCATCGTCAAGGTCTCGCAGCTCGTCACGGATTTCCCTGAAATCGTCGAGCTCGACCTCAACCCTGTCTTCGCGACCCCGAAGGATGCGACGGCCGCCGACGTCCGCATCGTCGTCGACTTCGCCTTCAAGCCGAAGCCGAAGCCGCGCCCGACCGAAGAGATCGTTGCGGCGATGAACCGCATCATGCAGCCAAAGGCGGTCGCCGTGGTCGGCGCCTCGGCCGAGGATGGCAAGATCGGCAATTCCGTGATGAAGAACCTCATCAACGGCGGCTACAAGGGCGACATCTATCCGATCCATCCCAAGGCCGCCGAAATCCTCGGCTACAAGGCGTACAAGAGCGTCAAGGACGTGCCTGGCGTGATCGACGTCGCGGTGTTCGCGATCCCCGCGAAGTTCGTGGCGGCGGCGCTCACCGAATGTGGCGAGAAGAAAATCCCGGGCGCGGTTCTGATCCCGTCGGGCTTCGCCGAGGCCGGCGCGCCGGAGCTTCAGGCCGAGATCGTCGAGGTCGGCAAGAAGTACGATATCCGCCTGATGGGGCCGAACATCTATGGCTTCTACTATACGCCCGCCAATCTCTGCGCGACCTTCTGCACCGCCTACGACGTGAAGGGCCACGCGGCGCTGTCGTCGCAGTCGGGCGGCATCGGCATGGCCATCATCGGCTTCTCGCGCTCGGCCAAGATGGGCGTCTCCGCGATCGTCGGTCTCGGCAACAAGTCCGACATCGACGAAGACGATCTGCTCGCCTTCTTCGAGCAGGACCCGAACACCAATTTGATCGCGCAGCACTGCGAAGACCTCAAGGACGGCCGCGCCTTCGCGGAAGCCGCCAAGCGCGTCTCCAAGAAGAAGCCGGTGGTCGTGCTCAAGGCCGGCCGCACGTCGGCCGGCGCCAAGGCGGCCTCGTCGCACACCGGCGCGCTCGCCGGTAACGACCGGATCTACGAGGACGTGTTCAAGCAGTCCGGCGTGATCCGCGCCCGCTCGCTGCGTCAGCTGCTCGAATTCGCCCGCGGCGTGCCGGTTCTGCCGACGCCGAAAGGCGAGAACGTCCTGATCATCACCGGTGCGGGCGGCTCGGGCGTGCTGCTGTCGGACTCCTGCGTCGACAACGGCCTGTCGCTGATGTCGATGCCGCCGGATCTGGATGCGGCGTTCCGCAAGTTCATTCCGCCGTTCGGCGCGGCCGGAAATCCTGTGGATATCACCGGAGGCGAGCCCCCGATCACCTACGTCAACACGGTGAAGCTTGGCCTCTCCGACGACCGCATCCACGCGCTGATCCTCGGCTACTGGCACACGATCGTCACACCGCCGATGGTGTTCGCCCGCAACATGGTCGAGGTGAAGAAGGAGATGGAGGCCAAGGGCTTTGTGAAGCCGATGGTCGCCTCGCTCGCCGGCGACGTCGAGGTCGAGGAAGCCGCCGAATATCTCTACCAGCACGGAATCCCGGCCTACGCCTATTCGACCGAGCTGCCGGTCGAGGTTCTCGGCGCCAAGTACAAGTGGGCGCGCGGGGCAGGGCTGCTCTGAGCCGACGATGCTGCTTCGGCTCTATCTGGAGCGGATGTTTGTTTACCTCTCCCCGCGTGCGGGGAGAGGTCGAATTGCGAAGCAATTCGGGTGAGGGGGACTCTCCACGAGTCTAACTGTCACCGTCCTTGCGGAGACTCCCCCTCACCCTAACCCTCTCCCCGCAAGCGGGGAGAGGGAAAAGAGATAGGGCGAGGGAGAACGGTCAGGTCGCGATGAGCAAGAACGTGATCCGGCGCAAATCGATCGAGCCTCGATCGACATCGGAGGCGGACCGCGATGGCGGCGTGCAGTCCGTGGACCGCGCGCTGTCGATCCTCGAGACCCTCGCCGAAGACGACGAAGGCTATCGCCTCAGCGATCTCGCCGTCCGCACCGGCCTGTCGGTCTCCACCGTGCACCGCTTGCTGGCAACGCTGGAAAGCAGGCGCTTCGTGCAGTTCGACCGCGCCGAATCCAAATGGCATGTCGGCGTGCGAAGCTTCACGGTCGGCGCGAGCTTTGCGAGGCGGCGCAATTTCAGTGCGCAGGCGATTCCTTACTTGCGCAAGCTGCGTGATCTCACCCGCGAAACCGCCAATCTCGCCGTCGTCGACGACGAGTTCATCATCGTTCTGACCCGCATGGAGAGCCGCGAGATCATGCGCTCGCTGACCAAGGTCGGCGGCCGTGTCGCGATGGTGACGTCGGGCGTCGGCAAGGCGGTGCTCGCGACTTATTCGGACGAGGACGTCGGCGCTGTCATCCGCCATCACGGCATGCCCCGCCTGACCGAGAAGTCGCTCGTGCGGCCGAGCGACCTGTTCAAGGAGCTCGAAAAAATCCGCAAGCAAGGCTACGCGCTCGACGATGAAGAGGCCTGCATGGGCCTGCGCTGTATTGCCGCAGTTGTCTACAACGACTGCGCCGAGCCGCTCGCGGCGATCTCTGTCTCCGGCATGACCAGCCGTCTGACCGATGAGAGGTTGCCGGAAATCGGGCAAATTGTGCGCGATGTCGCTGGTGAGCTAACGATCGCGCTCGGCGGGGTGATGCCGACGTCCTGCTAACGAGGAGCCCGGGCTGTCGCTGGACAGCATCTGTCATTTTGGTTGATATGCGACCAAACGACACAATGCGGCAAACGTCCGCACGAGCCTGGAGAATGCCCTCATGTTTCAATTTTCCGCGCGCCTTGTCGGCGCAGCCGTCGCGCTGACCCTTGCGCTGGGCACGCCGACCTTTGCCGAGCAGCAGCTCGAGCTCAAGCTGATGGCGCCCGCGGCACCGGGCGGTGGCTGGGACCAGACTGCGCGCTCGATGCAGCAGGCGCTGGTCGCTTCCGGCGTTGCGCGCAGCGTGCAAGTCACCAACGTTCCCGGCGCAGGTGGCAGCGTCGGCATCGCGCAGTTCGTCAACGGCGCGAAGGGCGATGGCAACCAGATGATGGTCAACGGCTTCGTCATGGTGGGCGCACTAGCCATGAACAAGTCGCCAGTGACGCTCGAGCAGGTGACGCCGATCGCGCGGCTCACTGAGGAGATCCAGGTGATCGTGGTGCCGGCGAATTCGCCGATCAAGACTGCACAGGATCTGGCCGCCGCGGTGAAGGCCGATATCGCCAAGGTGACCTTCGCCGGCGGCTCGGCCGGCGGCGTCGACCATGTGATGGCGGCGTTGTTCGCGGGCGCCGTCGGCGCCGACGCGAAGAAGATCAACTACATCCCGTTCTCCGGCGGCGGCGAGTCACTGGCGGCGATCCTCGGCGGCAAGGTCACCGCGGGCATTTCGGGGCTGAGCGAATATGAAGGACAGATCAAGTCCGGCAAGCTGCGCGCGATCGGCGTGACTTCGGAGAAGCGCATCGCAGGTAGCGACATCCCGACGTTTAGGGAGCAGGGCATCGACCTCGTGATCGCCAACTGGCGTTCGGTGGTCGCGCCTCCCGGCGTCACGCCGGAGCAGCGCAAGACGCTCAGCGATGCGGTCGAGAAGATGGTGAAGTCGGATGCCTGGAAGGAGATCCTCAAGCAGAAGGGCTGGGAGGACGCCTATCTCGGCGGCGACGCTTTCGCCGACTTCCTGAAGAAGGAAACAGTGCGCGTCACTGACGTGCTGAGGTCGGTCGGCCTCGTCAAGTCATGACCTCAGGCGATCCCGTCCAGCCGCCGCGGCGCGTCGATCGCGCCGGCATCGTCATCGCTGCATTGCTCGCGGCCACCGCTGCGGTGCTGGTCTGGGACGCGCGCGGCCTGCAATCCACCGCGATGTACGGGATGGGGCCGGAGGCGATGCCAGTCGTGGTCGCCAGCGGCTTGGCGCTGCTCGCGATCGGCAATTTCGTCGATGCGCTGCGCGGTAGCCTGCCGGCGCGCGAGAGCGCCGATCCCGTGCCGGTGGTTCTGATTCTCGTTGGCCTCGCGCTGCTGATCGCCATCATCGGGTTCGGCGGCGGCTTCATCCTGGCGACCTCGGCCCTGTTCGTCACGACGTCCGCGGCATTTGGGCGTCGCGCCATCCTAGTCGACAGCGTCATTGCCATCGTGATGTCGACCCTCATCTATCTCGCGTTCGACCGCCTGTTGACGCTGAGCCTTCCGACCGGCCCCCTGGAGCGACTGCTGTGATGGACACCTTTGCCGCGCTGGCCCACGGCATGGCGGTCGCCGTCCAGCCGATGAACTTGCTTTATGCGCTGATCGGCGTGTTCCTCGGCACAGCCGTTGGCGTGCTGCCCGGCATCGGCCCGGCGCTGACGGTCGCGCTACTGCTGCCGGTGACGTACAAGCTCGACCCCGGCGGCTCGCTGATCATGTTTGCTGGCATCTACTATGGCGGCATGTATGGCGGATCGACCACGGCGATCCTGATCAACACGCCCGGCGAGAGCGCGTCGATGGCGACAGCGCTCGAAGGCAACAAGATGGCCAAGGCCGGCCGCGGCGGGCCGGCGCTTGCGACATCCGCGATCGGCTCCTTCGTCGCCGGCACCATCGCGACCATCGGACTCGCCTTTCTTGCGCCGTGGCTGGTCGATTTCGCCGTGCGCTTCGGCCCTGAGGATTATTTTGCGCTGATGTGCGTCGCCTTCGTCACGGTGTCGGCGACCTTCGGAGATTCCCCGATCCGCGGCCTGACCAGCCTGTTCATTGGCCTGACGCTCGGCCTCGTCGGCATCGACAAGCTGACCGGCCAGGCGCGGCTCGCGTTCGGTGTTCCTGAGCTGCTCGACGGCGTTGAGGTGACGACGCTTGCGGTCGGCCTGTTCGCGGTGGGCGAGGCGCTCTACGTCGCATCGCGCCGCCACCACACCGAGGAGAAGCTCGAGCCGGTGCGCGGCTCGCTGTGGATGACCAAGGAAGACTGGAAGCGGTCGTGGAAGCCATGGCTGCGCGGCACCATGTTCGGCTTCCCGATCGGCGCGCTGCCCGCGGGCGGCGCAGAGATCCCGACCTTCCTGTCGTATTCCACCGAGAAGCGGCTCACCAAACATCCGGAAGAGTTCGGCAAGGGTGCGATCGAAGGCGTCGCGGGACCGGAAGCCGCCAACAACGCCTCCGCCGCCGGCACGCTGGTGCCGCTCCTGACGCTCGGGCTGCCGACCTCGGCGACGGCCGCGATGATGCTGGCGGGATTCCAGCAGTACGGCCTCAACCCGGGGCCGCTGCTGTTCGCCGAGCGGCCCGATCTCGTGTGGGGCCTGATCGCGAGCCTGTTCATCGCCAATTGCATGCTGCTCGTGCTCAACCTCCCGCTGGTTGGCCTGTGGGTGCGGCTGCTCGCGATCCCGCAGCCGTGGCTCTATGCCGGCATCCTCGTCTTTGCGACGATGGGCACCATCGCCGCAAAACCGTCGATGGTCGAATTGTCGATGCTGGCCGGCTTCGGCGTGCTCGGCTTCCTGATGCGGCGGTTCGATTTTCCGATCGCGCCAGTCGTCGTTGGCCTGATCCTCGGCCCGATCGCCGAGAGCCAGTTGCGTCGCGCGCTCGCGATCAGTCTCGGTGATCCCGTGACGCTGGTCCAGAGCCCGATCTCAGCCACGCTGCTTGCAGTGGCGCTGATCGCGCTGCTGGCACCCTTCATGTTGAAGGGGCTCGGGCGGTTCAAGGCGAACGAGGATTAGCGGAACCCTTGATCCGGCGCGCTTGCCCAATGCGTAAGCAGGAGTGCCGTTTTATTTGAGTTGCCCGTGACGCTCGCCGGGCGCAACCATCGCTGGGCTGTTCCCGTCAAACGAGAGCTCCCATGACAAAACTCACCCGCTTTGCCGTCGCGCCGCTGCACAGTATGACGCGGCGCCTTGCTGATGTCGCCTCAGCGCGCGTCGCTCCGGATCTCGTCGTCACGGGGGCACGGGCGCTCTCGACCTATTCGGAGCGCATCCACACAAACCGCGAGGTCTGGATCGCCGGCGGCCGCATCGCGGCGGTCAAGCCGGCCGGGACGGCGAAGAAGGTCTGGAGCGGCGTCCCGCTTTACGACGCGGCCGGCGGCATCATCGCGCCGGGCCTCGTCGATCCGCACATCCATATCGAATCCTCGATGGTGACGGCCTGTGCCTATGCCGAGGCCGCGCTGCTCAACGGCACCACGACGATCTTCTGCGACAGCCACGAGATCGGCAACGTCATGGACGTTGCCGGCGTCGAGGCGATGCTGGAGGACGCGCGTGAGGCGCCGCTCTCGATCTTCTTGACGGTGCCGTCGACTGTCCCTGCGACCTCGGCCGAACTCGAGACTGCGGGCGGCGACCTCACGCCGGACAAGATCGCCGCCCTGTTCGACCGCTGGCCGGAGGCTGTCGCGCTCGGTGAGAAGATGGATTTTGTGCCGGTGACGATGGGCGACGAGCGCAGCCACGCGATCCTTGCCGCCGCCTTGAAGCGCGGGCGGCCGGTGTCCGGCCATGTCTACGGCCGCGAATTCGTCGCGGCCTATGCGGCGAGCGGCGTCACCGACACGCACGAGGCGATCGACCGTGACATCGCCGACGACCTGCTCGATGCCGGCGTCTGGGTTTTCCTGCGCGGCGGTCCGCCCACGACGCCCTGGCATTCTCTACCGCAGGCGATCCGCACCATCACCGAGCTCGGTGCCTCGCACAAGCGCACGGCTGTGTGCACCGACGACCGCGACGCCGACGATCTCCTGCTGTTCGGCCTCGACTGGGTGGTGCGCGAGGCGGTGAAGGCGGGGGTGTCGCCGGAGCAGGCGTGGTCGATGGGCTCGTTGCATGGCGCCACTCGCTTCGGCATGGAGGGCGATATCGGCGGGCTCGGCGGTGGCCGCCGCGCCGATCTCGTGCTGATGGACGATCAGCTCAAGCCGCAATGCACCTGGTATGGCGGCGAGCTCGTCGTCGAGCACGGCAGGATCACGCCGCGGCTCGATCAGGCGCTGTCGCAGCGCTATCAGTATCCGAAGGCGGCCTATGCGACCGTGAAGCTGCCGGAGAAGGTGAGGCTGACGCCGGAGCTGCCGGCGAAAGCCTGCACCGTCAACGCGATCAAGACCGCGCTGCCGGGTATCACGCTGATCCATGAGAAGGTCGCGATCGAACCCGCAAATGATTGGCCATCGTTGTTTGAGCGCTACGGCCTGTGCTTTGTCACGGTGGTCGAGCGCCACGGCAAGTCGGCGGGCAACGTCGCCCATGGCCTGCTGAAAGATTTTGGCCTGAAGCGCGGCGCCGTCGCCTCCAGCGTCGGACATGACAGCCACAACATCATCGTCGCCGGGACCAATGAGGCCGACATGCACGTCGCAATCGCTGCGATCAAGGCGCAGCAGGGCGGTGTCTGCGTCGTCGCCGAGGGTGAGGTGAGGGCGCTGGTTCCGCTGCCAATTGCAGGCCTGCTTTCCGACAAGCGCGTCACCGACGTGGCCGAAGAGGTCAAGGCGCTGAAGAAGGAATGGGCGGACGCCGGCTGCACCATCCCCTACATGGGCTTCAATTTGATTCCGCTATCGGTCATTCCGGAAATTCGCATCACAGACAAGGGCCTCGTGCTGGTGCCGCAGATGGAGCTGACTCCGCTGTTCGAGTGATCCGCTTTCACGCATCTCTCGATCTAACCGATTGAGACCGCCGCGATTTTTTCGCGGCTGCCGCATCGTGGAAAATAATATCGATCTCGTTGAGATCGTATCTTTGGCGCCCGATGATCTCGCTCGCTGACGCAACTTAAGCGAGGTCCGATATGGCGAAGATGCGAGCCGTCGATGCAGCTGTGCGAATCCTGGAGAAAGAAGGCATCTCGACCGCCTTCGGCGTTCCCGGGGCCGCGATCAATCCGCTTTACTCGGCGCTGAAGAAGCGCGGCTCGATCCGCCACATCCTCGCGCGCCATGTCGAGGGCGCCTCGCACATGGCCGAAGGCTATACGCGGGCGAAGGCTGGCAATATCGGCGTCTGTATCGGCACGTCGGGGCCGGCCGGCACCGACATGATCACCGGGCTCTATTCGGCGATCGCCGATTCCATTCCGATCCTCTGCATCACCGGCCAGGCGCCGCGCGCGAGGCTCTACAAGGAGGATTTCCAGGCCATCGACATCGAGTCGATCGCAAAGCCCGTGACGAAGTGGGCGGTGACCGTGCGCGAGCCGGCACTGGTGCCGCGGGTGTTCAGCCAGGCGTTCCACGTCATGCGCTCGGGCCGGCCGGGCCCGGTGCTGATCGACATGCCGCTCGATGTGCAGCTCGCCGAGATCGAGTTCGACGACGAGACCTATGAGCCGCTGCCGGTCTACAAGCCGGTCGCGACGCGCAAGCAGGTCGAAAAGGCGCTGGAGATGCTCAATGCGGCCGAGCGCCCGCTGATCGTCGCGGGCGGCGGCATCATCAATGCCGACGCTTCGGACCTGCTGGTCGAATTCGCCGAAATCGCCAACGTGCCTGTCGTGCCGACGCTGATGGGGTGGGGCGCGATTCCCGACGATCACGTGCTGATGGCCGGCATGGTCGGGCTTCAGACCAGTCACCGCTATGGTAACGCGACGCTGCTCGAGTCCGATTTCGTGCTCGGCATCGGCAATCGCTGGGCCAACCGCCACACGGGCTCGGTGGAGACCTACACCAAGGGCCGAACCTTCGTGCATGTCGACATCGAGCCGACCCAGATCGGTCGCGTGTTCAATCCTGATCTCGGCATTGTCTCGGACGCGAAGGCCGCGCTCGAGCTCTTCGTCGCCGTCGCCAGGGAGTGGCGCCGGACAGGCAGGTTGCGCGAGCGCCAGGCGTGGCCCGCGGCCTGCCGCGAGCGCAAGCGGACGATGCTGCGCAAAAGCCATTTCGACAGCGTCCCGATCAAGCCGCAGCGCGTCTATGAGGAGATGAACAAGGCCTTCGGCCGCGATACCGCCTATGTCACCGTGATCGGCCTGTCGCAGATCGCCGGCGCGCAATTCCTTGGCGTCTACAAGCCGCGCAACTGGATCAATGCCGGGCAGGCCGGGCCGCTCGGCTGGACCTTGCCGGCGGCGCTCGGCGTGCGCGCGGCGTGCCCTGAGCGCGAGATCGTCGCGCTCTCCGGCGACTACGATTTCCAGTTCCTGATCGAGGAGCTCGCGGTCGGGGCGCAATTCAATCTGCCTTACATCCACGTCGTCGTGAACAATTCCTATCTCGGCCTGATCCGGCAGGCCCAGCGCGGTTTCGACATGGACTATCACGTTCAGCTCTCCTTCGAGAACATCAACGCGCCCGAGATCGGCGTCTACGGCGTCGATCATGTCGCCGTCGCCGAAGGCCTCGGTTGCAAGGCGATCCGCGTCACTGATCCCAAGGACACACAGGCGGCGTTTGCCACGGCGCGCGAATTGATGGCGAAGCACCGCGTGCCCGTCGTTGTCGAGTTCATCCTCGAACGCGTCACCAACATCGCGATGGGCACGGAAATCGACAACATCGTCGAGTTCGAGGAGGTGCTGGACCTCCCGCTCGACGAGGTCGAGCGCGCGCACTCCGGCCTGTTGCAGCCGGCTGAATAGGGAGGACGGCATCATGCCGAAATTCGCCGCCAACCTCACCATGCTCTTCAACGAGATGCCGTTTCCCGAGCGCTTCGCCGCGGCGAAGGCGGCCGGCTTCAGCGGGGTCGAATATCTCTTTCCCTACGATTTCGACAAGGCGCTGTTGCGCGAGCAGCTTGAAGCCCACGGGCTGACGCAGGTGCTGCACAATCTACCGGCCGGAAACTGGACGGCGGGCGAGCGCGGCATCGCGATCCTTCCCGACCGCACGGCCGAATTCCGCGACGGCGTGTTCCGCGCCATCGATTATGCTAAGGCGCTCGATTGCGAGCAGCTCAACTGCCTCGTCGGCATCGCGCCCGTTGATGCCGATCCGCGCGAGCTCAACGAGACGCTGCTGGGTAACCTGCGTTTCGCGGCCTCGACCCTGGCGCGGGAGAACATCAAGCTCCTGGTCGAGCCGATCAACACGCTCGATATTCCCGGCTTCTATCTCAGCGGCACCGAACAGGCAGTGCAGCTCATATCCGACGTGCGCTCGAGCAATTTGTTCATCCAGTACGACATCTATCACATGCAGATCATGGAGGGCGATATCGCCCGCACCATGCAGGAATATCTCGACCGCATCGCCCATATCCAGCTCGCCGACAATCCCGGCCGCCACGAGCCCGGCACCGGCGAGATCAACTATCCCTTCCTGTTCCGCCATCTCGACGCGATCGGCTATCGCGGCTGGATCGGATGCGAATACAAGCCGCGCACCACGACGCTGGAAGGCCTGTCCTGGCACGCAGCGCAGACCTTCGAGACCTGAGGAGATCTGGACATGATCGATATCGGCTTCATCGGACTTGGCACCATGGGACGGCCGATGGCCGGCCATCTTCTGGCCGCGGGCCATCGCGTTCTCCTGCATGACGTCGCACCGGTCGCGCCGGCGTTGATCGCGGCCGGCGGGGTTGCCTGCAAGTCGAGCAAGGAAGTGGCGGAGGAGGCGGATGCCGTCATCATCATGGTGCCGGATACGCCGCATGTCGAGGCCGTGCTGTTCGGCAAGGACGGCGTTGCCGCTGGCATCTCAAAAGGCAAGATTGTCGTTGACATGAGCTCGATCTCGCCGCTGGCGACGAAAGAGTTCGCAAGGAAGATCGAGGCGCTCGGCGCGGATTATCTCGATGCGCCGGTGTCGGGCGGGGAGGTCGGCGCCAAGGCGGCGAGCCTCACCATCATGGTCGGCGGGCAGGAGCGCGCCTTCAACACCATGAAGTCTGTGTTCGACAAGATGGGCAAGAACGTCACCCGCGTCGGCGCCAATGGCGACGGGCAGACGACGAAGGTCGCCAACCAGATCATCGTCGCACTGACGATCGGGGCGGTGAGCGAAGCGCTGCTGTTCGCGTCGAAAGCCGGTGCCGATCCGGCGCTGGTGCGGCAGGCCCTGATGGGTGGATTCGCTTCGTCGCGGATTCTCGAAGTGCACGGCGAGCGCATGGTGAAGCGCAATTTCGATCCGGGCTTCCGCATCGAGCTGCACCAGAAGGACCTCAACCTCGCGCTCGAAGGCGCCCGCTCGCTGGGATTGTCGCTGCCGGGCACGGCGGTGGCTCAGCAATTATTCTCGGCCTGCACGGCGCATGGCGGCAAGGCCTGGGATCACTCGGCAATGGTGCGGGCGCTGGAACTGATGGCGGGGCACGAGATCGCCGCTGCGTGAAGTGTTACGCCGTAACAGTTTCCCGTGGTGATGGCGCGTGTTTCTCGCGTGGAACCGGAACGATGATCCGGCCCCGTGGTTGAGGGCGCACAACAATCATTGGAGACCGAAGACATGAAAACCCGTCTTGCGATTACGTTGACTGCCGCGTCGCTGCTGGCGTCGAGCGCAGCCTTTGCACAGTCGACGACCGCCGAGGGCGCCGCGAACGGCGCGCGCGCGGGTGGCGACATTGGCGGCCCGGTTGGCGCGATGGTCGGCGGCACCGTTGGTGCGGCCGTCGGCGCAGGTCTTGAAATTCCGAATGCGGTGCTGGGCGGAATCCCGCGCGATGACTCTGTCGTCATCCACGAACGCGTGGTGGTCGGCGAGCCGTTGCCCCCGACCGTGGTGCTGCGCCCCGTGCCGAACTACACCGGGTATCGCTATGCGGTCGTGAACGATCGCCGCGTGATCGTCGAGCCGCGCACGCGCCGCGTCGTCAAGATCATCGACTGATCGATCTGGGCATTGACTTTGAAGAACCGGGCCCTGCGGGTTTCGATTCCGCGGGGCCTCAGCTCGTTAGGGCCGAACTTGCGCGAAAGCGGGTCATGACCCAATCGGCGGCAGCTGCGAGCGCAAAGCCGATACAGGCCGTTCCGGCATCGACCACAAAATCTTCCAGCCGCGCATGTCGTCCCGGCGCCCAGAATTGCACGAGCTCAAGCAGGCCGATCAGGATCATCGTGGCTGCGGCGACCGTCCAGCGGCGATTCCGGTAGGCGAGACCGAAGGCCAACCCCACCAGGACGAAGGCAAGCGCATGCTCGCCGTCCTGGCCGAGGTCGAAATGCGGCCGCAGACGGGGCGGGCCAAGGGTCGCGAAAGTGACGGCGGCTGCGAGCAGCCAGGCAAAAAAGCGGGCAAAAATGGACATCCGGTGCCGTTAGCACGGATTCGCGACAGCCTGTTGCATCGCCGGGATCAGATCGCCGTGTAGTTAATGACAAAATGTTAAAGTGGCTCGCGCACGCCCAGGCCATGCATGAAGCGCTCCCGGATCTGCACGGGATCCCTGCGGGTGGTGCCGACGCCGGGTTTGTCGTCGATGCGGACGGCGATCAGGCTCGGCTCCGAGGCAGACATGGCCTCGTCGACCAGCCGCTCGAAATCCTCCTCGTCCGCGGCCCAAGCGCTGTTGGCGAGCCCCGAACCGGCCGCGATGGCGACGAGGTCGGCGACGTGCGCCGCCGGCGTCGGCTGCGCGCCGGTGATCTGATAGATGCCGTTGTCCATCACGATCATGATCAGGTTCTTCGGCTTCAACGTCGCAATCGTCGAGAGTGCACCGAGCTGCATCAACAGCGAACCGTCGCCTTCGAGGGCGAAGACGCGGCGATCAGGCTGCGCCAGGGCAACGCCCAGCGCGATCGGGAAGGCGAGGCCCATGCTGCCGAGCATGTAGAAGTTCTGCGGGCGATGGCCGGCGGCCCAGAGGTCGAAATTGGTGTTGCCGATGCCGCCGATCACCGCTTCCTCGTGCTTGAGCTTGGCGATCAGGCGCGAGGTGACATCGAAGCGGTTCATCACCTTGGTGTTGCTAGTGTTCATGGCCGGGCTCACTTGTCGAAAACCTTGCCGCCCGTGAGCAGCGGGTTGAGGATCAGCGCCACCGGCGCCTGCGTCGTGACGGCCTGCTTGATCGAGCGGTCGGCGATGAATTCGAGCTCGTCGAGCCGGGTGATGGTGTGATGCTCCAGCGCCAGCGAGTCCAGCACCGGGCGCATGGTGCGGCAGACCAGCGACTGGCCGTAGTTGAACTCGCCGAGCGTGCCGCGCTCGGACACGAACATGATCAGCGGGATCTGGTAGGGCACCGCGAGCGAGGCGAGCACGTTGGCGAGCGTGGCAAAGCCCGAGGTCTGCATCAGCACCGCGCCGCGCCGTCCACCCATCCAGGCACCCGAGACGATGCCGACGGCTTCCTCCTCGCGGGCGGTCGCAAAGGTGGTGAAGAAGGGATCGGCGTGAAGGTTCTTGATCAGCGGCGTCAGCACGCGATCGGGCACGTAAGGGATGAGGCTGATCTCATTCCGTTTCAGGGTTTGCAGGACGATGCCGTGCCAGCTGTTGTCGCTGGAGGCCTGCGCCGCCTGGGTCGAATTATGCTGCTCCGCAATCGCCATTGCGTTCTCCCTTGAGCCGCGCATCTTCTTGGTCTTTGCCATTGTCCTGGCCGTCGCGGCGGCCTGCCGAACTTGACGCGGCGGGCGGGATTGTCAACATGTCACGGCCGGCACGTGATCTGCGCCAGACGGCCTGCCGTGGCCGGCACCGCCATGTCATAAGCGGCGGCAACGAGAAAAGTTGGGGGAAGCATGGTAGGGGGCGCGACGCGCAGACCTTGCGGATCTCCCTCGAGAGAGCCGGAAGGGTCCTGATGTCCGTCAACAGCAAGCGCGTCTTCTACGTTAAATATCTGGCCAATCCGATCTATATCGACATCCTGAAGGCGCGGCCCGACGTCCGGCTCGATCGCATCGAAAACGAGAGCCCTGAAGATTTCTATGCGCCGATCCTGAGCGCGGCCCACGTCTACCAGATCGGTGCGGCCCGCGATGAGCTCGCGCCGCATTTCCATGTCGATGCCGCCTTCCTGAAGCACACGCCGAACCTGCTGCTCGTCTCCAGCAATGGCGCAGGCTTTGATCCGGTCGACGTCGAAGCCTGCACCGATGCGGGCGTGCTGGTCGTCAACCAGTCCGGCGGCAACGCCCATTCCGTCGCCGAGCATGCGCTCGCGATGATGCTGACCCTGTCCAAGCGCATCATCCAGTCCGACCGCCGTTTGCGCAGGGAGCGCGACGTCGATCGCAACGAGCTCGTCGGTAACGAGGTCGAGCACAAGACCGTCGGTATTGTCGGGCTCGGCAATGTCGGCCGCCGCATCGCGGCACTCTGCACGGGCCTGCTCGGCATGAAGGTGCTGGCCTACGATCCGTACCTCACGGCCGGGGTGATGGCCGAGCGGGGCGGGGAAAAGGTCGAGCTCGACGAGCTTCTGCGCCGCGCCGATTTTGTCTCGATCTCCTGTCCGCTCGACAAGCGCAGCCGCAACATGATCAGCGTGCGCGAGTTCGGGCTGATGCAGCCGCACGCCTATTTCATCACCACGGCCCGCGGCTTCATCCATGACGAGGATGCGCTGCTCCAGGCGTTGCGCGACAAGCGCATCGCGGGGGCCGGCCTCGACGTCTGGTCCAAGGAGCCGCCGCCGCCGGAGCATCCGCTGCTCCAGTTCGACAACGTGCTGGCGAGCCCGCATACCGCAGGTGTGACGATCGAGGCGCGCCAGAACATGGGCCGTATCGCCGCCGAGCAGGTGTTGGAGACCCTCGACGGCAAGCGGCCGCCGCGCATCATCAATCCCGAGGTCTGGCCGCGCTACGCCGAGCGCTTCAAGCAGGCCTTTGGCGTGACGCCGGGCTAGGGGCGCGCGAAAGTCTGATCGCGCTCCGATCGTTGGTTACGAGGATGAAAACAGAAAGCGGCGGATTTTACTGATGGCGTGAGTGAACGCGTATGACTTGTCCTGTAGATGAGAGTCCATGAGCATATTTTCGATTGCGACATCCGGACTTTCTGCGGCGAGTTTGCGCGTGAGCGTGGCCGCGAGCAATATCGCCAACGTTCGCACCACCGGCCCGCTACCGGCGTCAGGCGGATCGGGCACGTCGGTCGGTGCGGGCAGCCCGAGCATTGGTCCGACGTTTCCCGCGGCTTATGTGCCATTGCGAGTCGATCAGGTCGATCAATCGAGCGGCTCGACGCCGGGCGGTACGGTTGCGACCGTGTCGACAGTATCTCCGAGCTTCACCGCACAATCCGACCCAAGCGCTCCCTTCGCAAACCAGGATGGCCTGGTCGCAGCGCCCAACGTCGATCTCGCCGGCGAATTCGTTCAGTTGGAGACCGCAAAGTACAGCTTCATTGCCAATGCGAAGGTCATTCAAGCCTACTCGGAAACGACAGAGTCGCTGCTCGACATCACGGCGTGATGGCTGATTTCGGCCCCGCCTCGCCAGCCTTTGCTCGTCTCCGCGTCCACCGGTGAGACGCCGGGATAGGGCGTCTACCCCAGCTTTGCGCCCAGCTGCTGGAAGACGGCCTCGCACGTCATGAGGTCGAGATGGCCGCCGCCTGCGTTCTTGAAGAATGTAATGTCGGACGGTGAGGTCCGTCCTTGCACGCGACCGCCGGCGAGATCGTAGAGGTCGCCGAGGACGTCGGTCTCGCTGATCGCACCGCTTGCGATCGGTTGCAGGATGTCGCCGACGCCGTGGAAAGCGGATTCCCGCCGGTCCACGAAGACGCGCGATCGCCTTGCCGCCTCGTCATCGGCCTCGCGCGTTTGCGGCGTGTAGCCGCCGACCAGGTCGAGATGTGTTCCCGGCCGCAGGTTGCGGCCCCTGATCAGCGGTGCATGCGACCGGGTGCAGGCGGTGATGATTTCGGCCTCGCGCGTTGCGGCGTCGAGGTCTGCAGTCGTTTCGCACCTCACGCCGCCGGCCGCCAGCCGCCTGGCAAGATCCACTGCCCGTTCCGGGCTCCGATTCCAGATCAGCACGCGTTGCAGCGACGGCCGGACAGTGCGATGCGCCCGGATCAGCCATTCGGACATTTCACCGGCACCGACGCAAAGGAGCGTTTCGGGATTGAGCGGGGCGAGTAATTTCGTGCCCAATGCCGAGTCGGCGGCGGTGCGCCAACGTGTGATCTCGGTCCCGTCCATCGCCGCCAGCGGCCGTCCGTTCGTGCCGTCGAACAGCACGCATACGGCCTGCACCGCCGGCATCTTGCCTTCCGCGAGGTTGGCCGGAAAACTGGTGAACATCTTGCTCGCCATGTACCGGCCGGGATCGACGGCGCTCCGGATGACGTATTGCGCCTTCTCGCCGCCGAGGAAGGCGTCCAGAACCTCCATCTTCGGCCGGCGGTGCGCTGCTTCCAAGGCCGCAATGAGGATCGGGAACGTCAGAACCTTCGTGACTTCGGTGTCGGAGACAAAGTGCAAGGCAAAACCCTTATTGGTGAGGACCGGCACTCCGGCTTAGACTCCGGCGGCCGGTTCCGCAATGGATTGGCCGCGGCGCCCGATCGATCTTGATGCGCATCAAAATCTCCTTCCCTCATCCGGCCTAAATGGGACTAAGGTGCTGCCGGGGCAGCAGGAGGTCCCATGTCTATCTATGTCGTCAGGTTCATGAAGGACGTGCTCGGCGAGTACGGCCGGCAGAGCGAAATTTGCCAGAGCACGCTCGAAATAGACGCCATCGACGAGAACGAAGCCAGGGAGCGGGCGAAGGCAAAATTCTGCAAGGACCAGGCGCTGCATCACTGGTCGCTGCATGCTGACCGCATCCAGGTGAGGCAGGCTGACTTTCCGTCGTAAGCCTTACCGGCCCGGCGCCGTGACGGGCGGGGGGCGCCGTCGTCCCCGCGCCGAGCGAGCGCTGCACCATGACGGTGTCGGACCAGCGGCCGTGGCGGTAGGCGACACCGCACAGCAGACCGGCGCGCGCGAAGCCAAATTTCTCGTGCAGCGCCAGCGAGGGCGCGTTGTCGGCATCGATATAGCCGATCATCTGGCGGAAGCCGGCCGCGGCACAAGCATCGATCAATTCCCCGAGCAGCAGCCGGCCGACCCCGCGGCCGAGATGCTCGTGGTGGACGTAGATCGAATGCTTGGCCGTGTAGCGATAGGCCGGGCGCTTGCGGAACAGCACCGCATAGGCATAGCCGACGACCTCGCCGCGAAAGGTTGCGACCAGATGCGGCAGGCGGGTCTGCTTCAGGTTCTTGCGCCGGTCGCGCAGATCGTCCGGTTCGGGCGCTCCGGTTCCCTCGACATCGCGCGGCACACCATTGCGGACGTGATGGCGGTAGATCGCCAGCATCGCCTCGACATCGCTCTCGCGTGAGGGACGGACCAGGACCGGCTCGTCATCCGGGCGCGCAACTGCTGTTTCGTTCATCGGCACCTACTCGGCAACGACGTAAGTATAGAGCCCGATGCGGCCGTTCGCATCGATCTCCTTGTAGACGCCCTGGATTTCCACATCGAAGCCCGGAAATGCGTTGAAGCAGGTCTCGAACATCTTGAGATAATCCACCATGGGCTTCGCCCGTTCCGTCAGCCGCTCGCCGGGCACGATGGTGGCGATGCCGGGCGGATAGACCACGAAGGGCGTGGTGGCGATGCGGCCAGCAATCGCCTCGATCGGCAAATAGTCGACATCGTTGCGGAACAGGTAGCGCGCGGCATCGCGGGGCGAGATCGCGATCTCCGGCATGTGCTCGGGCATGAACTGCCGCGCCTGGAGCGCGCTGACATCGGCCGCGCGGAAGAAGCGGTGCATCTCGCCGCAGAGGTCGCGCAGCCGCACGCCGGCATAGCGCGCCTGCCGCCGCTGGTAGAATTCGGGAATGACGTCCGCCAGAAGCGCGTTGTCGTCGTGCAGCTTCTTGAATGCCACGAGGCCGGAGATCAGCGTGCCGGCCTTGCTCGCCTCGACGCCAGGGGTGAGCAGGAAGAGCAGGGAGTTGAGGTCGTTCTTCTCGGGCACGATGCGGTTCTCACGCAGATATTGCGCGACGACCGGCGCCGGGATGCCGTGCTCGGCATAGGCGCCGGTGGCGCGGTCAAAGCCGGGCGTGAGCAGCGTCAACTTGTTCGGGTCGGTCATGGCAAAGCCTTCGGTGAGGCCAGGGAAGCCATGCCAGGTCGTGTCGGGGGAGAGCTGCCATAGCGCGGGATTGGTGGCGAGCTCGTCGGTGGACAGCGTTTCCCAGGCGACGTTGTGCGGGGCGCCGGGGCGGCTGACATCGGGAATCGCGACGCGGTCGGGAACGAAGGGTTCGAAGAACCAGCGCCGGTCCGGATTCTGCTCCTTCTCCTCGAACTCCCTGCGCATCGCGCGGATCTTCTTGCGCAGCTCGATGCCGAGCCGGATCGTGTCATCCCACAGCACTTCGCCGGAACGGCCCTTCATCATCTGTGCGCCGACGTCGAGCGAGGCGAACAGCGGATAGAACGGCGACGTGGAAGCGTGCTGCATGAAACTTTCGTTGAAGCGGCGGTGCTCGACGCGCCGCTTCTGGCCGCGGATATGGCGGTCCTTGATGTGGATTTGCGAGGCCTGCGAAAAGCTCGCGAGCTGCTTGTGGGTCGACTGCGTCGCGATGATGCCGGGCGCCTCGGGAGGAAGGTTCGCCAGTCCCATGGCGAACCGGCCGGCATAGAGCGGGTGGAATTTCATGAAGCCGGCCCAGGCCTCGTCGAACAAGATGTATTCGCAGAGATGGCCGATGCGCTTCAAAATCATCTCCGCGCTGTGGATCGAGCCGTCATAGGTGCACTGCTCGACGACCGCGACACGGAAGGGGCGCTCCTTGCGCCAGGCACCCTTGTCCGTGACCAGCGGATGGTTGCGGATCGCTTCGCGCAAAGCCTTCTCGTCGAGCGCATCCCAGCGCATCGGGCCGATCAGGCCCCAGGCGTTGCGGATGGTCGGCACGTAGATCGGGATTCCGCCGTTGATCATCAGCGCGCCGTGGTGGGCCGCCTTGTGGTTGTTGCGGTCGAACAGCACGAGGTCGCCGTCGGTGACAAGGGCGCCCAGCGCGACCTTGTTGGAGGTCGAGGTGCCGTTGAGCACGAAATAGGTCTTTTCGGCACCAAAGATCTGAGCTGCCTCCCTCTGCGCCTTCAGCGCAGGGCCTTCATGGGTGAGGAGGTCGCCGAGATCGAGCACGGAATTGTCGAGGTCGTCGCGGAACACGGACTCGCCCAGATGCTCGACGAAGACCCGGCCGATCGGGCTGCGGCTGTAGAACGAGCCGCCATTGTGACCCGGGCAGGTCCAGAGCTGGTTGCCTTCCTCGGCATAATCGACGAGCGCGCCGAAGAACGGCGTCTTCAGCGTCTCGGCATATTGCTTGAGGCGGCTGATCAGATTCTTGGCGATGAAGGGCGGGGTCTCTTCGGAGAGGAAGACGTAGCCGACGATGAAATCGAGCACCTCGACCGGCAGGTCTTCGAAGCGTTTGCGCCGGATCAGGAGGATGATCGGGAAGTCGAGGCCGCGGCGCCGCATCAGGTTGATCAGCGCCGAGGTCTTGCCTTCCAGGCCCTTCTTGCCCCAGTCCACCACCATGCAGCCGATCGCTGCATCGGTCTGCACCGCGATCTCGGCGTCTTCCAGCTTGCGAGCCCGGACCACCTCGAAGCCGGACCGATGGATCTCCTCGATGATCTGGTTGAAGCGGACGCCCTCGAGGTCGTCTGCGTCGAACACAGGCGCGGCGAACAGGAAGTTGAAGCGCTTGAAATAGTCCATGGCGTGTCCCGAATGTGCGAGACCGACACGTCTCCGCACATTCGATGACAGTTCTATGACGGCGGCGCAGGTCGGCCTTCCTCGCTTTTTGGAGGGGGAGGGGAACCGCTAATGTTTCAGCTCGCCGAACACCACCGTCGGCACCGCGCGGTTGACGACCTCGCGCAGCGCGAAGCTGGATTGCACGCGCGCCACGCGTGGCAGGCGCGACAGCTCGGTGCGGTGGATGCGCTCGAAATCCTGGATGTCGCGAGCCAGCACGATCAGGATGTAGTCGTCGGTGCCCGACATCAGGAAGCAGCGCACGACGGACGGGCATTTCACCACCTCCGCCTCGAACGCCTGCAGGGCCTCGTCGCTCTGGCTCTCCAGCGCGATACGGACCAGCACCGTCGTGGTGAGGCCGAACTTCGCGAGATCGAGTGTAGCCTGGTAGGCCTGGATGTAGCCGTCGTCTTCCAGCGCCTTTTGCCGCCGGGCCAAGGCGGTGCTGGACAGGCCGACCTTGTTGGCGAGTTCGGTGTGGCTGGCCCGCGCATTGGTCGTGAGTTCCGCAAGGAGGGCGAGGTCTTTCCGGTCGTGAGCCAAGGTTTTGTTTCCAGCGTGAAAGGGCGCTTCCACGCCGGAAACCGGCGCGGGGTAACCAAAACTAGCGGATATTTGCACGAAACCAAACCGGCCACGTCGCTACGATGATGCGGCGAATCAAGACATTGGAAGGGAGCCGGGAGATGCGCGTCGGTGTGCCCCGGGAAATCAAGGTGCAGGAATATCGCGTCGGGCTCACCCCGGGCGCCGTCCGCGAATATGTCGCGGCCGGGCATCAGGTGACGGTCGAGAGCGGCGCCGGCGACGGCATAGGTGCGTCCGACGAGGTGTATCAGCGGGCAGGGGCCGCCATCGCCGAGGGCGCGCGTGATATCTTCGCCAAGTCCGACATGATCGTGAAGGTGAAGGAGCCGCAGCAAAGCGAATGGACGCAGCTCCGCGAAAGCCAGATCCTCTTTACTTATCTCCATCTCGCGCCGGATCCCGAGCAGGCCAAGGGCCTGCTCACCTCCGGCTGTACTGCGATTGCCTATGAAACCGTCACCGACGCGGCCGGCCGCCTCCCCCTGCTCGCGCCGATGAGCGAAGTCGCCGGCCGCCTCGCCATCGAGG
>NZ_LGHM01000050.1 GCF_001908185.1 Bradyrhizobium sp. AS23.2
ACGGGATCGACCTGCAGGGTGTTGAGGTCGTGCAGAACGTAGAACAGCCGTCCGGCGAGCCGCACGAACTCGGTTTCGGCAAATTCGGTGGCCCAATCGCTCGTGTCCACGTTCCCTCTGATCGCCGTGACGGGAGCAATTCTCCGCAGCGCGGTGATGATCTCGGGATCGCCGATGTCGCCGCCGTGAATGATGTGGTCGACATGGGCCAGCATGCGAAGAGCCTCCGGCCTAAGCAGGCCGTGCGTATCCGAGATGATGCCGATGGTGAAGGTCATCGAAGCGTCCGGTTGAAGCACCTTATCACGCGTTGGGCCGCAGCTTCCTGATGCACCGCCGGTGCCCCGGACACAACCGCCTGAGCCGACTTCCGCCGCTGGCTCGTCGCGGGTTTCTTCGCCGCTGCTTCCTTCGCCGGCTTCTTGCCTTGGATCGGCATCAACATCTCTTTCTGACCCGCCGCCACCTTGCGCGGCTTCTTGGCGGGCTTTGCTGCCTTTGCCGGCGCAGCCTCCCGACCGACGCTCTGCCGCAGCGCCTCCATCAGGTCGACCACGTTTTCGCCTTTGGGCCGCTCCTTCGGGCGGATCGTCTTGCCTGCACGCTTCTGGTTGATCAGGTCAACCAGCGTGGTCTCGTAGTGGTCCTCGAACTTCCCGGGATCGAAGGTGCCAGCCTTCTGGTTCACGATGTGCCTTGCGAGGTCGAGCATGTCCTTGGTGACTTTGACGTCCTGGATCTCGTCGAAGTATTCCTGCTCGGAGCGGACCTCGTAGGGGTAGCGCAGCAGCGTACCGACGAGACCCTTCTCCAACGGCTCGAGCGCAATAATGTGCTCGCGGTTGGTGAGAACCACGCGGCCGATCGCGACCTTGTCCATCTCCTGGATGGTCTCCCTGATCACCGCGAAGGCGTCGTGGCCGACCTTGCCGTCCGGACGCAGATAGTAGGGGCGGATCAGGTAGCGCGGATCGATCTCGGTTCGGTCCACGAACTCATCGATCTCGATGGTGCGCGTGGACTCTAGTGCGACCTCCTCCAGCTCCTCCTTGGTGACCTCGATGAACTGGTCCTTCTCGATCTGGTAGCCCTTAACGATGTCTTCGTTGGGCACCTCGTCGCCGGTGTCGGCATCGACCTTTAGATATTTGATGCGTGACCCGTCGCCCGGTTCAGCTGGTTGAACGCGATCTTCTCGCTCTCCGACGTCGCCGGATAGAGCGCCACCGGGCAGGTGACGAGCGACAGACGCAGGAAGCCTTTCCAGTTCGCTCGCGGGGCCATGGTGAACGCAACGCTCCAGGGTGCGGGGACTCGGACTCAAGACGAACGGGGGCGGCCAGTTCCGACACGCCAGCCCCGAGATTCATTTGCGTCGGCCGCGATGCCAGCAGAATCCGAACCGGGCCTCTTCACTCTCCAGAACGAAACGGGAATATGATCCGTGTGCGAGACCAGCTGGCTTCAGCTCGCTCGGGAACCGCTGCGCGAACCTGGTTTCGACTAACTCCCGAGCGAATGATCGAGGAAGAAGCGCAGCATTTCCCCGGTTGCGTCCGGCCCGCGCGGATCGGTGTAGGAGCCTGCGGGACTGCCTCCCGCCCAGGCATGACCAGCGCCGTGAACATTCCAATGCTCGGACACGACGCGCCCGTCCGCATGGGTCAGGATCGTGCGGGTATATCCGTGTCCGTCCGGCACTCGTCCGTCGATCGCTTTCGATCTCATCCCCGTCGCGGACTGCTCGACAATCCGGTCGGCGTTGTTCGGATTCACAGTGGTGTCACGGTCGCCGTGGAAAACGATGATCGGCACCGACGGGCCGCCATTCCTGGCTTTCCCGCCGCCCTGCCGCATCGCGACGAACGCTGAGGGAAGATCGCTTGCTGCGCCGCATGCCAGGCCGGAATGGATCCCAACGGCCGCGTACAGATCGGCGTGCGTCGCCCCCATGATGGCAGCCGCCGCCCCGCCGGCCGAGAGCCCTGCGACGTAGACGCGGTTCGGGTCGATCGGATAGTCCTGCATGATCTGACGGGTGATGCCCGCGATCAGCGACGGCTCTCCCCCGTTCCGCTGCTGGTCGCCCGTGCGAAACCAATTCCAGCATTTTGACTGATTGGCTCCGCTGGGCTGCTCCGGATAGACCACGAAGCAATTTCGTTCTTCCGCCAGGAAATTCATCCGGGTGCCAGCCGCGAAATCGTCCGGCGACTGGGTGCAACCGTGGAGCATGACCACGAGCGGAAGCGGTTCTCCTCGCGAGCGGCTGGGGATGAACAGTTTGTAGGTCCGGCTTCCGGCAGCGTTGCTGAAGGTCCCCGCGATAAACCTCGTTCCTTCGGGTGCGATATCCGTCGTGGCAGGCGGAGCGCGCAGGCCGAGTCCGGATAACTTTCGCATCGCGTCGAACGGCGCCGGGCGATTGCGCCGCTGCACGGAACTGGCGTGCGTGCTTTGGCGGCCCTTCTTCTCCTCGAGAACGTTCGCCTTCAAGTCGATGGTCAGCGGCTCGATCTTCGCCGGCTTGGCTCTGGCCGTGCCACCGGACGGCTCTGCGGCGCTCTCGCCGCGAAGCATGCGCTGCAGGAGCGCGGTGGCCTCTACAAGTTGGCCGGCTCGCGTGAGACGCGTGGCCTCGCGAACTATGTTCTGATCCAGCATCACCTCACCTCGTTCTGTCGGCGAGAGCGGCCTTGACCGCGGGAGTCGCATGGAGGGCTCCGAGCACCGACACCGAAGCGATTGTGGCGCGGGCCAGATCGGGCGTGACGTCCTGGGCGATGGTCGCCAAGCCGAGAACGTTGATGTGCAGCATCTCGCCGGCGCGTCGTGCCGCCTCGAGATCTTCGCGGCTGTAATTCCGCAGCCCAAGGTCCAGGCTCTTTCGGACCGTCGACTGCTTTACGACGTCCGCGTGCCGCTCGAGCTGGTTGCGGATGGCCGTTCGGATGAAATCGGTACGGTTGGAATAGAATCCCTCCTGCACCATCAGATCGACCTGACCCAGGTCGACGTAACCGAGGTTGATGGTGATCTTCTCGGTGTCGGGCGTTTTTGGCCGCAAGTCGCGCACATTGTCAGCCATCTGCAGTTCTCCACGCCATCCATGTGGATGGCTATAGGATGTCAAGTGGATGTCTTCTGGCGATCTACAAGGGCCAAGGTCGATTTTCGCGGAACGGAGGCGGGTCGCTCCTGGGTCCTCCGGCGAGGCTCACCAAGGTGACTTGGCTCCCCACGCTGCTCGTCCCCGATTTTCGCCGGATGCGCCGGCCGGGACTCGACTTCAATGTTCTTGATATGTTCAAATATGACATGACCGACCGCCCCGCCAGCTGGCGCTTCCCCACCGTGAAGCAGATGCAGAAACTCGCCTCCTCCATCGGTATCGACCAGAAAACGCCGCCAACGCGGCCCCTCGAACCGGCAGACGACCTCCCGGTCGAATACTGGCGAGCGCTGCTGGACGACCCTCGCGCAGAAACCAAGCCTGCGCCTCCCGGAGGGGCGCTGCGGCTGGACCAAATCTCTCAACATCTTCTGAGGGTCGGGTGTCACCGCTGCGGCAGAACGGTCGAGATCCAGAAAGTCGACGCCGCCCACCTCTACGGCGCAAACGCGGTCTGGAAGGATGTCGGACAACGGCTGCTGGACAACACCTGCACGCAGCGGACGGGACGCCATGAGGAAGACGGCTGCTGGCCGAGCTATTAGACGCCGGCGATCAACCCGAGACGATGGCACCGAAGCACCATCCCACGCCCCTCTCCGGAGGAGACCGGAAGGCTCTGGCCAAGGAGTTGGCGATGGCGCGCGCGATGACGACGATCCTCGCAACTCAGGCTGCCGAGGCCCGCGCCAAGGGCGAGGCCCTGATCCGGCAGGCCGACAAGCTGCTCTGCGAATCCTGGAACGAGCGCATGTGGGCGGATGGCGGGCCGATAGACCCGTCGCCCACCGTCGACCAGGCCATCAACGGCGGTTACGGCTGGCTCGAGATCGAGTGCCCGCGGTGCAAGTCTCGACGAGACGTCGATCTGGCGGCACTGCGCCATCCGCCCACCACGCTGGTCCACGACCTCGCCAGCCGTCTCCGCTGCAGCAAATGTGCTAAGGCCGGCCGACGGCCCTCCGCCACGCTTCTGCAACTGACACCGCGCGCCCGCCAAGCCACTTCGGAGACTTGATCGTGTGCAATCTCTACTCGATGACGAAAAACGTCGACGCGATCCGGCGCCTGTTCGGCGCGCTCAACAGCCACGTCGGCAATCTGCCATCGATGCCCGGCATCTTCCCGGACTACCCCGCCCCTATCGTCCGCAATGCGCCGAATGGCCGCGAGGTCGCCATGGCGCGCTGGGGCATGCCGTCCTCGTCGAAGGCGCTGATGGATGCAACGAAGAAGCGCGCCGAGAAGCTCGAAGCCAAGGGCAAGGCGGCGGACTTCAAGGAGTTGCTACGCATGGAGCCGGATAGCGGCACGACCAACATCCGCAACACCAGCAGCAGCCACTGGAAGCGGTGGCTGGGGCCCGACAATCGCTGCCTTGTGCCGCTCACGTCGTTTTCCGAGTACGACACGATCGACGGCAAGAAGGTGCCGGTGTGGTTCGCCATCGACGCGTCGCGCCCCCTCGTCGCTTTCGCTGGCATTTGGACCAACTGGACCAGCGTTCGCAAAGCGAAGGAAGGCGAGGTCACCCTAGACATCTTCGGCTTCCTGACATGCGAGCCGAATGTCGAGGTGAAGCGCGTGCATCCAAAAGCGATGCCGGTGATCCTGACGACGGCGGAGGAGTATGACGTCTGGATGCGCGCCCCCTGGGACGAGGCCAACGCGTTGCAGCGTCCGCTGCCGGACGGCGCGTTGAAGATTGTGGCGATGGGCGAGAAGGAAGATCCCGCGGCGGCCGCTTAGTGTTGTGCACGGGAAGGCGGAACACGTGCACAGCAACTGTGCCCGCGATTTCGAGCCCCTGCCCTGTGCTAACTGGCCGGAACGATGGACGGGCGCGGACGATTCTTGTCGGCAGGAGCGATCAATGCTGATGTCCAGGGAAAGGCGG
Organism: Bradyrhizobium sp. AS23.2; assembly: GCF_001908185.1. Taxonomy (GTDB): domain Bacteria; phylum Pseudomonadota; class Alphaproteobacteria; order Rhizobiales; family Xanthobacteraceae; genus Bradyrhizobium. The sequence goes on from NZ_LGHM01000050.1 coordinate 5,070, forward strand.
CCCGCGGTCCGGACGCTACGGAGCTGGGCCATTTCGGTTCTCCACGACGCCGGAGCCATTCGGGAGTGCGGGGAGCACGGCTGGATGCAGGATCGCGGCGACCCTCACGCCCGCGAGCGTGCATTCGAAGTCGCGCGTCAGGATCCGCCGGCCGGGGTTTCTCCGGCGGTCGCCGCGGTCGCAATCGCCGAGATCCTGGATTCGATCGGAGACACATGCCCTGAGTGCCCGCCAGAGGACCTCGTCTAACGCTGCGACGAGGCGACCACGAACCTCTGTAATTCGAGGATGGCCACACCCGATCCAGAGCAAGACGTCTCGGCGGCGCCCCATCGCAAGATCATCCAGATCGATATGGATGCGTTCCATGCGTCCGTGGAACAGCGCGATAATCCGGACGTCCCGGCAAAGCGGTCGCGGTGGGGCTCGGCGGGGCGCGGCGTCGTCGCCGCGAGCTACGAAGCCCGCAAATCTGGCGTTCGCTCTGCCATGCCGTCGGTGACAGCGAAGCGGCAGTGTCCCGACCTGGTCTTCGTCAGGCCGCGTTTCGAGGTCTACAAGGCGATCAGCCGGCAGATCCGCGGGTTCTTCGGGACCCGAAGATTGGCATGCCTGGGCGGCGGATGTAGGCTTGCGGCATGAGCGAGCCCGACAAGCCCGAACAACCGAACGCCGTCTTTGCGCCAACCCGACCGGAAGACGTATTCGGCTCCCTAGCGCATAAGGGGCCGGCAAAGTCGATCGCGGATATTAAAATGGCACGGCCGCATCTCGGTCATGACTACGGGCCGTTCGCAGAGAACCCCACCTTGAGGTCGGTATTACGATGGCTGAGAGAACGCCTGATGCAGCGGCAAGAGAACGGGGGCAGGTCAAGGTCGCCGAGATTTTGAAGGGCGACGACATGCTAACCGCGAGCGATTTCGGATCGGCAAGTCGGGTGCGTACTACTACTGGATCTCGCGCGGCGTCGACGAACGGCCGGTTCGAGCCAACCGGATCCGGAAGTCAGTCGGCGCGGAGAGTACGTTCTCGACGGACCTTACCGGCTTCGACGCGATGGTCGCTGAACTGGAGCCGCTGATAGACAAGGTTTGGCGGCACTGCGAGTCGACTGGCAGCCGGGGCCGAACGGTGACGCTGAAAGTGAAGTTCGCTGATTTCGAGATCATCACGCGCGGTCAATCCGTTTCTACCGTCATCGCGAACCGCGACGATCTCGCGCATCTCGCGATCGGCTGCTGAAGGACAATATGCCCCTTCCGAAAGCGGTGCGCCTCTTGGGGTATCGCTGTCTTCCCTCCAAGAAGCAGACGATGCGGAGCCGCAACTAGATTTCGGGATTTGAACCGGACTAAACTGCCGCTTGTAGGTATGCGTGCGACGCGCCGGGGAGTTGCAGAAATCCAATGCGTGAAAACGAGCTAACTCTGGCCGCTATGGCCGAGGCATTGGCCAAATCACCAGACTACCGGGTCCTTCGGCGCCTGGTCCGACGTGAAACTTTCGCTCCATCCGTCGGCCAAAGTACGAAGACCGGCCTCCTCCTCGACGTGGAGACGACAGGTCTGGATCAGCAGAAGGACGAGATCATCGAGCTTGGCATGGTCAAGTTCGACTACCTGCCGGACGGGCGCATCGCCGGCGTCAGGGACGCCTTCACCTCGTTCAACGAGCCGTCTGCGCCGATCCCGCCGGAGGTCACCGCCCTCACAGGCATCACGAATGAGATGGTCGCGGGGCAACGAGTCGACGAGGAAGCCGTCTCGTTGTTCGCGGACGACGCAGTCATCGTCATCGCCCACAACGCGAGCTTCGACCGCAAGTTCGCGGAGCGCTACTGGCCGATATTTCAACGGAAGGCCTGGGGATGTTCGGCGACGGAAATCGAATGGGGAAGACACGGCTTCGAGGGCTCTCGCCTGGGCTACCTCCTGAACGGCGCTGGCTTCTTTCACCAGGCTCACAGGGCGGTCGATGATTGCCACGCCCTGCTCGAGATCCTCGCGTTCGAACTTCCGACAACCGGATCACCAGCGCTTGCCGTCCTGCTTGAGCAGGCGCGAAAGAAGACAATGCGCGTGTGGGCGGAGCAGTCGCCCTTCGATCTCAAGGACGCCCTGAAGCGCCGTGGCTACCGGTGGAGTGACGGAAGCGATGGCAGGCCTCGGTCGTGGTACATCGACGTCGACGAAAGCAAGCTGGACGATGAAATCACGTTTCTCAAGACCGAGATCTATCTCTGCGATGCGGAGCCGCGCTTACAGGCCTTAACGGCATTCGACCGGTTTTCGATTAGAGCATAAAACGGATGTGCCATCTCTACAGCGTGACGATGCACTGGAGATCGTCATGCGCGGTGCCAACAAGGAAGACAATGCCGCCGCCTAATTACTCCAGGCAGCCTCGGTCGCTACGGGAGACAAACATGCAAATCGCCGTCGTCGGAGCTGGAGCCGTAGGGTGCTACTATGGCGGACTGCTGGCCAAGGCGGGACATGACGTGACGTTCATTGGCAGGCGAACGCATGTCGATGCGATCAATGCGCAAGGCCTCCTCATGGACACGCAGGTTTTCAAGGGATACTTGCCCGCAAGGGCGGCCACCGATGCAAGTTCCCTCGTCTCGCCTGACCTCGTGCTCTTTTGCGTGAAGTCAGCTGATACGGAGGAAGCAGGCCGCTCTCTCATTGGGCGCTTGCGTCCGGACACATCGATCCTCACCCTACAGAATGGCGTCGACAATCCGCAGCGCCTGCGTGCGGTCACTGGTCACCCCGTCATTCCAACTGTCGTCTATGTCGGCAGCGAAATGGCCGGCCCGGCCATGTTAAGCATCACGGCGGCGGTGCATTGGTGATCGGCGGCTCCCCACAGAGCGAAGCACTGGCGCAAACGCTGAATGCAGCCGCAATCCAGACGACCGTCGCCGACGACATCGAAAGCATCCTCTGGAGCAAGCTGGCCACGAATTGTGCTTACAATGCGTTATCAGCCGTATCGGGTCTTTCCTACGGACCAATGTTGGACGTCGAAGGAATAAAGGATGTCGTCGCGAGCGCGGTTCAGGAAGCCATCATCGTCGCGCGTGCTTGCGGCGTGCGCGTTCAGGACGGCCTGATTGAGCAGATCCTGAACATTCCCACGATCATGCCGAATCAGATGTCGTCAACCGCGCAGGATCTTGCGCGCGGCGAGCCCAGTGAGATCGACTTTCTCAACGGCTACGTTGTGCGAAAGGTGCTGAGCTCGGAATTCCGACACCCACCAATCGCGCCCTCCAGGTGATGGTGAAGCTGGCAGAGCTAAAGCACAAACAATAGTCAAACTTGAGCCGCCGATTGGAGAAGCCCTAACTCTTCCTTTTGGCCTTGCGTTTCTCAAGCCAATCGCGCGCGGCCTGCTCAAGGATCTCGGAAGCGGTGGTGTCGTCCTCAACAGCTGCCAGCTTGAGTGCCTTAACCACCTCTGCCGACATCGACGCGAAGAAGTTCCGCTTTCCTCCGGTTGCTGGTTTGCTTTCCTTCGGGGTTCTTCGTCCGTCAGACATGCGTTCTCCGGGCGTGGCTCGTTGAGTGTGCTGCGAATCTCCAGCCGATTGATCCTAATTGGGTTTTTCCAAATGGCCATAGGCTGCCCGGTGCCTATGTACATAGGTACATTTATTTCTATTGACACATGTCCATGTTCCTGATTTGTTCTTTGTCCCGAGTTTGGCGTTGAGGGTCGTGTGATGACCGACATCGTGCGGAATTGGCGGGTCGAACTGATCAGGGCCTACCCCAACCTATTTCATCCACCAGCTGGGCATCCCGAGTCTGCACGCGGGTATCCCTGGTGCGAGGAAGGCTGGCACGATCTGCTCCAGCGCCTGTGCGTGAGGCTTGAGGCCGCGCTGCGCGAGGGTGAGACAATCCAGATCCTCCAGATCAAGGAGAAATTCGCCCTACTCAGGGTCTATTGGAGCGGCGATGTCTCACCCGAGACCGCAGCCAGGCTGCGCGAGGCCATTGCGCTCGCCGAGGCGCGCAGTGCCTGCACGTGTGAGCGGTGCGGCGCCGAGGGCCGGCTCTATCGCGACGGCGGCGTCTACATGACCCGCTGCGCAGAACACGCGCAGGGCGCGCCGGTGCCAGGCGAGCCCGGCCAGGAGAACATCCCCCTCATCCGTCTCCCAGCGTCGAACGGCTATCGGATCGGCGCGCGACGCTACGACCGCGAGGCCGACAGCTTCATCGACACCCCGTCGAGCGATGCAGGAAGCGAGGAGACGTGACATGGCGCGCAGTGTCCAGAACTGGCGGACCGACTTCATGCAGGTCCACCCCCGCCTGTTTGAAGTCATGTACGACGAGCCCGAGCGCACGCCGGGTTATCCCCTTTGCGGGATCGGCTGGCGCGACATCCTAGAGCGGCTTTGCAGCCGGATCGAACACGCGCTGGCCAATGGCGATCGCTTCGCATTTGTCTGCGTTGAGCAAAAATTCGGGACTCTGCGCCTCTCCTGGGCTGGCACCCTTTGGGATGAGAGCAATGCCAGGGTTGCGCAAGCGATAGCCTTGGCCGAAGCGCGATCCGCCTGCACCTGCGAAAAATGTGGCGAAGAAGGCCGTTTGTATCGTCATGACGGTGTTTGGATGACGCGCTGCCCTGCCGATGCAAAGGGCGAGCCTGTCCGCATCGAGGCCGGCCTAGAGAGCTTCCACGTCATCCGCGTCACGGAGCTGCGCGATATGCGCGTCTTCTTCTGCCGCCGCTACGACCGCGCAGCTGATGCGTTCGTGGACATCCCACCGGACGGTCTCGAGGAGTAGCCCGATGGCCCGCTTTCGCTGCCGCACCTGCAAGCAGGAAGGGTCATTCGTCTACGTCCCCGAGCGCTACACGTGTCCCCTCTGCGATTCTATCGACGCGCAGTTCATCATTCACCGGGAGGAATTACCTGAGGGTGATCCGCTGCTGAACCCTGAGAACTCCCCATCCAAGAAGGACGGCAAGAGGAGCGCGGACTGTCCGATGCGCCTGTGGATCCTGTCAGATCTGCATGTCGAACTGACCCGCGGCTGGGATCTGCCGTCCGGCGACGCGCGTCCGGACTTTGATGTGCTGGTCATCGCTGGCGACCTCATCACGCGCATGGAGCGCGGCGTGCGCTGGCTGCTGGAGCGAGTGCCCGATAAGCCCGTCGTCTACGTCGCGGGCAACCATGAGGCCTACGGTACCGACATCCAACGCACGCTCGATAAGGCCAAGGCCACCGCTGCCGGTACAAACGTGCACGTCGTTGAGAACGAGACCTTCCGCATCGGCAACGTCACGTTCGCCGGGGCGACACTCTGGACCGACTTCGCCATCAACGGCGACGCCCATCGCGGGATGATGATCGCGGGCGAGCGCATGAACGACTTCAAGAAGATCAGGACGTCGACCTATAAGCAACGCTTCTTGCCGCCCCATGCCCTTACCCGACATCTGAAGTCTCTGGTGTTCCTGAAAGCCGAGATGCGCAAGCCGCGCGACGCAGACCGACTTGTCGTCGTCACTCATCACGCGCCGGTACCCGAGCTGTCGGACGAACCGGGCGGATCGGACAGCGATCGCGGGCTCGACCCGGCCTACCGGAGTGATCTCAGGTCTCTGATGCTGCCGGCGCCCGACGACGCGCGCGGCGCCCTGCGGCCGGCCGATCTTTGGATCTACGGCCACACCCACGAATCCTTCGACGCCATGATCGGCGAGACGCGGGTCATATCCAATGCCAAGGGCTACGGGCCCTGGCTGCCGAAATATCGCGTTTGCGACAATCCCCGCTTCGATCAGAACCTCGTTGTCGAAATCTGAGGAAGGTGGTCATGACCGACACCGGTGACCGATCGAAATCGAGCGATACACTGTGGCCAGCCCCTCCTCCGGCCTTAAGTCCTACCTCATCGTCAAGAAGAAGGTCGAAGACTGCCGGAGATCTATTCCTTTCAAGCAAGACCGCAACCCCGATCCCGCTGCGACATCCGGCGTTGCACGACGCGCTCATCCAAGCGTCGCTCGATCCACAGGTGCGCTCGATTGTTTATATTCCATCGGCGAATGCCACTGTTCTACAGCGCGACGATGGTAGCTTTCTACTCGACGTCGTTCCGACGAGACGCATCCGCACTTCCGAAGAGCAACGGCGCGCGCAAATTGCGTTGACGGACCTCGGTCTCAAGCCAATCGCGTTGACCGCCGAAGAGATCCGCCGCGAGCCGCGATACAGCAACGTGCGACTGGTCTGGTCCTATCGTGAGAGCCCCGTCTCGGTAGGCCTGCGCCTGCGCATCCTGCTGACGCTGCTTGATGAGGGGCCCATGCCGCTCGGGGAGCTTCTCAAGAGCATTCGTAGTGAGGTTGACCCCGCTCCAGCGGTGATGGCGCTCGCCTGCGCCGATCTACTAGTCCTCGATCTTGCATCCGAACCGCTGGGTCCCCGCACCATCGCCAGGAGCCGCTCATGATCAGAGAAATCCTCGCACCTGCCCGAATCCCGACGAAAACAGAAAGCCTCTCCTCAGCTGCGGTCGATGACGTCCTCGGGCAACGCTTCGACATGCGGCACGTTGGGAGCGCACTGGCTATGAGTACGGTGGGACCTCGGGCAGCTCGGGACCTCGCCAATGATGTCGTCGGCACGGAGCCGCCGGCGTTATGGGCGCCGGTAGCGAGACGGGAGCGTCCCTCTGCTCAATGTTCGATAACAGCGACCGCTTTCTATGCGGCAACCAGCGGCGCAGTCCGGCGGCAATTGAAGAGCCAGTCGGCACTCGCAGTGGTCATACTGGTGCCAGGGCCAAGTTGGATTAAACCCTTCCGAGAGCTTTTCGTCGTGAAGTTCGGCGATCGATGGCAGGTGATTGCACCAGAGACCTTGAAGACGCAGCAACAGAAGGCCGACAGAAACAGCGAGGTCGCAGCGGACCTTGCGCGCGGCCTGCCGGTGATCGGTATCACTGTCGATGGCGGCGCTCTGCCCTCAGTGCTCACGGCTGCGGCCGACCTCACGATACGCATCAACACGCCGAGGGGGACAACGATCGGGCGAGCGATCCGCATGTTCACCGGACAGCCGGCGCCGTCTGGCATTGACGAGGACATCGTCGCCGGACTCGAATTCCACGATCTTGTCGCAGCGTTTCGGGCCAACTCCTCGCCGGTCGAGATCATCGCTCGTCTCCGGAACGCCACCGTGGCCGGGAACGGTACCAGGACGACGGAGCGCTTGCCAAAACTTGAAGACGCAGTCGAATACGGTGCAGCGCGGATATGGGGCATGAATCTGGTGCGGGATATCGCGGATTACCGCTCTGGCCGCCTGGATTGGCAGGGCGTCGACCGAGGTGCGGTGCTGTTCTCGGAGCCCGGGCTTGGCAAGTCGCTGTTTGCACGAGTTCTAGCGAATGCGTGCGGCGTGCCGCTTGTTGCTTTTTCGATCGCCGATCTTTTCGCGAGCTCGCCGGGGTATCTCGATTCGGTGATCAAGGCGTCGCGCGCGATGTTCGAACGAGCAGCTGCGGTCGCACCGTGCATCCTGTTCCTCGACGAGATCGACGCGCTGCCGAACCGCGCCACCATGTCGCCTCGCGGCGCGGACTGGTGGACACCCGTGGTGACGGATTTCCTCCTCAGCTTGGATAATGCCGTCATGGGAAAGCGTGCCGGAATCGTGGTGCTCGGCGCAACGAACAACATCAGCGGTGTCGATGCGGCCGTGCTGCGTCCAGGCCGGCTGGAGCGGGCGATCGAAATCACCCGTCCCGACCAGGCCGGCGCTATCAACATCTTGCGTCATCACCTGGGCAGGGACCTGGCGGACGCAGATCTGACCGACATCGGCCACCTGATGGATGGATCAACCGGCGCAGAGATCATGATGGCGGTGCGCGGAGCACGCCGGATCGCCCGCTACGCTGGGCGGGCCCTGGAGCTCAATGACCTCATTCGGGCCACCGCGATGGTCGAAGACATCGCACCAGCCGCACTCCGCCGCACATGTATTCATGAAGGTGCGCATGCGGTGACTTCGATCGCTCTTTCTTGCGGAGTACTCAAGCGATGCATGATCGGAAGGATTGGCACGTCGGCGGGAGAGACGCGGATCCAGTGGGAAACGGACGACCTGCCAACACGCGATTCGATCGAACGACGGGCCATCGTCATGCTCGCAGGGCGCGCAGCGGAAAGCCTCCTGATCGGCGATATGGCGGTCGGAGCGGGCGGAAGCGACGACTCCGACCTCGCACAAGTCACCCAGTTCGTGACGACGCTGCATGCCTCCACGGGCCTCGGCGACACCCTGACTTACATCGCCTCTTACCAGGATGCGCTGAAAGCGGTGCGCCGCGATCCCGAGCTTCGGTCCAAGGTCGAACGGCACCTACAGGCCCTGCAAAACCGTTCCGACGAGGTCGTACGTCGCCACCGCGACGCGATCCTCGCCGTGGCCGACCGGCTCGCTGCTCACCGCCAGCTTTCGGGCGAGGAAATCCGCAGGATCGTTGAGGCGTGTGATCCATGCGGCCTCAGGAGGTTGCCACGATGAAAACAGTTCGGCGCCGATCCACAGCGGTGTGTGCAGTGAGAATGCTCACCAATCACTCGAGCGGCGGCGAGGAAAGTTCTCACGTTTCCCTTTCCGACGGCGTCTAGAGCTGACGTCCTCGCAGGATGATGCAAATGACGCTTAACAGTTATTCGGAGCAGGATCCTAGCGCCGATCAGCTTCCTAGGTGCTGAATTGACCTTCCAGGGGTAGAGGCTATTGATAGACCAGCTATGGGCCAGAAACAGAAGGGCAAGTCGGCTATTGATGGTGTAGATGAGAGGAGTTCCACATGGCAACGAGCACGCTGGAGGATGAGGACCGCGACTCGATGGGACTGGTGACCGACCACGCGGAATGGAAGCCGGTCCTTGACGCTTTGGAGTCCGAGGGCATTCCCGCATCCGCGGCGACGATCCAGCAGGAGCACAGATGGGATCAGCAAGCGGTCCGTTATTTTATGGGGCCTCACGTCAGGATCGAAGTACGGGATGCGTGCACTTGGGCCATGAACGAGTCCGAGCGTATCGGGCTGGAAGCGAAGCTTCGCGCCGCCGCGCCGCCAGAGTGGAACGGGCCTCACCTCGTCATACACTGGTGCCGGCCGGTGGCCGGCGAGTGGGCAACGGCCTGGCTCGATGCGATCGATAAGCTCTGGCGGGACTGGCGTCGCCGACGCATCGCGGATGATGCCTTCGACGATGCTCGAGACGCTCTATCCATCCTTCATCGCCGAGTGTGGGACGAGGCGGAGGATCACGGCCCGCTCCTGCCGAAGATCAGTGGGATCTTGGCCAAGGCGCGCTGTCATCCACCAGCGGCGCAGCGATTTCCGCCGTTGCCGCTGGGCCAAGTCGATGTTGCGGAGGTGATGGACGTCTTGCGGCGCATCGCAAGCGGATCTGCGCGCCCACAGATCGTCTCTCCAGCGGGTGGTTGGAAGCGTCTGTACCATGGCGTCGGCGAGTTCATCGTCGACGGCTGGTCGATCGAGGCGTTCAAACGCAATTACGGAATGAAGTACGTGCAGGAAGCCCGCGCCCCGGACGGACGGGCCGGCGACTACGATTCATTCGCTGCGCGCGAAGGCAACCCATTCAGTCTTCTCGAAGACGATGAGCAAGACGCCATTTCCGAAATCCTGGAAGGGCGTTAGGGCCGCACCTCGCTCGCTCCGCCGCCATGGCGAAGCTAACTACCCGCCTCGGCTGGTGCGGAAGGGCACCTGCATAAAGTGCATAAGGTGCGGAGGGACGTCATGCTCCAGATCGGTGCCAGCAACAGCCGCCGCCGTTTGCTGCTGGCCCGATGCAGCGACGGCGGCCGGCGGCTGCTTGTTGGCTGCTGCCGCAGCGCGGCGGCCGCTGTAGCAGCCGTGGTGAGTAAAGTTGGTCCCCTCTAAGTTCGTCTCCTAATCGGGGTAAAGTACGTCCCTAGTCTGAAACACACAAAACCCCGCCAGCGACGGGCGGGGTTTTCATTTCGAACAGACCTTTGTCCGCTTTACCTCAAGAGCCGGCATACAGGATGGCGATAGGATCTTCAGTTAGCCAGAATGCCGTGTATCTCTGATACAACTTCGATCATCAAACGAGGTTCGATACGACCGAGGCGTTCCGCGTGGCGCGCCTCGATCGTCGCGATCTTACAAGGTCGAATGATGGAGGGAGCAGGGAGACCGGCCTCTTCGTAACGACCGATAGCGAGATCCCCCGACCAAGCTCTGTTTTCCGCACTCGTGATCATCACCACCCAAAGGAGGTTGCCGTTTTCCCCAATGCCTCCTTTGGATACAACGAGTGCCGGGCGGTGCTGACGCGTCGATCGATCCGTGTACGGGAAAGGAACCCTAACGACGTCTCCCTGCTTAAAGGCCGGCATAGGCTTTCCGATCTGCCTCGCTGTCCCATTCACTAAAAGTGGCGAAGGGATCATCAACCGGAGTAAGCTCGGCTTTTGTCATGATGACCTTATCGTCAGTGATCGTATAGGCGATCTCGTCACCTTCCTTCAGATGCAGAGCGGATCGGACTGCCTGGGGGATCGTGGTTTGAGCTTTGGTTGTAAGTTTACTCGTAATCATGCACGCCTCCAGTCAAGGATTTTCCTTACCGTAAGGAATTTCCTTTCAGTTTTCAAGACTAAGGGGCGCCCGGTCGGCCGTCGCTGACGATGGCTCTTGCGCTGCTCTCAGCCGTCCGCCCCCTCCTTGGTATCGCGCTCCTAGATTCGTAGCAAAAGTAATGGGTTGCACCGTATCCCGGATACGATATATTTAGAGCCATGGGCCAGAAAGACCGTACGAATAGATATAAGACCGTTGGGGGTGGCGCCGGCCTGGTGCGCGTAGAGGTATTGGTTCCGCAAGAGGGGCGTCAGGTTATCGTCGAAACCGCCCGCCGGCTTCGTGAGGCAAGGCAATCTCTCTCTAGCGAGGCGAGCGCGTTGCATGATGAAGCGCTCTCGCGTTTCAAAACCACGTGTTTCTGGAACTCAAATCCTCCCAGGTCGCAGGACGGTCTCGCGGTCGTTCATGATCGCCTTCAAGCCTATGGCAACATGGAAGCATGGCGCCTGGCTGCGAGAATCCGCAAGATGATGCATCATGCCCCTCGATGACTTCCAAAAACGTGTGATCGGCATCTTGATGCCGCTTAGGTCCCCAGACAGCACATTTGCCGGCGGAGCCGTTTTGCAACGTCATGGCTTCAGGTTGTCAGACGATGAAGATCTCTTCCATTCCGACAACATCGACGTCGTGGCCGTCGCAGGGCGGGACACAGCAGCCCTAAAGTCTGCAGGTTTAGTTGTCGACGTCGTTCGCCCACATGAGGGTCTGGTCGAGGCTATCGTATCTAAAGAGGGAGAAGGCAGCACCCGCGTTCAGTGGGTGCAATCTGGTTCTTGGAATTTTTTTCGGCCGGTGCCGGACGAAACGTTCGGCTGGCGGCTGCACATGGCAGATCTCGCAATCAACAAAGCACTCGCGGCTGGTGGACGCCGCCAAGTCAGGGATTACGCCGATCTTGCCTTGATCCACCAGCACATGATTCCGCTCTGGCATGTCTGCTGGGCTGCCCCGGGCAAGGACGAGTCCTGGTCGCCAATGTCGCTGTTAGAAAAAATCGCCGCCACGATTGGCTTTCGACAGGCGGAATTCGATGCAGAGTTGTCGACCACCGTGCCAATGAAAGCATCCGAGGTGCTGAGGACGGTTCGTGAGGCGGTCGAACAGGCGCGCGAAATATTCCGACGTCTCGCTCCCGAACATGCCGGCAAGCTGTTCGTGGACGACAAGGGCGGGATCGTAAGCGACGTGGACAGAATCCTTTCGGGCAGCGTGAAGATCATCGAAGCTACGAAGGGTGGTACGTGGCCGTCTTCGTTCGATATCGACCGCGCCCTTGTCGAGCGTGTAATCGATGCATTCGGTTGGGAGGGTACTCGCGAACCTAATTTGGCATTGGGGATTTCTGCCCGTGAACATCTTCAACGAAGCTAAGGAAGCTGTTCTCAAGCATCGAGCCGACAAAACACTCGCAATAGTCCCGCGGGCTTACCGATGAACGGAAGCGGCAAACCACTCGGAAAGCTCAGCTCCGGCAACGTGTTTGCCGATCTCGGATTGCCCAATCCGGAAGAGGAGCTGCTCAAGGCCAAGCTCGTTTCCAAGATTGCCGAGGTGATCGAGAAACGCGAGATCACTCAGGTCCAGGCCGGCGAAATCATGGGGCTACCGCAGTCCAAGGTCTCGGAGCTCTGCAACGGGCGCACGGAGACCTACAGCGTCGAACGCCTCTACCGGTTTCTCACGCGGCTAGGCGTCGGGGTTTCGGTTGTCCTGGAGGATCAGCCCGACTGGTCCCGCGGGACGATCGAGGTCGTCGAGGCTACCGGCCACGACAGCCAGCACGAGTTCGCGCCAGGTCCTGGAATGTAAAAGCGCGACCCTACAGCCGCGTACGGCGGGGCTTTTCACTTCGGATGTCGCTGGAGGGGCTTGCGCTGATGCAGCGTTAACGCTGTCTCGGCAGTTGGTGTTGAGGGCAGTCCGGAAAGGCTCCATATTGCTCTACGAGCACTGATCAGGCCGGTTTTGCCAGCGTAGCCCGACGCAAGGACGAGGAGCACGGTAATCGATGGCGGACGCGGCCGAAAAAATCGACATGACGATCGCCGAATTCGACAAATTCGTCGATGGCGTTGCCGACGGAAGAAAGTACGAGCTTTTCGACGGGGCGCCCGTGCTGATGAGTAACCCCAACGAGACCCACGAACAGATCGTGGGCAACATCGGGGCGCCGCTCAAGCTGGTCATGGATCGCCGAGGCTGCCGGACTTACATGAGCGGCATGATGGTGCAGACTTCCTCGAGCTCCACCGGCCGCGATAAATTCCGGCCTGACATTGTCGTTCGCTGCGGTCCGCCGAGCAATAACACCTTCATCACCGATCCAGTCGTGGTGGTCGAGGTATTGTCGCCGTCCACAATGGACCGCGACCGCGGCCGGAAGTTGCAGTTCTACAAGGATCTTCCAACGGTCCGGCATATTGTCCTGGCCTATACCGATCAGATGCGGATCGAGCACTATTTCCGCGTCGAGAACGGATGGGAGCTGAAGGTTCTGCCGACACCGGAGCACACGCTCGATCTGGAGACCGTCGACTTCAGCATGGACCTGGATACAGTCTATTTCGACATCCCTTTTGACAAAGCCCCTCGGCCTCGAGTGAGGACGAGGGGCTCAGGCCCCAAGATCTGAGAACCGTCAGCGGATCGAACTGGCTCGTTGGATGTCCAGTTGAGAAACCAAGTCCTTCTCTGCCACTGAGGCAAGAGCCTCAGCTAGATGGTTTGCGCCCGTCAGATTTTTGGCCTCGGACTACGCTCGCAAGCGTCAGGCGCGAGCCAGGGCGATTTCCCCCCCGACCCCGTCGGGGGGCTAATAGTTTCCCAACGTGGTACGACAACGGTGTTTTCACCGGAGTGTGCTGTGACAGAGGAATTGGTGGTGGAATTGAGGCAGGCCCTTGAACGTATTTTTCGTTCAGAGCGGAACGTCGAGATCGTCATGAGATGCAACGGATGGGACTTGGGCCCAGGAGTGTCCGAAGCCATTCTGGCGAAGGAATATGGCATTAGCCGGGACCGCGTGCATCAGATCAGATGCAGGGCGGAGCATATGCTCGGCTCACCGTAGTGAGTTCGGACTCGGTCGGGTGACGTCTGGCACGCCAGCGGAGATAGGAGTCTAAGCGCGTCAACTTTCTTGATTTTTCTTGATCGTGTTCGAGGCGACGGTCGACGGCTTCTGCGTCATTGTGGTGGTCGCGATGCTCCGCATGTGTGGAAGCGCGTCCCGTCTCCTGAGGGAGTACACTTCAACGTCTTGGTCGAGCAGGAGATGCCGAAGCCTCTTGTAGGGGCGGCTGAGGTCGACCAGGTGATCAAGAGCGCAGCGGCGAAGACGTTCTTCAAGATCGTGGAGCCGGCGATGACGCCCAGGGAACAAAGCGATCATGACCACTGGCAAATGACCAGCGAGCTTGAGATGGGAAATTGATGATCCGCGAGCACGTTGCGGCCAAGATCAAGCACGGTGGAGGCTAATATGGAGCGCGGCCCTGGGTTCGAGGGGACGTACTATGCTCAGCGATCGTTGGGTTTCATGGTCCGATGCTGAACGCCAGGTCCTCGATCCCAGTAGCTTGCTAAGACGCTAGGGGACGTACTTTCCCCAGCGCTGCAGTCGTCAGTCTCAGTTCACCGATTGTGAGCCCCCGGAATCTTATATTCCGACTTGTTGTTGATGCAAAAAGCCCCGCCTCATCGGCGGGGCTTTTTGCCTGCGCAGGTGTGTTGCCGAATTCCGGGGGGCGGTCAGCGGTCAGCCCTTGCCGGCGCGGCCCTCGAACAGGGAGCGCCGAAAGGCGTAGTCCTCGTCGCTTTCGTCGGGGTCGCGCTGCAGTTCGTAATTCTCCAATGAGAACGGCGGCAAGGCATAGTTCTCTTCCAGGTCTTCTGTATCGGCCGATAGGGCCGCGGCGAAACGTCTGCGAAGGGCCACACGCACCAGCTCGGCGATGTACGTTGACGGGTCCTTGCCTTCATCTGCTGCGGCAGCAGCCACGCGGGCGTAGAGCTCATCGTCGATCTGTATCGGAAACGGCATCACTCAGTCCCTTTCCGAATCTGATGTGTCGTTTTCGAGTTGGATTGCGATCTCATCCAGCGTCCGGACGAGTTCGTGCGCTCTCTCCACTTCTCTGAGCTGCATTCGAATCAGCTCGTTGATGTAGGTCCCAACCTCTTTGC
>NZ_LGHM01000051.1 GCF_001908185.1 Bradyrhizobium sp. AS23.2
CCGCGAGCCGCCCCGCCACCGGTGGTGCCGCCACCGCTCGCCAGCGCACAGCCTCCCACGCCTCCGCGAGTCGTCCCGAAGCCAAAGAAGCCGCCGCGGCCCGCGCCTTCGGCAGGCCCCATCTCGGTCGGCGGCGCGCCGCTGAGCACGACCCCGGCCGCTGGGGCTCAGTGAAGCGAGCAGTTTGTCGGAAAGGGCCGTCTCTAGAGCCATTTCCGTTCCGATGGAATCGGAACGGGGCTCTAGACTCTTGTTTTGACGCGTTTTCTTGACGCGAACCGGTATCCACTTCGCTCGAAAACGCTCTAGCGTAGGCGCGCTTGTCTCTGTCCGCCGACATCTCGCGACTCGGCCGTGACAGGCAATCTGCTCCCTTACGGGGTTTGGCGGGGAACGTCGTCCAATCGCGCAAACACCGCGCTCGTCACCGCTCCCAGGAGCGACCAGAAGACCAGGCTCGTGAGGGTCACCGCGACCACGAACTGGTGAGACAGCGATGATGGGACGTTGGTTTCGATGTGCTCCAGCTCTGGCGCGCCAATCAGATGCGGCAACGCCAGGAGAATCACGCCCGCGATAGCCGCCGGCACGGAGCGGCGAAAGACAATCAGGCCCAGGCCTGCGGCCGTCGACAGCACCGCCACGAGCCACCAGATCTGGCGCGACAGCAGAGGCGCGGCGGGCACGCCAGGCAGGTCCGGCGGCAGGCCGAGGCCGGGCGCGATCGTGAATACCGCAAAGCCCGCCAAGCCCCACATCAGACCTTCGTGCCAGGTGATCCCCTCGCCGGTCGCTCCGCTGCGGACCGCGAAGAAGCCGGCCAGAAGCAATGCAAATCCGATCGCGGCCAGCACGTTCGCGGCGGCCGTATAGGTGTTGCGCTCGAGCCCGTCGCGCGGCTCCCATGCCTCGGCGCCGTGGTCATGGTCGGCGTGGCTGTGAGCTGCATGGTCGTGGCCGGCCGTAGCCGCCTGCGGCGCTGCTGCGTCGTGCTGGTGCGTCGCCGCGGCCTTCTCGTAGACCTCGGCCTTCAGGATCAGGGGAACGGTGCCGAACTGCTGGGCGACTGTGACGATGACACCGACGATGAAGCCAGCAATGACCGATGAGAAAACGATCGAGCGAAACGTGCTCATTCCACCTCAGTCAGTGGCAGGGGAAGGCATTTGAGTGGCGCACGTCGTGTGCGGCATTGTGGATGACATCGATGTGAGCGAAGCCGACGACGCCGACGACGAAGACGCCCAGCACCATGGCCATCAAAGCCTGCGAAAGCCGTCCCACCTGCCCGGCGGCAACCGGCAAATGCGTGACCTGGTCGTTCATGACCTGGGCGTTCGTGAGCTGGGGTTGGCTCATGGCTGTTCTCCGTTGGCGATTTGCACGTCTTCTAGCAGCTTCCGGGCGATGTCGCGACTGGTAAGATGCAGGCTAGTCCCCGCAGGAATGCCCCTGCGGGCGATCTTGGCGCCGGCGGCCGCCCGAAAGGCTGCTTCAAACCGCCGGAAATACCCGAGGCAGTCCTCCGGCGACGGCTCGGCGCCGAGCAGCGTCCGGAAAGCGCCCCGGTGCACGGCGCAGATCGCGCCATGACCGGTGACAGGAAAGACCAGCGACGCGATGTCGTCGCGCCAATGGGCCTCTCCGCTCAAGCTGTCGCGCGTCCCCGCCCGAAGAGATCGAGCAGACGAACGATTTCGCAGGCGGCCACGAGGCCGGCGAGCCAGACCGCGCTGGTCAGTCCAATGCGCGTCACGATCGCGGCGGTGAAGGCACCCTCTCCGCCCAAGGCCGGCGTCGCGGCGAACAGCGCGAGCTCGTAAGCTGCATAGGCGACAAGGAGCGTGACGGCCAGCATCAGCGGAGTGCGGCCCTGCGGCAGCACGCGGAGCACGGCGGACGCCGCCGCAGTCGATAGAAGCGCAGCGGCGCCGATGACGAAGCCCCAGGCGATCGTGCTGGAGTCAACGGGATAGTGCAGCGCGCCAAAGCCGATGCACTGGTTCACGAGCCAGGCGCCGGTGACAACCAGCAGCGCCGGACGCAGCGGCAGCATGGCCGCCGCCACGACTGCGAAGGCTGCGAAGGGTGTTGCACAGGCAAGCGCAAAACTCGCGAGCGCGCATGACACCGTCAGCAGAGCAAAGCAGAACATCGACGCATAACGCGGTTCGACCGGCTGAAGCCGGAAATGGTCGGTGTGGGGCGGCAGGATGCTGAGGGCCATATGTGATCTCCTTGTTTCCGAATTCTAGTACATTTGTGGGCTTATGACAGCCCCATCGAGGCCAATGAAGTGCGTACGTGGGGAGCCGATGCAACTTTGGACGCGCCTCAGAACGTAGCGCCGGCCTTGAGCAGATAGGTGCGGCCGGGCAGCGGATACGCGCTAAAGCGACCGTCCGTGAAGGTACTCGCGATCGCATAGTCGTAATAGAGAGCGTTCAGCACATTGTTGACGCTGAAGGACCAGAAGTAGCGTTCATACTGACCGCTGAGCTTGAGGTCGATGGTGCCGTTGGCGGGAATCGGCTTTTGCGTGCCGGCCTGATCGTTGTCCATCCGCCGCTCGCTCCAGAAGCGGGCGGTGGCGTCGAGCACGACGTAGTTCTGCCAGATGTTCCAGGTGACGCCCACATTCGCAGTGTAGCGCGACACCAGCGGCACGTCGTTGCCGGCCCAGATGCCCTCACGGAAGATCGCCCGCGTCACAGCCATGCCGGAGCGCAACAGCAGAGAGTCGTTGACGCGATAGGAGAGACTGGTCTCTGAGCCGTAGCGCCGGGTGGGATCGAGATTGGTGTTGTAGAACAGGACGGGGCTGAAATGGATCTCGTTGGTGAGGTCCATCAAATAGAGGCTGCTCTGCATCTGAAGCCCACCGGCCTTGATGCGCAGGCCGCCCTCGACATCCTGCGATGTCTGGGTCTTGAGCTGGAAGGTCTGCGGGAGCGGATTGAAGAATGGGTCAAATGCAGGGCCCGACGCCACGCGCTCGTCCACGTCAGGCGTGCGGAACGCACGCGCGCCGCGGCCGAACAGCGTGAATATGTCGTTGAGCCGCTGCTCGACACCGAGATGCAGCGCATATTGGGTCTCGTCGCTCTTGAGCGGCAGAGCGCCGATGTCGCCATTGAAGGGGGCCGTCGGGTCAAAATTGTCGCGTTCCGTCAGGCTGATGTTCTGCACCCGAGCGCCGTAGGAGACGTCGGTCGTGGGCGTCACGCCCAATGTGTGCTGGAAATAGGCAGCGACCGTCTGCTGCCTGAGGTCGTAATTGTGCCAGGGAGCGAGTCCCTGGCCGGCGCCACGGTTCTGCTGAAAGCTCGCATCGTAGTAATCGATGCCGGTCAACAGTTGTGACGGCATGCCGAACGCAAAACTCCTCACGCTGAGCCGTGGCGTGATCGACCACGTCGTCAGGTCGGCATCGACATAGGTCGACGTGAACCAGTCCGGCACCGGCGTCGGACTGGAGAAGAAGGCGCTCTGCTGCTTCTTGTTGCGAACGCCGCCATCGACGATGAGATCGACACCGTTGACCAATGTCTTGGTGAAGCCCGCGGTCGCACTCATGCCCTGCTGATTGGCGTAGTTGAATGGTGTGCTGGTTCCTCTGCGGTCGGTGGCGAGCTCGTCGAGGCCAATGGACGGATCGACGGTGCGGCCGCCCGGCAGTCTCAGCTCCTGATTGTCACCGGTCACCGTGAGGAAAGCGGTCAGGCCGGGCGTTGTGTAGTTCAGATTGCCGACCCCGTTCTCCTGGGAGTAGCGATTGTTGTCGCGGTAGCCGTCGGTTTTCACCGCGCTGCCATAGAACGAGGTCGACCACGGACCGGAGTTGAGCGAGGTCGAGATATTGCCGAGCTTAGTGTTGAACGAGCCGAATCCACCCTCGACGCGCAAAGCGGCAGGTGGGCCACCGACGCCGTTCTTGGTGACGATGTTGATCACGCCGCCGATCGCGTTGTCTCCATAGAGCACCGCGCCGGAATTGCCGCGTGTGATCTCGATGCGCTCGATGGAATTGAGCGGGATGGTGGAGAGATCCACCTGCGCCATGTCGACGTCGTTTAGTCGCCGGCCGTTGACCAGCACCAGGGTGTTGGCGGTGGCGAAGGCGCCAAAGCCGCGCAGATCGACGCTCGTCTTCGCAGCGACTGGGCCGCCATAGAACGTCGTAATCTGGGCACCCGGAGTCTGCGTCGCGATGATCTCGGCGAGTGTCTGCGACGGCGAATTTGCGACGTCCGCGGCCGTGATGACGGTCGTGGCGGCCCCGACGATGCCTCCGTTGCCGGCGGCCGCCTCGCTGCCGGATGAGCCGGCCCCCATTGCCCGCCGGCGCGCCGCTCGGGGCGACATACGGTGCCGCCCGCCGCCTCGTCGTGTCGCCGCCATCGCCGGTCGCCCTGGCGCGCGTGCGGTTCTGATCATCGGGCTTGGTCACTTCGATCGGCGGCAACTGCGCGGCGACAGCTTGCTGCGCGTGGGCGGGCCTCACGTTCAGGAGAAGGACGGGAACAATGAAGCTAGTTGCCAGCCAAACCGCGCGACGGCGCCGGACAGCAGAAACGGAAGGCATGCGGGGGAAACCTCGGTATGACGTCAGTGGCACGTCACAGCGAACGAGGTTTCACGGCGGAGCGCCGAAATGCTCCGGTGAAGCTAATGTCTGTACTCCCCGACCGACATCTTCGCGTGTGACCACGGCTGACGGCAGGTCTCCTGGCTCGCGGGTCGTGACCTCTACGTCGCCTTCCCGGTCCGAGATACCAGTGGCATATGACGCGAGGTTCACCGCTTACAGTTGCGGGGGCAGCTGCGGCATAAGGGCAATCCCCTGCACCGCATTCCCTATTAATCCCCGAAGGGAGCCGTCGGGATGACCGTAGGGTCTCCGCTTTGACCGCGTCAAACGAGTTCGTGGTGACGCACAACGGTTCTTTGCTCAGTGTGATTGAAATACATCACTCGGCGCTGCGCAGAGCTCCTGCAATCGCAAAGCTCGTTCAGCGGACGGTCGGCAATGAATTGCTTCAAATACGCTGGTTGCCGTCCTCGCCGTGGATGGTGGCATGGGTCTGTAAACGCGAGCCAGAACCAACTCTTCTCGTGGGATTTTCGACAACCGTCCTGAAGCTCGGAGTCGGACTTCTGGTCGAAATCACTCTCGCCCGGCAGGCCGCCAGCCATCCTTTGTCTCGAAACGCACTCCATCATCCGGCCGTCGATCGCCCGGTACATGATTGTGGACACGACCAGCCGTCGCCCCGGAGCTCAGCTCCTGCTCTGACTTAACCGCCGCCTCCAAGCCTTCAAGGAGCTCCCTACCTGTGTCGGTGATTCGCCATCCGCCGTTCCTGCGTTCGATCAGGCCTTGCTCGAATACAGAAAGACCGGGCGCATGAGCCGCGAGCCTCTTCGTGCGTTCTGCCCAGTCGCGCCCGCTTGTCGCGAGGATTTCCATGTCCCGCTTGAGATCGTCCATCGCAGCGAATCCATCCGGGTGACTCACGAGGATCTTGAGTACAGTTACTTGAAAATTCACACTTAGACGGGCTCCGCGGCCCTTCTAACGAAGTCATCGCAGAACGCAACGCTTGACGCTTTCCCGAGAATCGTGCCCGAGCCTTCCGAAGAAGACGAGCGACAAGCTGACTAGCGTATGAGACCTAACGCCGACTGCAGAGAACCCGAGAACAATTGAAGCGAGCCACCCACGACACCACGCACGTGCTGGCTAAGCCCCGGAAATTCCGTAGGTGCGGCCGACCCTGCGGACGCGGGAAAAGTCGCTCAGATGGGAGCCGATAATGAGCCAGTTCTCCTCGACGGCTCGATCGAACAGCCACCACCTCGTTCGCGCAGCGAGTTTCGGATCGTAGTCGAAGACCGTGCTAACGTCGGGATCGGCCGTCTGGGTCTCGGCCATGTGAGCCGCATCGGCCCAGAACAGCGCGGTTTCCCTATTCCCCTGCAGAAGGAAACCGGTCTGGCCCATCGTATGGCCCGGAAGCGCCAGGGTCTCGATGCCAGGCAGCACTTCACCCGGCATGAACGGCTTGATGCGCGGGCCGTAGGCATTGACGATCGCGGCCGTGATGGGAAACGCGCTACGACGCGCCTCAGGAAGCACCAGCCGGGCTGCCTCGCTCGTATAGAAAGCAAGCTCGATCGAAGGGATCAGAATCTCGGCCCGGGGAAAGTAGGGCTTCTCGCCATCCAGCAGCCCTCGCGCATGGTCGAAATGGAGATGGGTCAGGAGAACCCGGTCAACGTCCGCCGGCTCGATGCCGTTCTGCCGCATCGAGTCCCAGGAGCGACCGAGCAACGGGCTCCAACCAGGTCCGGTCCCGGCATCAACGAGCGTCAGGCCGCCCGGTCCGCGCAGGGCGAAGTGATTGACTTCGAACTCGATCGTCGCGCCTGGACAATTGGCCAGCATCTTCGCCTGCGCCGCAGGCCCATTTGCGTGAACCAACGAGTCCGTGCCCGTTGTAAACATTCCGTCGAACAGGAATGCGATATCGTAATCGCCGACACGGCGGCTGCGGAGTTTCACTCTGGTTTCCTTTCGGTAGTGACGGCGACCAAGGATTTACGGAGCAGGACGCGCGCTAGAGTCCAGAGACCAGATGGCCTCCATCAACCGTGACAACGCTTCCGGTCATGAACGACCCCGCATCGGAAATCAGCAGCAGCAACGGTCCGTTCAGCTCTTCCAGCCGGCCCAGGCGGCGTTGGGGTATCCGCTTGACCAGGGCCCTTCCGCTCTCGCTCGCAAAGAATTCGTCGTTGAGGTCGGTCGCGAAATATCCGGGAGCAAGGGCGTTGACACGAATCCCGTAGCGCGCCCACTCGAGCGCCAGGGCCTTGGTCAATTGAATGACGCCTGCTTTCGATATCGCGTAGGGTGCAACGGCGCCGGCCACGCGCAAGCCCAAGATAGAGGCGATATTGACGATCGAACCCTTGACCTCGTGTGCGATCATCCGCCGCGCCGCTTGCTGCGCTACCAGCCAGACACCCTTCAGATTGGTGTCGACGACGCTGTCCCAGGAGCGCTCGTCCTGATCGAGAGCCGCTTTCGTCGCCGTGACGCCGGCATTGTTGATGACGGCGTGGAACGGCCCGAACCTGGCCTCGGCCTCACCAAATGCCGTTTCGATCTTGCCGGCGTCGGTCACGTCAAGCACGACGCAGTGCGCTTTGCCGGCGGATGCGTTGATTTGCGCTACGTTGGATTTCAAGGCGTCGATGCGGCGCGCCGCGAGCGTTACGCAGGCGCCGCGGCCCGCCAGGAAACGCGCGAAATGGAGGCCAAAGCCGCTCGACGCACCGGTGACCAACACATGCTTGCCGTCAATATCGAACATTCAATTCTCCCAGCGGTTGCGCCTCAGACGCGCTGGCGCTGTGCGAGCCTGGACATGCCTGCGATCCACCGGTCATAGTTCTCGGCTTTTCGCCGGCAGTAATCCTTGACCACGACGTGGGGCAGGATCACGAAGGCCCCCCTCGTCGAGCCCCTTCAGCGCAGCTAGAGCCACGTCGCGCGGAGACAGGATTCCGTCGGCGCTTTCCGGACCTTGCGGGATGTCGTTCAAGAGCGGCGTGTCCACGCCTTGCGGACATAGCACCGCGACGCGAATGCCCTGGTCTCGGTGGCTGAAGGCGAGGTTTTCCGCCAGACCGATGGCAGCGTGCTTCGTCGTGCCGTAAACCGCGCTGCCGACCTGGTTGAGCAGGCCGGCCGCAGACGCGGTCTGAAGGAAGATCCCGCCTCCCCTCGCAATCATCCGCGGCAAGAGGAAACGGGCGGCCCGAACGTGGGCCATGACGTTGATGTCCCAGGATTGCCGCCAGATGTCGTCGGACGCGAAGGCCGCATTGTCGGCCGGGCCGCCGAAGCCGCGCGCAACGCCGGCATTCGAACAGAACGTACGGATGGGACCTTCCTCGGCCTCGATACGCTCCAGCACGGCCGCGAAGGTGTCGGCGTCGGTACATCCGACGGGCCGGTCGGCGTCCAACGCTCCTCGCCCATCTCGATATCGCGGTCGGTCAGGGGACCATTACCCCTGAAGGCACGCTGCTGGCTGGACTTTCGGCCGCCATGGTTGATCTGGATCGCCGCCTTCGAACCGTGCGCCTTGATCACGTGAACGACCTGGCGCATCCCCTCGATCTGGCCATCTTCCCAGAGCCCGGGATCGCCGTTGGTGATCCGCCCCTTGCGGGTGACCGACGTCTGTTCGACGAAAACGAGCCCGGCACCGCCCATCGCGAACTTGCCGTAGTGAACCAGATGGAACGGCGTGACATAGCCGTTCTCGGCCGAGTACATCCCCATCGGCGAAACCACGATGCGATTGTTCAACTCGACACCGCGGAAAACAGCTTTTTCAAACAGTTTGACCATGTGGTTCTCCCCTGGAGGTCAACGTGCCTTAAAATTTGCGACGCGCCGCTCGGCGGTGGCGCGCACGCCCTCGGCAAAGTCTTCGGTCTCGCGCAGCCACGATTGCTCATCGAGTTCGTGCTTCAGCCGTTCTTCGACCCGCTCGGCCAATCCGGCGCGGAGCGTGGCGCGCGTCGACTTGACGGCGAGCGGCGCGCTTTCAGCGATCTCCTGCGCCAGCTTCATCGCCTCGTCGCGCAGCTTCTCGAGCGGAACCACCGCTTCGCACATGCCGATCTCAAGGGCCTCCTCGCCCTTGACCCGGCGGCCAGTCAGCATCAGCAGCGATGCACGGGTCCGGCCGACCAGCTCGGGCAGCGTGATGGTGAGCCCGAAGCCCGGATGAAAGCCAAGCCGGGTGAAGTTGGCCGAGAAGCTGGTCTCGGGGGTCGCGATCCGGTAGTCGGCCGCGAGCGCGACGCCGAGGCCGCCGCCAATGGCATGGCCCTGCACCGCCGCGACGATCGGCTTCTTTGCCTGAAAGATCCGGATGCCTTCGTTGTAGAGAGCGCGGGAGTCCGCGCGGCGCGCCTCCGGCGTTTCCGGCTGCGGCCCGGAAAAATCCGCGCCGGCGCAGAAGGACTTGCCGTTCGCACACAGCAGCGTGACCCGAATGTCCGGATCCGCATCCGCCGCGATGAGCGCTTCGGCGATCAGCGTCATCAGCTCCTTGTTGAAGTAATTATGCGGCGGCCGGTTGATTTCGGCGACTTGAACGTGGCCGACACGGGAGATCAGAAGATCAGACATGAGTTTCCTCGAATGACTAGCGAAGGCCAAGTCCGCGGGCGATGACGCCGCGCAGGATTTCCGTGGTCCCGCCCTGGATCGTCAGCTTGGGCGCGATGCGGGTGTTGAATTGAAGCACGCGTTCGAAGTCGCCGAAGCTTGCGGTATCGACGGGAAGATGTGCGGCGGCCTGGCGCACACGCTGCGGCAGGTCCTGCTCCCACAGCGTGCCCAGATCCTTCACGATCGCGGCCTCGGACACAGGCTCCCGGCCGGCTTCAAGCATGCCTGCAACCGACACCGACATGCGGCGCAATGCGTGCAACTCCGCCACCAGTCCACCGATGGCTTCGCTCATACGTGCGTCGGGCTTGTTTCCGGCCACTTCGACCAGCTTGCGGAGCACGGCAAAGGTCTCGAGGAAACGCTCCGGACCACTTCGCTCGTAAGCCAGTTCGGTCGTCGCCTGCTTCCAGGCGCCGTCGACCTCGCCGATCAGCTGATCGTCGGGAATGAAAACGTTGTCGAAGACGACCTCGTTGAAATCCCGCACGCCGCTCATCTGATCGATCAGGTTGCAGGTGATGCCCGGAGCTTTCATGTCGACAAGGAGCGAGGTCAGGCCGTGGCGGCGGTTCTTCTCGGTCGGCGTGCTGGTGCGGAACAGGCGCTCAACCTTGATCACGGTGGCGCCGGCCCCCGTTCCGATTCCATCGGAATGGAAATGGCTCTAGAACTTCACGCTGAAGTTGGCGCGGGCCGATTGGTCGGAAACGCCCGAGCCGAACTGGCCGCCATAGGAGACCCCGAGCACGGCATTCGGCGTCAGCGCGAAGTCGAGACCGGCTTCCACCACCGCCGCATTGCGCGCGATCGGCACGCCGCCGATCGTGAAGGCATCGCCACCGCCGGCAAACCGCATCGTCGAGAACGGCGACATGTCACCGAAGGCATGACGCCAGCCGAGCGTCCCCCTGGCCGTCACGACAGCGTTGTTCAGGCCGAACGTCGTCGAAGCGCGCAGGCCGAGCGTGGTGAAGGTCGCATCCGTGTTGGCGGAAGCGCTGGTCAGCGCAGCCGCGCCGCCCCTTTCGGTAAAACCGTCGGTGCGCAAATTGACATAAGCGAGGTTCGCGAAGGGCTCGAACCGGGCCTCGCGCTTGCCGATGCCGTAGGCCAGTTCACCGAAGACCTGGGCGGTACCGGCGTTGTAGTCGCCCTTCAGGCTGTCCGTGAAGCCGGAGAACGTCACGTTCCGCGAGGTGGAGATGTCGTTCCATGTGTAGGCAGCACCGGTGCGGAAGGCGAGATCGCCCCATTGCGAGCCACCATAGAGGCCGAGATGATAGTTGTCGCTTGAGCCCGAGGAGCGGCGGTCCTTCACGTCGAAAGTCGTGCGGCTGTAGCCTGCCACCGCACCGAAGCGCCCGGCGTCGAACACCGAAGCATCCGCGCCGACGAAGAAGCCGCCGGTCGAACGGTTGAAGCGCGCGGCATTGCCGTCGCCGTCCGTGTGGCCCCAGGAGCCGAAGGCACGCCCCCCAGACCGCGAAGCGGTCGGTGCTGGCGGGCACATATTCCGGACCGGCTGAGGCGTAGCTCATGACCGGGCTCCTCTCTGCCCCGACCGCGTCGAAGGCCGAGCGCAGGCGATCGATCGCCGCATCGCGCAGGAAGCGGCTGTCCTCGAGCAGCGCGGACTTGGCCGAGGCGTGGATCTCGCCCGAGAGCTGGTCGAAGGCATTGCGCGCCTGATCGGCCGAGAGGTTCAGCACCGCATTATTGACCGGATTCCCGAACCCGAGACTTTCCACGCCGCCGCCGGTGGCGATCTGGTTGCGTGTAACGCCGACAGCGGCGAAGTCGATACTGTTACGGGTCATTGTCAGATAGACGTTATTGGCGTCATAGCTGAGCGAGGGATCGAGGAAGGCGAGATTCGAGGTCACGCCGCCCGTGAAGGTGCCCGTCCGGCCGCCATCGGCATGGAGGATCGTGTAGCGGGTGGACGGCGCGTAATTGCCCTTGCCGGCCAGCGCCCTCACCGTGCCGCCGTCGATCGTGGTCGTGCCGGTGGCGTTGATGCGGTCCCCCGCACCCGCCGCATTGACCTCGACCTCATAGATCGAGCCCGGGTTGAAGGTGATGTTGCCGGCGACGTTCAGCGTTCCGATCGAATTGCCGGGCGCGATGGTGCCGTTGACGAACGTGCTGCCTACCGTGCCGGTGCCTTGCAGGCGGCCCGCCAATAGCACATCCATCAGGCCGCCGAGTTGGCCGTTTACCACCAGCGTGCCGTTCTCGACCGCGGTCGAGCCGGTGAAGCCGCTGGAGTTGCTCGTCAGTTCGGTTCTGCCCGAGCCGATCTGGCGAACGCGGCCAGCGCCGCTGATGACGCCGGCGAAGGTCATCTCGTTCGAGCGGTTGAAGGCGAGCGTGCCGCTGGCCAGGACATCGCCGGCGATCGAGCCCGTCGTGCCGCCATTGCCGATCTGGAGCGTGCCATCTCCGATGATGGTGCCGCCCGTATGGCTGTTGTTCCCGGTCAGGGTCAGCATGCCGTTGCCGACCTTGACGAAAAATCCCTCCCCCGACAGCGCGCCGGCATAGGTCGCATTCGCCGCCTGATTGAATTGCAGGGATGCATCGGCATGCAGAACGGCATTGCCGTGGAAGCGCTCGGCCGTGGAGTTGAGCGAACCGGCCTCGACGGTCCAGTCGAGCGACGAGTTTCCGGCAAGGGTCAGGTTGCCCGCGCCACGCTTGACCATCGTTCCGTTGACGCCGCTATCCAGGCCGCTGATGTTGCCGCCAAAGGTGAGATCGCTCGGCTCATCGAACACCACCGTCCCGCCATTGCTGACATCGCCCCGGATCGAATCGGCGTTGCCGACTAGCGTGCCTTGCTGGACGATGGTGTTGCGGTAGGCGTTGGCGGCGTTCGTCAGCAGCAGCGTACCCTGGCCGTCCTTTATCAGATCGCGGTCGTCACCGCTCGTAACGGCTCCGCTCAGCGTCGCCGTATCCGAACCGTCAACGGTGAAGCGCGATAAACCTGCGATCTCAGTATTGTTGGCGATTGTGATGCCGTTGTCGAGGAGCAGCCGGGACCCATCAAGGCGCAACGCACCTGTTCCGAGCGCATTGGAATGCCCCACTTCCAGCTTGCCGCCCACCACGGTCGTGCCGCCGGAATAGCTGTTGTAGCCACTGATGCGCACCCAATCATTTCCCACGATGCGCAGACCCAATTGTCCCGCGCCATCGGCAATCGTGCCGGCAAGGACGCGGGTCGCGCCAGAGTTCGAGCCCACGGTCAAGGTCACGCTCGTGCCGGCAGTGTCGTTGACAATTCTCGAGCCGGCCAGAGCCGTCACACCATGAAGAATCTGGTCTTCGCCGTTCAGATTGAAAACACCGCCCGAGAGAGTCAGAGACGCAGACTCGAAGAAGCTGCGGGCGGCGGCGCTGCCCAGTTGTAGCCTGCCCGTGACCAACGAAATGCTCGACCCGGCGATGGGACCGGTCATGCTCGTCGGCGAAAAGATGATCGCGCTATCCGGATCGCTGGCGCTGCCGAGGTTCAAGACTCCGGACGCGGCAGAGAATGCGACCGTGCCCCCAAAAACGGCGGTCACGCCATCGGCGGCATAGATCGTATCGCCGGGTCCGCTGACGGTTATTGCCGTATTGTGCGGCCCCGGCACCTCATATCTATACTCAACCGCCAACGACGGCTGCGCCAGCGGTGCGCCGGCGGCGACCAGCGCCGTCGCCGAGAGAAGGCTGGCTTTCAGGCTGGAAAAGGGACGCGCGGAGAGTTTCGGATTGTGAGCTTTCATAGTCTTGCCTTTGAAGAACGTATGTCGTGATCCTGCTGACCTCGGTGGTCAGCGTTTCCTTCGGATGAATTCGGGAGGAGATGCTTCCGTCGTGGCGCGATCGGTCGCACGGCGCCGGCGTAAGACACCGCGGCCAGAAGATGGCGTGTTGCCCGGCACAGCTCTCCGCCAGTCCGTTTCCGGGTGGGCGTGGCTTCGGCTATTCGCAGCGTGTACCGATCATCATCAATCTTGCACTCTCTTTATCGTTGCTCGCCGAAGGAAGTTGCGCTTCGAAAATATCGAACCGTCTCAAGACACCTCCGACGCAATTGCGGCGCGGGGAATATTCCGCGCCGTTCATGCGAGACGATACGGAAGGGCGTGCATGATCGTCTCGGTCAGGAATGAACGACCTTTGCAGGGGACGAACAGCGCGAGACATTTGCATCGCCTGGTGACAAACAAGCACCAAATGCCACACGCACACTCACCTCGCGTGCGGCGATATTTCGAATGATCTCGAGGAATACTTATCTGATCAGAACGGCTGCTCTGATCTCCGAGGGCGTCGCCTCGAAGCGCTTCCGAAATGCCCTGTTGAACGATGAAATGTCGGAGAAGCCGGCGTCGTAGGCGATGGCAGTGATCGTGCTGGATGCGGGCTCGCGCTCCTGGAGAAAACGGAAGGCCAGTTCAAGCCTGCGCTCGCGAACAAAGTCCGAGAAGGTCGTGCCTTCGCTCTCGAAAAGGCGCTGAATGTAGCGCGGCGTCACGCCCTGGCGTCTCGCGACGGCATCGATGTGAAGACCGTGATCGGATAACCGTTCGAGAATATCCTTCTGAACGAGTTTCAATCGCGCCGCCGCAATGCTGATTTCGTTTCGCTCGGCGCCGCCGCGGACAAACCCATCGAGAACCAGGGCGGTGAGATCATAGATGTGGCGCGAGGCCATCTCGCGCGCCTTCTCGGAAGTCGGCGGGCTTGAACGAAGATTGTCGGCATAAGCTGTCAGCAACCGCATATCGGCTGCCGCTGCAGGCAGAATATAGCTCGCTTCCATGTCGACGCGCGGGGCCAGCCTGGCAAGCAGTTGGCGATCGAGCGCCATCACATCGACCGTCTGAGGCTTTCCGAACCAGAATTCGGAGCAAACGGCTTCGTTCACGAGCGACAGGTCGCCGGCAGCCACTCTGACAGGCTCCTTGCCGTCGATCGAAATTTCGTAATCTTGGTTATGAATTGCCAGCAGATAGTGCTCGCGACCGTCCTGGAGCAGGTCACGTGTGCGCGCACCGTGCACCTGAGGGAACCATGTCTGGCCGACGGTCAGCTCACCGGGGAGCTGCATGGCGGCTAGATCGATGCGGACGTTTTCGCAGTCGAGAAGACGGAAATTCAGACCGCCAATATGACGTCCGACGAAATCATGCACGAAGGCGAGCCTGTCCCGATGCGGAACGTCTTCCGTGGACAATCGCTGCATCGCAAATGGGGTTGCGGTCACTTGTGTCGTTCCACGCGCTTTGCGGCGCGTAGAACCGCACCGTTCGTCCGGAACGATAGGGAATGCCGGGCGCGATCGTCTCAGCTGAGAACGAACAACCTTTGCAGAGGACGAACAAAAGGGCGAAATCTTCGCGTCGCCCAAGCATGATAAATTCAGGTTCGACGCTGTCATTGCGATCGAAACGAAGCAATCAAGCTTCGTTGATATCGAGGACTGCCCTCACCTCCTGCAAGCACGAGTCAAAAGCGACTGCCGTTGATTTTATCTGGTCAGATTTGCCACTCTGATCTCCGAGGGCGTCGTATCGTAGCGTTTCCGAAACGCCCTGTTGAACGACGAGATTTCGGCAAATCCGGCATCATGGGCGATGGCGGTGATCGTGCTGGATGTGGCACCGCGCTCCCTCAGAAGACGGAAGGCCAGTTCAAGCCTGCGCTCGCGAACGAAGTCCGTAAAGGTCGTTCCTTCACGCTCGAAAAGGCGTTGTATGTAGCGCGGCGTCACGCCCTGGCGTTTCGCGACAGCATCGATGTGAAGGCCATGGTCGGACAGCCGCTCCAGAATATCCTTTTGAACGAGTCTCAGTCGCGCCGTCGCAATGCTGGGTTCGTTTCGCTCGGCGCCGCCGCGGACAAATCCATCGAGAACCAGGGCGGTTAGATCGTAGACGTGACGGGAGGCGACTTCACCAGCCTTGATCGAGTTCGGCGGATTCCGACGGAGCGCCTCGACATAGGTGGCCAATAACGGCACCGACGAAGCCGTCGAAGAGATGACGTAGCTCGCTTCCAGCGCTATACGCGGGGCGAGACCGGTGAGCGACTGATGATCGAGCGAGACGACATCGACGGACATGGGCTTGCCTAGCCAGAATTCAGAGCAAATCCCTTCATTCACCAGCATGACGTCACCGGCCGCCACCTTGACCGGCTTCTTGCCGTCGACTGATATCTCGTGGCTCTCGTTGTGGATCGTCAGCAGATAATGCTCGCGCCCGTCCCGAAGCAGGTCACGCGTCCGGGCGCCGTGCATTGGTGCGTACAGACTACGGCCGATGGTCAGCCCGCCAGGGAGCAGCATAGCTTCCAGATCGATGCGGACATTATTGCTGTCGGCAGGGCGAAAATAGAGTCCGCCGACATGACGCGCCACGAAATCATGCACGAAAGCCATCCGCTCTCGACGAGGAACGTCTTCCGTGGACAGTCGCTTCATCGCAAATGGAGTTGCAGTCACCGAGCGATCCCCCGCCCCATAGCGCCGATCCGATCTGTGCGGCGAACGCGGCCGCGCGGTCCCCGCGGAGCAATAGCTCCAAAGGCGCGCCCGAACCGTCTGCGAATTCGCGCAGGAGCCGGAGACCCTTGGATAACCGGTCTACTATTACTGTCACCGGTCTATTGTTACTATCATTAGACTGATCGTGCGCAAAGAAGGGACTTTCCGGGGCCTTTCCGCTACGCGGTCAGATCGCCAGGCTCATCGACGGTTCGTCGGCCGCCGCCACGGCTTTTGTGGGGCCCCGGTTGGTCCCGAGTGCCCGAAATCGCATTGCGACGTCCGTGCGGCACTTTCTCACTCGTCTTGCGCTCCGGCCACAAGATCATGGAGCCGCGGCGCCAGGGGACGCACGATCGCCAAGCTGGATTTCCCCTGCTCCCGCCAGGTGCGCAACTGCGCGGCCTGCTCCTCGATGAGGTCCAGGAGCGCGCGCTTCTGGTCTGCGTTCAGCTGCGATCGTCGTTTGCCCGCTTACGGAGCTTGCCGAACCTCGCCTCGATTTCGGGTTCGGGGAGCGAGGCAAAGAAGCCTTTCATGGTCGCGTCAAGGGCCGCCTTCCACGTCGCCTTTGTGAATCCGGCCTTGGCGATCAGGCCACGATGGTCGCCGTCCTGCTCGAACCATGCGTCGGCGACCTCCTCGTCGTAGGCAAGACGCCCGAGGTCCGGCTTCAGCGCTTCGAGCAAGCCGACAACCGAACCTGCATCACGTGCCGTGAGGGTCTGCGCGGCCGCGGCCACGGTCGCCCACGCGAACAGAAGCCCGGCCAGGGCGCAGATTGCTTGCTTCGAACGTTGCGCCATCATCGACAGTCGCGCTCCAGCGCAGCGGTCGCATTGTCATTGGCTTGCGACTGAATGACGGAGCCGCCCATCGACGCCGCCTGGGCCGCCACTTCGCCACCGCGCCCGCCCATCCCACCGAAACCGCCGACCATGGAAAGCGCACCACCAACCATGGCGGCGTTGGTCTGGGCGTCGGCGGCCCGTTGGGCGGTTTCGGCGCAGCGAGCTGCAGCCTGCTTGGCCGAGGTCCGGCCGGCCGTCAGCTGCTGGCCCACGGGCGATCGGTCGGCGGTCGAACTCGTGGTCTGATTGCATCCGGCGACGGCAACGCCGAGCACCACGATCGCTATCTTCATTTGCACCGGATCCCCTTTAGACCTGTGGCAGATGGATTCCCATGACGAACGGCCTGCGACCGTCAGTCGACGGATCGGGCGGCCAACCGACGGTCGTGAGCCGCACCTGGTGTGCGTGTACGATTCAGCCGCTCGGACGTCTTGGCGGAGGACGAACAGAGTTGGATGAAAGCGAACTGTCGCACGGTCCACTTCCACGGGCCGCTTGCTCCTGAACGTGCTGCTGTCCTTCGCTCAATTGGAGCAGGAGCTGGCATCGGAGAGTGTCAGGGACAAAGTCGCTGGCGCCCGAAAGAAAGGCAAATGGACCGGGACGACAGTCCCGCTCGGTTACGGCGCAAGGGGTAAGAAGCTCGTCGTCAGCCAGCAGGAAGCTGAAACTGTCCGCACCATTTTCGTCGCTACCTCGAACTAAAATCCTTGAGCCGGCTCCTTGCGAAAGCTGTGGGCTCGCTGCCCTATCGGACAGACTTTCCAACCTTGCGCCGCGAACTATGCCGGCTCATAGGGCACTCGATTCGGATCTGTCTGTCGTCCGTCACGACGTCCTCATTGCACCGCGATCGACTCGTCCGCCCGCATTGCGCGGATTTCAGCCTCATCGAAACCGATTTCGTCGAGTATTTCAGCAGTGTGTTCGCCGATCAAAGGCGACCGGCTGCGGCTGACCGGTTGGCTCGCAACTGGGGGCGTACCCGGTATCTGCGCGACCGCGATCGTGCCGACGCCGGGATGTTCGACATATTCCACCGCGCTGAGAGCCTTGGTTTGCGGATGATCGAGAAAATCGCCGTAAGTCTGTACCGGCGCGTTCATCACGCCGGCCGCCGTCAATTTTTCCGCCCAATGGGCGGTCGGCTGTTTGGCGAACTCCGTACGCAGGATCGCGAGCAAGGACGCTTCGTTTTTTATCCGCAGTTCGCGGCCTTGATAGACTGGATCGGCCGCAACCTCGGGCCGTCCAATGACTTCGCACAGGGCAACGAAGTGCTGCTCCCGCATCGCCGTGACGTTGAGATAACCGTCGCTGGTGCGCATCGTCGCTACAGGAGAATAGAGCGGCTGCGGCTCGCCGCCTTCCAGATGATATTCCATGATCTTTGCCGCCTGGAATGCCGCGGCCGCCTGCATCAGGCTGGCTTCGATATGGCTGCCCGTTCCAAACCGAAATTTGCGTACCAACGCGGTCGCGACCGACTGGAACGCATAGAGACCGGTGACAACGTCGACCGGGATCATGGTGAGACGGTTGGGCACACCATCGCTTGACCGGGCGACCGTCATCAAGCCCGAAAAGGCCTGAATCACCGCGTCTGTCACCGGCAGCATCGCATTGGGGCCCCGGCTGCCAAATCCATTGATCGACAAATAGATGATGCCGGGATTGGCGGCCTTCGCGTCCTCATAGGCCAGACCGTATTTCGCCATCACGCCGGGCCGGAACGCCTCGATGACGACGTCGCTCTGTTTCATCAGCATGCGCGCGACTTCGAGCCCGCGCGGTTTGGTCAGGTCGAGGGCGATCGACCGCTTGCCCCGGTTGAAGGCGATCGAGTGCGCGGTGTTCTGACCATAGGGGCGGCCGAGGGTACGCCCCCCAATCTCCTGCGATCGGCTCCACCTTGATGACGTCGGCGCCATGCTGCGCCAGCAGCATCGCGCTGTGAGGTCCCGCGATGCCCTGGCTAAGATCCAGGACGCGAATTCCACTGAAGGCTTCCTTGTCGGTCATGATGTTTTCGTCTGTGTCTGCGTGCGCCTATTCCAGGGGCACGTTGGCGGTCTTCACTACGGCAGACCATTTCTTGATTTCGGCATCCACAAAGCGCGTGAAATCAGCACCCGACAATTTGCCGGGGGGCGACGCCTTGAGTTGCAAATTTCTCGGCGATCGCCGGCGTGGCCAGGATTTCCTTCATCACTTCCACCAGGCGGGTATAGGCCGCATTGCCATTCGCCGCCGGCATGTACAAGCCAAACCACGCCGTCGCCTCAAAACCCTTGACGCCGGCCTCGTCGAGCGTCGGAACGTCGGGAAGCGACGCAGCACGCGTCATGCTGGTGACGGCGAGCACGCGAATATTGCCGGCCGAAGCGGCCGGAAGCACGGTCGGCAGCGTGTCGAACATGATCGGGATATGGCCGCCGAGCAGATCGTTCATTGCCGGCGCAGCGCCCTTGTAGGGAATGTGAACGATATCGACGCCCGCCATTTGCTTGAACAGTTCGCCGGACAGATGATTGGCGCCGCCGATGCCCGAGGAGCCGAACGACAGCTTGCCAGGATCTTTCTTGGCCATGGCGATCAGTTCGGCGACGTTCTTCGCCGGAAAATCCTTGGAAACCACAAGCGCGTTCGGCGCGCTCGCGACCACCGCCACCGGCGAGAACGCGGTTTCGGTGTCGTATGGCAGTTTGCGGAATAGGCTTGGATTGATGACGTGATGGGTTGCGGTGATCAGCAGCACGCTGCCGTCCGCCGGGGATTTTGCCACCATCTCGGACCCGATGGTGCCCGACGCACCAGCGCGGTTTTCCACGATGGTCGAGACCCCGAGCTTCTCGCCGAGATATTGAGCGATGAAGCGCGCGAGGATGTCCGTCGTGCCCCCCGCCGGGAAGGGAACCACAATCTTGATCTGGCTTGGCGGAAATTGCTGGGCAGATGCGGGAGCCAGCGAGACCGTAAGCGACAGCAACGCCAGACCGATAGCGAGGCGGAACATCTTCATCTTTGCAATCCAGGTCATGTACTTCTCCGATCAGCGGTCGAACCGCGCGCTTGCCTCTCTTATGGCTGTCGCAAGAGCTTGGCGCGATCGACAAGCGAACGCTCCGAAACATAGAATTCTTTTGCCCATTGCTCGTACTCGCGTGGCGCACGATGCCATTCCGTCTGCTTCAACGTCTCGAGCAGCTTGTGATACTCGTCGCTTTCGGCCGCGGCCTTAAAGGCCTGATACAGCTTGTCGACGATCGGCGCGGGCATGTCCTTGGGCCCGACAAGTCCGTAAGGCGCGGGATAGACGAGGTCGTAACCCAGGCTTTTCGCCGTCGGCACGCCCCGCAGCCAGTCCGTCGGCTGCGCGTCGAAGGACAGCAGAACGCGCATCCTGCCTGACTCGATATTGGGCAGGATGGTGCCGACCGCATCCACCGTGGCCATGGTGTGACCACCGAGCACGGCGGTACCGGCCTCGCTGCTGCCGCGGTAGCCGACATGCGTGATCTCGATTTCTGCCATTCCGGCCAGCGCCTCCGCCAGCAGATGCATGGTGGTGCCGGCGCCGGCGGTCGCGATCGTCAGCTTGCCCGGGTTTTCCTTGGCGTAGGCGATGAGGTCGCCAATGTTTTTCAGCGGCGAGTCCGCGTTGACCGCGAGCGCAAAGCTGTAGCCGCCGAGACCGGCAATCCAGGTGAAGTCCTTGATCGGATCCCAATCGACCTTCTGCATGTACGGATAGCGCAGCAATCCTGCTGTCGCGACCGCGATCGTGTAGCCGTCCGGCTTTTCGGTCTTTGCCATGGTGGAGGGCGCGAGCGTAGCGCCTGCGCCGGGCTTGTTCTCGATGATGATCGGCTGGCCGAGTTGCTTGGATGCAAGTTCGCCAAGTTTGCGGAAGGTAACGTCGGTGGCACCGCCTGCCGCGAATCCTACGAGCAGCCGGATCGATCGGGTCGGATAGGCTTCCTGCGCGGTCGCAATCAGGCATTGTCCCGCAAGTAACGCCGCAGCAAGTATCCCCCGACGCGACCAGGCACCAAGCAATCTCATCCGCACACCTCCCATATCTTTCGTTTCGATCCGTCCCGGTTACGAGCGCACCCGCACGCTCCAGGATTTGCGATTGTTCAACTCGTCGACGTCGAAGCCGGCGAGTTGCCGGTAGCTGCGCTCGGCGTCCTGCAGTTCGCTTGCGGCATCGCCATGGGCACCACGCCGGGCCATGGCGCTCACTTTGGCCATGACGTCGCCGGCCTGACGACGGTTCGCCAATTGTACGCCGCTCGCAACCGGGCGGCGGCGCGTCTCATAGCCGTTCAGGGCTTCGTCAATCGTGCGACCACTCGCAAGCTCGTAAGCAAACACACGCGCATCGAGAATGGCCTGCGAAGCGCCATTGGATCCGAAAGGATACATCGCGTGCGCGGCATCGCCGAGCAGCGCGCAGCGCCGAAACACCCAACGCGGCAGCGGGTCGATGTCAGCCATCGGATATTCATACGCTTCGGACGCCGCACCGACGAGGCGATGAATGTCCAGCCAGTCGAAACGATACTGATCGACGTACGACGCCACGACCTCGGGTGAAACGGATACGTTCCAATTGCCCAACTCGGCGGCAGCGGTATCTCCTCGCGGGCGCACCAGCAGCCAGTTGAGCAGGCCGGGCGCGATCGGATAGACCACAATCCGCTGTCTCTCGTCCCCCAGGATGATCATCGTCGCCCCGGTGAGAAACGGTTCGGCACGTGTGGTGCCGCGATACATGACCCAGCCGTTCGATGCGATCGGCGTCACGCCGCCGCGTAGGCCGTCCCTGATCGCCGAACGGATACCATCGGCCGCTACGAGCACTTCGGCGAAATGGGATACCGATTGACCCGAGGACTGGTCGATCGCTCCGACGTGCACTTGCCCGGCGCTTTCTTGATCCACGCGGAGCACGCGCTGTCCGGTCTTGATGGCTGACAGGCCCAGGCGTTTGCGTACGGCCTCTACAAGAATGCGTTGCAGCTGACCGCGATGGATGGAGTATTGCGGCCAGCGGTATCCGGCATCGTGACCGCGAGGTTCGGCCCAAATCAATTGGCCGGCAGGATCGTAATAGGCCAATTCCTTGGTCGGCAATCCTGATCGCGCGAGCTCTTCCTCGAGCCCCAATTCGCTCAGTTCGCGAACCGCGTGCGGCGGAAGATTAATGCCGACGCCGACGTCGCGAATTTCACGTGCCGCCTCCAGCAACACCACGTCATCAAAGCCCGCCGCATGCAGGCTGAGCGCGGCGGTCAAACCGCCGACACCCGCGCCTGCGATCGCAATCCTCGTTTTACTCACCGGTCAGGCCACGGTTGAACCGGATAAGGGGAATTCGACCATGGCTTCACCGGCAGCGACGTGTTCGTCCCTTTGATTGCGGACCAATACATCGATCAGCACCCAACGTGATTTCTGCGTCGACTGCTTGGACTTCACCACGCCCACGGGCGTAATTGTGTCGCCCGGCTTGACCGGCTTGAGCCAGCGCGTCTCCAGGCGGCGCTGAATAGCGCCGGCGGGATAGGCCCAATCGGTCAGCATCCGGGTGATCAGCCCGAAATTGTTCATGCCATGCATGATGATGCCACCGAAATTGGTCTTGCCGAAACTG
Source organism: Bradyrhizobium sp. AS23.2 (assembly GCF_001908185.1). GTDB lineage: Bacteria > Pseudomonadota > Alphaproteobacteria > Rhizobiales > Xanthobacteraceae > Bradyrhizobium. Next base: position 22,320 of record NZ_LGHM01000051.1, read on the forward strand.
TTCTTCATATAGTCGTCGTCGAGATGCAGCGGGTTGTAGTCGAGCGATCCGTCGCAAAATAGACGGATCGATTCCCGCGAGACGTCGAATTTCGGACCGTTGATCGTATCGCCGACGGCGAGTTCTTCGAAGCTGGTGCTCATGCTGTGTTTCCCTGTCTCTTGCTGCGATTACGCGGGACGGATGGTCTGGCCGCGGCCGGAGCAGATGACGTCGCCATGCTGATTGAAGAAGACGTTGTCGTGGACGACGAAGAGGCGCTCGCGCTTGATGAACTTGTCCAGTGCGCGGGCCTGCAAGGTGATGGTGTCGCCGGGCCGCGCCGGTTTGTTGTAGCTCCAAGACTGGCCGGCATTGATGGTGCCCGGCGTTCGCATCCAGTCGTCGGTCGGGGTGCAGGCAAACATCAGCAGAATGTGGATCGACGGCGGCGCGATCAGCCCGCCGTACGAAGTCGTCTTGGCGTATGCCTCGTCGAAGTAGAGCGGGTGATCCTCACCGACAGAGCGGCAGTAGAGCTGAATGGCTTCCAGCGTCAGCTTGTAGGGGATCGTCTTGCGCGGTTCGCCGGGCACGATCTCGTCCCACACCTTTCGCAAATTGGCGTCTTTCCAGAAGTCGGTCTCGAATGCGGACGCTTGCGTCATCGCGGCTTCTCCCATACTGTTCGCCTGGCGAACTAATCAGTCGATTTATGAAACACTATGCGCGGAACCTTCCGACTCCGCAAGGGGCTGTCGACGAATGCCGAAAGAGAGTGATGGATACGTACGCGCGATTGAGCGAGGTTTCGCCTTGATCGAAGCGCTCGGCCGTTCGCCGGGGCGGCACACGCTGTCGGAGGCCGCTGACCACGCGGGCCTCAATCGCGCAACCGCGCGGCGCATGCTCGCAACCCTGGTCAAGTTGAAGTATTGCGAAGCCGACGGCCGCTACTTCCGCTTGCGGCCTCGCGCGCTGGGTCTTGGATTGTCCTATCTCAACGCGCTGCCATTTTGGGGCTATGCCCAGCGGGCGCTCGAAGATCTCCGCAATGACATCGGCGAATCCTGCGCGCTCGCCGTGCTCGATGAAACCGACATCGTCTATGCGCTGAGACTTCCCGCGCGGAGAATCCTCTCCGCCAATCTCGGCATTGGCAGCCGGCTTCCCGCGCACCTCGTCTCGCTAGGGCGCGTGCTTCTGGCCAATCTCCCGTCGGACCAGCGAGAACAATACCTCGCGACCACGCCGCTCAAATCGGTTACGCCACGCACGATCATCGACACCAAGCGACTCGCTCGGGAACTGCAGTTGACGCATGAGCGGGGCTACTCCTGGGTCGATGGCGAACTCGACCCAGCGATTTGCGGCATCGCTGTTCCAATTCGCGACCAGGGCGGCAGCGTCGTCGCGGCGATCAGCATCAATTTGATTTCAGGCACGCTGAACGAGGCCGCTGCAAAGAAACGGTATCTCGTGCGGCTTCAGAAGACCGCCCAGGACATTCGGACGCAATCGGTCTCGCTGCCGTAATTCAAGGGCGCCTGGCGATTGCAGTACATCATGTCCGCTACGGGGCGATTGTGTTGGAACTCGTCCTCTCGAAACACGTTAGGGGCGGGCCATTTGATTGCCCGCCCCTACTCGACTTTGCGAAATTAGCTATCCAGAGGCTCGCGCAGGAACGGATAGCGCGGCGCTAGTCTGCGAGCTGTGGTCCAATCGCCTCCAAGACGTTCGGCAGTCGTTCCACCTGGGGGAGATGGCCGCACTGCGGAATGATATGCAAGCGCGCATGCGGCATCGCATGCTTCCACAAAGGCGCATATTCCGTTGGAGTTACGCGATCCGTATCTCCCCAAATGATCGTCGTGGCGATCTTCACCGTCGACAGCGATTGGGCGAGCGCAGGGTTATGCAAGCCCGCGCGCCCGAGACGCGCGACGGCGATGCCATTGTTCGCCCGCAGCTCCTGCTGCGCCGCCGAGAGCGGTTGCGAAAGAACCTGTTCGGCGATCTTGGGGTCGGCGAACACCTGCCTCATCAATTCCGGATAGGACCAGCTTGAGAAGTCCGGTACAGGGATTTCGGGCGAATTCATGCCCGCGGGGGCGAGCAGCACGAGACTGCGAAGTAGCGATTGATCGCGGATCGCAATCTCGCTTGCGAGCCACCCGCCGAGCGAGCTGCCGATGAGATGCACTTTTCCGAGTTCGGAATTCTTGAGGACCGAAACGTAAAAATCCGCCAACTTCGCCATCGTGTCGGCCCACGTCTGGGCATGCGAAAGACCGAAGCCGGGATGCTCCGTCGCCACGACTTCGTGCGACGCGCTGAGCGCCTCGAAGAACGGCACCCATCCCTGCAGGCCGGCGGCACCATGAAGGAACAGAACGCGACTTCCCTGGCCGCCTCTCACCAGCCGCAGCGGAATCCCCGCGACGTCCATATAGGTCTCGACATGTTTCATCAGACTTCCCCTTCCCTCCTCTTACGCCACAGACTCATCGTGTGCCGTCCGCGCCTCACTCGCCGCCGGGCGCGGCGAGAAGATGCGGTATTCGGACGGATCGAACGCTTGCGTGAGGTCCCAGTAGTCAACAAGGCGCCAAGGCGACGTCGTCGTCACGCGATTGTTCTTGTTCTTGTACCAGCTGGTCACGCCGGAATGCGACCACACCATATTCCTGCATTTCTCGTCGACGAGCACGTTGTACAAATCGTGCACCTCGCGACGGACCTCCAGGGCTGAGTGCCCGCTTTCGATCATCTCGCGCAAGGCCTGCAGGATGTATTTGATCTGGCACTCGATGTGAAAGATCATGCTTCCTCCGTGCGCGAGGCCCGTGTTCGGCCCCATGGTCAGGAAGAGGTTGGGGAATTTCGGCATCGTCATGCCCAGATAGGCTCGCGGATCGTCCTCGCCCCACTCCTTCTCGAGCTCGACGCCGCCGCTTCCGCGGATGGACATCGGCCAGAGCACCTTGCCTGCCTGAAATCCCGTCGCGAGGAGAATGACGTCCGCTGCGTGGACCTGGCCGTCCTTGGACACAACGGCGTCGGCGGTGACGCGGTCAATCCGATCCGTGACGAGTTTGACGTTCTCGCGACGAAGCATGCGATACCAGTAATTGTCGCGCAGCATCCGCTTTCCGTATGGCGGATAGCTCGGGACGCATTTCGCGATCAGTTCCTCATCACCACCGAGCTCCTCGCGAATATGCGCGATCAGCATCTCGCGCATTTCGTGATTGGCCTGATTGAGAGACTGCTCGGGCCTGGTCCATTTATCGTCCATCTGAAGCGTCGAATGGAACACGTCGGAAGACGCCCAGAACAGCAAGAAGCGCTGCCACTCGTTGAACAGCGGAATGTTCTTCAGGGCCCAGACCTGCCCCTCGGAAACCGCCGAATGATAAAGCGGGTTCTTCGCGGCCCAGTGCGGCGACCTCTGGAAGATCGTCAGGCTCGCAACCTCGGGGGCGATCTCCGGCCCGACCTGCATCCCGCTGGCGCCCGTGCCGATCATAACGACACGTTTGCCGCGCAGATCGACATTGTGATCCCATTGTGCGGTGTGCAAGCACTCGCCCTTGAACTCGCTCAACCCCGGAATCGCCGGGATCGCCGGACGGTTCAGCAGCCCGACGGCCGTGATCACGGCGTTGCAGCGCATGGTCTTCCTCGATCCGTCCTTGCCGCGCACAGTCACAGACCAGAGCGACGCGTCATCGTCCCATTCGAATTTCTCGACCTCGACGCCGAATCGGATTTGCCCGCGCAAGTCGAACCGATCCGCCACATCCTTGATGTAGTTCAGGATCTCCTTCTGCTTGGAGAAATGCCGCGTCCAATCCGGCTTCGGATGAAACGAGAACGAATAGATATGGTTGGCGGTATCGACCCCGCAGCCAGGGTACGAATTCTCATACCAGGTACCCCCAAGCTCGTCGTTCTTTTCCAAGATATCGAACGGGATTCCGGCCTCCTTCAGGCGCATGCCGGCGCAAATCCCCGAAAGACCAGCCCCGATAACAACAACCTTGAAGTCCTCACGAGGCAGCTCCCGCGGATCCCGACGCCACTGCAACGCTCGGTGATCCTCGTCGTTCAGACGCAGCTCCTCAGCCATGAGCGGCAGATACTCGTCGGGAATTTCCTGTCCCGCGCCGACACACATGATCTTCTTGAGCGCAGCATCAGACAATCCGCGCACCAGTGGGCGGTTCGACTTCGCCGACTCGATCAGCGTCGCCACGAGACGCTCGCGAATGTTCTTCTTGAGCTCGTCCGGTATTTTCTCCTGATAGTTCCAGGCGCCATGGATGAACGGCTTCACCTCATCCAAAATGCTCAGGTCGCCACCGAGATGCGCCAACACCAACGCGGAAACCACGATATCGGCTTCCTCGAGGGAGCTCCGTAAGATCGCCTCATCGGCGACCGCTTTCGCGAACGAATTGGTCATTTACTTGCTCTTGGTTGGTGTTGCTTGCGTTGTAAAAGTCAACCTAGGAGTTGACGTCGCTCGAATGAAGAACTGTCGCGATGATGGGCGGCATCGGTAACGCTGATATCTGGAAGGCACGAATGTCGGGGTACGACACCGCGCATCGCGCGGGCGCCTGCCGATCCCGCGCGACGCTGTCTTTGGCGGAGATTCATGCCGGCACGCCGCCGTGGGACGCTCTCGAAATCGGTCAACGCGTCGTCATCGCGGCAATCGCTTTGCGATCCAATCCGCGATCTGTCGCGCCCCATGCGGCAAGGCAAAGATGACGGCAAACAGGATGACGCCGAACACCGCGCCTGAGAGACCCTTCGAAATCCCCTCGGCCAAATTCGGCACGAAAACGATGAAGACTGCGCCGACCAGCGAACCGGGAAGCCATCCCACGCCGCCGACGATCATTCCGACGAAGATCGCAATCGACAACTGGAAGGTGAAGCTGTCCGGAGCGACGAACTGCACGACAATCGCTCCAAGCGCTCCAGCCACCCCCGTGAACGCGGCGCTCGTGCCGAATGCCAGTGTCTTGTAGAGCGACAAGTCGACCCCGAGCGCCGACGCCGCAATCTCATTGTCGCGCACGGCCAGCATCGCCCGTCCAGTACGACTGCGCAGCAGGTTCGCGCAAAGCCAGTAGATGACCACGGCCACGGACAGGGTAAAATAATAGAGCCACGCGTCCTGGGACAACGGCAGGTCGAACGGCGCCTCCGGCTTGTTGACGACAAGCCCGTGCACGCCACCCGTCCAGGGCTCCAGCACCGCGAGCTTCGGGATCTGAGGCATCGCGACCGCCAGGGCAAACGTCGCAAGAGCGAGATACACTCCGGACAGCCTCAGTGCGGGAAGACCAAACAAGAATCCGAAGAGAAAGCAGATTACGCCGGCTGCCGGGAGCGTCAGCGCATAGTTGACGCCGTACACCTCCATCATGATCGCCGCCGTGTAGGCTCCGACCGCATAGAACGCACTCTGCCCGAGCGAGAACTGCCCGCTCGCCCCGGTCAGCAGATTCAAGGCCAGAATGGCGATGGCATAGATCAGAACCGTCGTCACCTGGAACACGACGAAATCACTCACGCCCAGCGGAATGACGAGGAGACCGAGCAGCAAAACCAGCCTCGCAACCGTCGGCATCGACGACTTCCGGACTTCGACGGCGGCCACAGTCTGGCCGAGAGTCTCTTCAATCGCGCTCATGCTTACACCCGCTTGACGACCACGCGTCCGAGCAACCCGGACGGCCTTATGACAAGGACTGTCACGATCAACGCCAGCGCGATCGGCAGTTTGAGCTCGGTACCGACGCCCGGCACGTAGGTGCTGACGAGATTCTCGAAGACACCGACGATAAATCCACCAAGGACCGATCCGAATGGGCTGGAGAGGCCTCCGAGCACCGCCGCAGCGAAGCTGTACAGCAGGACGCCGCCCATCATGTTTGGCTCCAGAAACACCACCGGCGCAATCAGAACACCGGCAATGGCTCCGATCGCGCTCGCCATGCCCCATCCGAGAGCGACCATCCAACGGGTATCGATGCCAACCAGGCGCGCCGATTCAGGTTGCGAAGCTGCCGCCCGCAGTGCAAGGCCAATCCTGGTGAAGCGAAAGAAGCCGTAAAGCAGCGACAGCATCGCGAACGCCACGCCGATGATGCCGGCCTGGTGCTTCGATATCAGCTGACTGCCCAGAAAGCCTGTCGAACCGAAAGGCGACGGGAACTGCTTGATGGTGAAATCCCAGGTCAGCCCTGCAACGCTGTTGAGAATCGCAAAGAGCGCGATGAACCCTGCCACGTGGACCAGCACGGGCGCGTTGGTCAGCGGGTTGAACAGCAGCCGTTCGAGAGCGACACCTCCGATGAACGAGATAACGAGGGTCAGCGCGAAAGCGCCCCAGAAGCCCAACCCCCATTGCATCAGCTGCCAGGCGATGAAGGTCGAGAACATCGCCATCTCGCCCTGGGCGAAATTCAGGTGATTGATCGCCTGATAGATCATGACGACGGCGAGCGCCATGCAGGCGTAGATCGCGCCCGTGGCAAGACCGGCCAGGATCTGGTTCGTCAAAAGCTCCATGGCGTCCTCAGTATCCGAGATAGGATTTGCGAATGTCTTCGTTCGTCGCGATTTCCTTCGCGCTGCCCGACATGACAATGCTGCCCGTTTCAATCACATAGGCCTTTTGCGCGATCTCGAGTGCGAGTTGCGCGTTCTGCTCGACGACAAGAATCGCAACCTTTTCTTCCAGATTGACCTTCCTGAGAATCGCGAAGAGGTCGCGCACGATCAGCGGCGCAAGGCCAAACGACGGCTCGTCGAGCAACATCAGACGTGGCCGCAACATCAATGCCCGGGCGACGGCGAGCATTTGCTGCTCACCCCCGGACAACGTCCCTGCCTGCTGGGTGTGACGCCGCTTCAAGACCGGAAAATGCTCGTACATCCGCTCGATATCGCGCCCAATCGACTTCGTGTCCTTGCGCGATATGGCTCCAAGCTGAAGATTCTCCTCGACAGTCATGGCGGAGAACGTGCCGCGCCCCTGCGGAACGTGCGCGATCCCGAGCCGCACCACGCTTTCAGTCGAGATCCCGGCGAGCGGCTTCCCGTCGAACTCGATGCGCCCGGTCGAGCGCACCATGTTGCAGATCGCGCGCAGCGTGGTCGTCTTGCCGGCGCCGTTGGCGCCGAGCAAGGCTGTCACAGTTCCCTCCTCGAGCGCGAAGGAAATTCCCTGCAGAGCCTGCACCTGACCGTAGTAGGCGCGCAGTCCGTCGACAGCTAGAAGTGTCATGCGGCCTCGCTGCCCAGGTAGGCCTTGATCACGGCCGGATCGGATCGAACGGCAGCCGGCGTACCCTCGGCCAGCTTGCTGCCGAAATTGAGCGCAACCACGTGGTCGGCGATCTTCATCACCAGCCCCATGTGATGTTCAACGAGAAGAACCGTCAGGTTGTACGCGTCGCGAATGCGACAAATCAGATCGCCGAGAACGTAGACCTCCTCGTGATTGAGACCGCCGGCCGGCTCGTCCAAAAGCAGGACCTTCGGCTTCGCCGCCAGAGCGCGCCCCAGTTCGACGCGCTTCTGCGTGCCGAACGGCAATCCCGCCACTTCCCGGTCCGCGACCCCGCCCAAATCGAGATCGTCGACGATCTCGTCGATCTTGCGATCGAGTTCACGCTCCTCGCGGAGGACCCACGGCAGCCGCAAGGCATCGCTCACCAAGTCGCCCCTTGATCTGCAATGGCCGCCGATGCGGATGTTGTCCCGCACCGAAAGCGTCGGGAACAGCGCGACGTTCTGAAACGTGCGGCCGATTCCCATCTTCGCAATTCCCGCGGGCTTTCGCGCCAGGATGCTCTCGCCTTCAAGCAGGATGTCGCCGTCGCTCGGCTGGTAGAGCCTGCTGAGGCAATTGAACAGCGTCGTCTTGCCCGCGCCATTCGGGCCAATCAGCCCGAGGACCTGACCACGTTGCATATCGAAGGTGACGCCGTTCAGCGCCTTGATGCCACCGAATTGGACCGTGACGCCTCGGACCGAAAGGATCGGCCGCGCTTCGATTGGCGAGTTGGAATGATTCATATGGTCTTCCCGAACGGAGGCTCGTTCAGCTCAATGCATGAAGGATCCGCCATCGACGACCAGCGTCTGGCCTGTGATGAAGTCGCTCTGCGGCGATGACAGGAAAATCATGGCTCCGGCCAGGTCTTCGGGAACCTGTTCCCGCCCAATCGCACGGCTCTTGATATTGCCTTGCGCAAACTCTGCGCTGCCCATGACGGCATGACCGCGCATCGCATCGGTCATGACCAGGCCCGGGGAGATACAGTTCACACGGATGCCGTGTTCGCCAAGTTCGCGGGCGAACGAGCGGGTCATACCGACCACGGCGCCCTTCGAAGCGACATAGTGCGGAAGCATCGGTGTCCCCTTGAGGAATGTCCCCGATCCCATGTTGACGATCTTTCCGTAGCCATTCGCCCTCATGCGGGGCACCGCGGCCTTGATGCACTCGAAGACGCCGCGGACGTTGACCTCCATGACTCTCGTCCATTCTTCCGAGGAGATTTCATGTATCGGCTTCATTTCGACCGCACTCGCGATCGCGGCGTTGTTGATCAGGATATCGAGCCGGCCGAACGCGCTGACGGCCGCTTCCATCAATCCGGCCACCGACCTCTGGTCCGTCACGTCGGCCGCCACATCGACTGCACGACCTCCGCTGCGCCGGATCGCCTCCAACGTCGTCGCACACGCCACCAGATCACACAGGACAACTGATGCGCCCTCCGCGGCCAATCGCCGCGCGAAGACAGAGCCAATTCCCTGGCCCGCACCTGTGACCACGGCCGTCTTGCCGTCTAGCACTCCCATTACCGCTACCTCTTCGCTGAACCCGCGCCGCTCGCACTAGCCGCAGGCGTAACCGCCGCCATCGATCGGGATGACGGTGCCGGTGATGTAACTCGATGCCGGAGACGCCAGGAGCAGTGTCAGCCCCTTGACCTCGTCAGGCTCGGCGATGCGCTTCAGGCGCGTGCGGCCAGCAAACGCCAATTCGGTCGACGACTCGTGCATTCGGCCGCCGCCGATGTTGGTCCGAAACGGCCCCGGAGCGATCGCGTTAATGAGAATGTTGTCGAGGGATAGCTCGATGGCGGCGTGCCTCACCATGTTGGCGACGGCAGCCTTGGTGGCGGAATACGCGTACCCGACCAGCGCCTCGCCACGCAAACCGGCGAATGACGAGGTGACGATGATACGGCCATACTTGCGACGCCGCATGAGCGGGACCGAGTATTTGAGGGTGTGAAAGGTCGCCGTCAGGTTCAAGTCCAGGATTCCGGACCAGCTCTCGCCCGTCACGTTCGCCAGCGCGCCAGCTTCCGTGAGCGGTCCAGAGCCTGACCCCTTTCCTGCGTTTGCGCAGACGATATCGAGCCTGCCATTCGCCTCAAACGCCCCCTCGATCCCGCGTCGGAGACCGTCCGGGTCGCAAACATCACAGATGAACGCTCGCACTGTCTCACGCGAAGGATCGAGACGAGCGGCTTCGTCGATCACCCGCGGATCGATGTCGAGCATCGTGACGTTGGCGCCGTTCGCGGAAAGAACCTCCGTCATCGCGAGCCCGAGGCCATTGGCGGCGCCGGTCACGATCGCCGATTGCCCCTGGAGACTGAATAAGGCTTCCGCTCGCATTCTCTTACTTCTCCTCGCGCACACATTTCCGCTTGCCGGAAGGCGGCACGAAGCCTCACGGCCGCGAGGCTGCTGCGCCGTGGTGTCGTTAGAGTAGTTGAGCCGGAGACCAGAAGGCATGTCGCTTTGATGGCGGGTATCAGTTTCCGCACTATCAGGGAGCCCGCATCGTGATGCGGTCGTCCGAAACGACGTTCCCGGAGCTTTGCCGGCTTCGACGGAATCAATGCCGGCCTCTGCAGAGAAGCGGTGTCCGCTTTTCGCTAAGTTGACCTTCGGGTCCGGAAAATGCCTTAGGTAGCGGCTTTCAGAGCCTTCTGAACACCATACTTGACGTTCAGCTCCGCCCAGATCCGCCTAATATGGTGAAGCTCCTGCTCGACGACCTCGACGAAGCGCGAAGCCGCCGGCGTCAGAGGTCTCTTGTGATCGTAGAGCAGGAATAAATTCCAGGCGAGCGCGGGCTCCACGATCGGATAGACGAATATGTTGTTGGTCTCGACATCGCCGTGAACCGCGACAAATGGGCACAGACAAGCCCAATCCGTCGACCGTGCCAGTTCGAGGCTGCCCGACGTCCCGTCGATCTCGACGGTAGATTTTACTATGACCTTGCCGTCCGCGATCAGCTGCAGGACCTCCTCACCGAAGCTGTGGCCTCGCGAAGGCATGATCAACTTCAGGTTCGGGATGCGATCGAGATAGCAGGGCGTGAACTGGGGGCCGGCAATCGGTCGTCCGCAGATGAGAACCACCTCTTCCCGATGCAGCTTACGCTGACGGAGGCCCGCGGCCTCGACCGGCATCGCTCCGATGGCGAAGTCTACCTTGCCGCCCTGCACCCATTCCGTCAGAGTGCCGCTGAATCCCTCGACCATTTTTATTTCGACGTTCGGGTAATCCGCCACGAACCGGGGCATCACCTTGCCGAAAATTCCACGCGAAAGAGACGGCGGCAGCCCGACCTTCACGATTCCGCTGACTTGGTCAGACTGCACGAGAGCGGCGAGTTTCTGCCGAGTATCCGCGATCTCCTTCGTGATGGACAGAGCGAGATCGTAGAGAAGGTTTCCTGCCGGCGTCGGCTCGACGCCTCTGGACGTTCTCGTAAATAGGGTAACGCTGAACTCCGCCTCCAGCTTCCTGATCTGGGAACTCAACGCCGGCTGCACCACGCCGGCCCTGGAAGCCGCCTTGCTGAAGCTTCCTTCCTCGTAGATCAGCATGAAATAGGAGAGTTGCTTCAGGTCCATTCAACAGCCCCGACGGCATCGATCCAACCATTGGATATCATCGGATTTGATACCGCCCATCAATTTCGCCGTTCTTGCCACCAATAACGGCACAAGCCTAGTGTGAATTGCGATGGGAGGGAGCGGCATCGACTTCGATGGAGCTCACCTCAGTCTGTCTACACGCCAGCCGGCTATATGGCGGACTGGCCCAAGCATCCCGCCTCGCGGCGACCATGCCGTCAGCATAAAAAATTAAACAAGTAGAAAGTCAACGACTTCGCTTGAATGGAGCACGCCCTATAATGAACTTCGTCCGTCACTTCGTTGACAATGCAATTCTAGCTCTCGTTTTCGGCACGGCCCTGGCGACCACGGCTGCGACCGGAACCCGGGCCGCCGACATGCCGGGCGTCACAGCCACGGAGATCCGGATCGGCAACGCCATGCCGTATAGCGGGCCCGCATCTGCCTACAGCATCATCGCCAAGACGGAGCAGGCCTACTTCGACAAGATCAACGCCGAGGGCGGCATCAACGGACGAAAGATAAAGTTTCTCTCGTACGATGACGCCTACAGCCCGCCAAAGACGGTCGAGCAGGTCCGAAAGCTGGTGGAAAGCGACGACGTGCTGCTGGTCTTCCAGACGCTCGGCACTCCGCCCAGCAGCGCCGTTCACAAATACCTCAATCAAAAGAAGGTACCCCAACTCCTCACAGCGAGTGGAGCGGCGAAGTTCACCGATCCCAAGCGCTTCCCGTGGACGATGGGCTGGAACCCGACTCTCGAGAACGAAGGACAAATATACGGACGCTATATTCTGGCGAACCATGCCGGCGCAAAGGTTGGCGTTCTGTACCAGAACGATGACTATGGCCGGGAAGTCCTCAACGGTCTGCGCAGCGGGCTCGGCAAAGACGCTGACAAGATGATCGTCGCCGCGGTGCCGTATGAAACGAGCGATCCGACCGTCGATTCTCAGGTCGTAAAAATCAAGAGCGCCGGGGCTGACGTCTTCGTCAACGTCTCCACCACAAAGGCTGCGGCACAGGCCATCCGCAAGATCGGCGAGATGGGCTGGAAGCCGGTCCACATCCTGAACAGCGTCGCCAATTCGGTTGGCGCCGTGCTCGAGCCCGCCGGTCTCGAAGCGTCGACCGGCATCTTGAGTGCGGGTTACCTCAAGGATCCCACCGACCCGACCTGGGACAATGCGGCGGACCGCAAAGAGTGGGAAGCCTTCATGGACAAGCACTTCCCCAGCGGAGATAAGACTGCCATTCATACAGTGTATGGTTATGCTGCGGCCCACACCCTGGTGCAGATTCTGAAGCAGTGTGGCGATGATCTCAGCCGCGAGAACGTGATGCGGCAGGCGGCCAACCTCAAGGATTTCGTCCCGCCGATGCTGCTGCCCGGCTCCAAGATCAACACCACCAAGGACGACTATGCGGTCATTAGAAACATGCAGATGATGCGCTTCGACGGCAAACAGTGGAAGCTGTTCGGAGATCTCCTCTAATCCGCCGATCCATCCGGATTCGCTGACAAGAGCGGCGCGCACCCGAAACGGTGCGCGCCGTTTTGCTTTGGGGGGTGGGCATGAGAGCCTCAACTGCCAACCCAACAATATTCTGGTATCGATAGTCCGAGGGCTTTGGCGGCGCGTAGGTTCAAACAAAGTTATGGACAGTCGCGCCATTTTATCAATATCTTGACATTCTGAGGGTGGAAATATGCAGCGGCGCGCAAAAAAGGCGGCGATTGACAAGACTGTGCCGAAGCAGGCGCGTGTCGTTGCCATGACGCCGCGCGATGAACTAAACAACCGCTTGATCTTTCGCCTGTTTCAGACAGCAAACCTCTACCAGTCAAGCACTCCGCGCGAACTTGACGTGACTGCGGTGCAGGGCGTCCTTCTCGGCGCGCTATATCGCGATGTCGATCGCGGCATGTCGTTTTCGGATCTTTGCGGCTATTTGGCGGTCAGCCGTCAAAATCTCGATGCCGTGCTCAAGCGATTGGAAGGCATCGGCCTTGTCAAGCGGGTCGAAAACGAGGCCGATCGTCGCGTCAAGATTGTTCGCCTGACAAGAGGCGGCGTTGCAGCGTGGCTTGATCTGCATGCACGTTCATTGGATTTTTTCCGCAACATTACGGCGACGCTTTCCGCGGCAGAGGTCGAGGCCTGTGCGGACGCTCTGGCCAAAATCGGACGTGCGCTCAAGGCGTCACGGAAGGCTTGAAAAGCTCTACAAGACTGCAGGAGGAAATGATGTCCGAGCCCACATCCCCCGCTGATCTTCGCGTGCCGGACCGGGAAGATTGCGTATTGCGCTACGTGCTGGACAAGCGCGCGCAGATCCATCCAGATCGCCCCTACATCCGCCTTCCCGACGGGAGCGCCATCACCTACCGCGAATTTCGCGATTCTGTGGAGCGCACGGCTGCCGGTCTCGCCGCGCTTGGCGTCAAGCAGGGCGACTTCGTCAACGTCTGGATGCCCAACGGCGTACAGATGCTGCGCGTCTGGCATGCGATCAACTGGCTTGGTGCGACCTACGTGCCGATCAATACCGCCTACCGTGGCAATGTGCTGGCGCATGTCATCGCCAACGGCGGCGCGCAGGTGATGATCGTGAGTGCGGATTTGGTCGAACGGCTTCGCGATATCGATCGCGCGGCGCTGCGGATGCTGGTGGTGTCGGGCGATCTGGCCACGACAATTCCCGGCATACAAACCACGTCGCTGGCCGATCTCGACCGCGATCCGGCAACGCTGCCTCCGCTGTCGCGGCCGATCGAGCCGTGGGATGTCCAGTCGATCATCTACACGTCAGGGACGACGGGTCAGTCGAAGGGTGTGCTAAGTTCCTACGCCCACATGTGGCACATGAGCGGAACGGCCGCGTTCCCGATGCTCGATGAGAACGACTGCTACCTCGTCTATCTGCCCTATTTCCACGTCGGCGGAACGTTGCCGGCGATCGGCATGCTCAATCGCGGCGGCTCGCTCGCCGTAGCCGGTGATTTCGAGACCGAAGCGTTCTGGCCGGCGGTCCGCGCGACCGGCGCAACCTATACGATCCTGCTCGGCGTGATGTCGACCTTCCTGTCGAAGCGACCGCCCTCGCCCGAGGATCGCGGCCACACGCTGAAGAAGGTCACGCTGATACCCTTACCCGATGACGCCCGCAGTTTCGCCGAGAGGTTCGGCGTCACGGTCTGGACCCTTTTCAACATGACGGAGATCAATGTCCCGATCGTTTCCGATCCCAACCCGGCTGTCATCGGGACCTGCGGGAAGCAGCGCCCGGGCAACGAATTGCGGATCGTCGATGCGCATGATCGCGAGGTGCCGGTCGGCACTGTCGGCGAGCTGATCATTCGCAGCGATGCGCCCTGGGCCCTTAACTCCGGCTATTACAAGAATGCCGAAGCCACTGCGCTGGCCTGGCGCAACGGCTGGTTCCACACCGGGGACGCATTCCGTCGCGATGCCGACGGCAATTACTTCTTCGTTGACCGGATGAAGGACGCAATCCGCCGCCGCGGCGAGAACATCTCGTCGTTCGAGGTGGAAACCGAAATCGTCGCGCATCCGAGCGTTCGGGAATGCGCCGTCGTCGCCGTGCCCAACGAGATGGCGGAAGACGACGTGCTGGCCGTGGTTGCGCCGGCGCCCGGTGCGACCATCAATCCAACGGAGCTGCTGGAGTTTCTTCAGTCGCGGCTCGCCCATTTCATGCTGCCGCGATACATCCGCATCATGACCGACCTGCCGCGCACGCCGACCCAAAAGGTCGAAAAATACGTGCTGCGGCAGCAGGGATTGACACCCGATGCATGGGATCGCGAAAAAGCCGGAATCAAGATCCGGCGGGAGAAGATCCGCTAGGGGCCGGAGAGTTGGTTGCGGATGGCGCAGACTGTTTTGACCTATTAGGTAAAGATATTGACATAACAGCCATCGTCGGAGAACATGCATCGCGGGATCAGGTTTGCGCGCGAAAGCACAGGTCGGCGATCTCCTACAAGACGGAGGCATCATGCCGTTTCGCAAGATTCTGATCGCCAACCGCGGAGAGATCGCGCTGCGCATTGCGCGCGCGGCCGGCGAGCTCGATGTGGCCACGGTCACAATCTATCCCGCTGATGACGCTGGCTCGGCCCATGCGCGGGCCGGCAACGAGGCCCTCGAACTGCCGGGCGTCGGCACGGCGGCCTATCTCGACATAACAGCGATCATCGATGCCGCACGACAGACGGGCTGCGATGCGGTGCATCCGGGATACGGCTTCCTGTCGGAGAATGCGCAGTTCGCCCGGGCCGTCGCTGCCGCAGGCATGACATTCATCGGACCTGCTCCGGAAACGCTCGAACTGTTCGGTGACAAGTCCACGGCGCGCGCGCTTGCCCGCGCCAACAGCGTTCGCGTGCTCGAGGGATCCGATGGGCCGGTCACGCTGGAGCAGGCGTCGGCCTTCCTCGCCGGTCTCGGCGCAGGCGGGGCTATCATGGTCAAGGCAATCGCAGGCGGCGGCGGACGCGGCATGCGCGTGGTGTCCTCGCCATCCGAATTGACTTCGGCCTGGGAGCGGTGCCGCTCAGAGGCGCAGACTGCCTTCGGCGCCGACGGCCTCTACGTCGAGCGTTATCTAGCCAACGCGCGTCACATCGAGGTGCAGATCGTCGGCGACGGCCATGACGTCGTGCATTTTGGCGAGCGTGAATGCACCATCCAGCGACGTCATCAGAAGATCATCGAGATCGCGCCAAGCCCGGGACTCAAGCCCGCGCTTCGTGACGTGCTCTGTGCTGCGGCGACGACGATGGCATCCCATGTCGCCTATCGTGGCTTGGGGACCTTCGAATTCCTTGTGGAGGCCAACGGCGAAGGCTACGTCTTCATCGAGGCCAATCCGCGCCTGCAGGTCGAGCACACGGTCACCGAGGAGGTGTTCGGCGTCGACCTGGTGAAAACGCAAATTCGCATCGCCTCGGGCGCGCGTCTTCGCGACCTCGGACTTGATCGTTCGCCGACGCCGCGCGGAGCAGCAATCCAGTTTCGCGTCAACATGGAGAAGTTGACGGCCGACGGCGGCGCGCATCCGACCGGGGGTACGCTGACAAGCTTCATGCCGCCCGCCGGCCCCGGCATACGCGTCGACACCTTCGGATACGCGGGCTATCGCACCAGTCCGCGGTACGATTCGCTACTGGCGAAGGTGATCGCGTATTCGCCCGAAGGCATGTCGGATGCGATTCGTCGCGGACGGCGCGCGCTGGAAGAGTTCCGCATCGAAGGACTGCCGACCAACGTCCCGGTGCTGCGTGCGATCACCGAGAACAAGGACTTTCTCGCCGATCACATATCGACGACCTTCCTCGAGACACATGGCGGCGAGATTCTCGCCGCTGCTGAGGCCTACGAGTCCAAGGTGGCAAGCCTGGGCCAAAAGGCGCGCGACGTACGCGACGTCGATCCGCTCGGAGTGTTCGACGCGTCCGCAGCGATCGCAAAGCCACGAGCCGACGTGACGTCAGATCGTCTCGCCGTCCCGACGCCGGAGGGGCTGATGCCGCTCCCGGCGCCGCTGCAGGGCACGATCGTGGCGTGTTCGGTAGCCCGCGGCGAGCAGGTCCGCGCCGGGCAGCAGGTGCTCATCATCGAATCCATGAAGATGGAGCATCTCATCTCCATGCCGGTCGCGGGTGTGGTTGAGGAAATCCTGGTGACCCCGGGTGATACCATCTTCGAGGGCGATGTGCTGCTGCACGTGGCACCGTCGGACGATGCGGGGGCCGGCGCGGAAACGGAGCGATCGGTCGATCTCGACCACATTCGCGGTGATCTTGCTGAGGCACTCGCAAGGCGGGCCGAACTGCTCGACGAAAATCGGCCGGATGCGGTCGCGCGCCGGCGCAAGACCAATCAGCGAACCGCGCGAGAGAACATCGCCGATCTCTGCGATCCCGGATCGTTCGCCGAATATGGCGGCCTGGCGCTTGCCGCACAGCGGCAGCGCCGCACGCCGGCCGAATTGCGCCGGATGAGCCCGGCCGACGGTCTGATCACCGGCATCGGCTCGGTCAACGGACCGCTGTTCGAGGAGGAGCAGTCGCGCTGCGCCATCATGGCTTATGATTACTCTGTTTTCGCGGGAACGCAGGGCGTCATCAATCACAAGAAGAAGGATCGCCTGCTCGGGCTTGCGGACCAGTGGTCGCTGCCCCTTGTGATGTTCACCGAAGGCGGCGGCGGCCGTCCCGGCGACGAATGGCCGACGCCAGCCGGACTTGAGACGACGACGTTCGGCCGCCTGGGCGCGCTCAACGGCAAGGTGCCGATCGTGGGCGTCGTCTCGGGCCGATGCTTTGCCGGCAATGCCGCGCTGCTCGGCAGTTGCGACGTCATCATTGCCGATCGCACCTCGAACATCGGCATGGGTGGCCCCGCGATGATCGAGGGGGGGCGGTCTCGGCGTCTTCCGGCCGGAGGACATCGGGCCCGTCGAGGTGCAGGCGCCGAATGGCGTGATCGATGCGCTGGTCGAGGATGAAGCCGAAGGCGTCGCCGTCGCCAAGCAGTATCTCGGCTATTTCCAGGGACGAGTCCGTGACTGGTCCTGCGGCGACCAGCGCGTGCTGCGGCATGCCGTGCCCGAGAACCGCCTTCGCGCCTACAACGTCCGGCCCATCATCGAAGCGCTCGCCGACACAGGTTCCGTTCTCGAACTGCGGTCATCCTTTGCCAAGGGGATGATCACGGCCCTGATCCGCGTCGAGGGCAGGCCGGTCGGCTTGATCGCGAACAATTCGCATCATCTCGGCGGCGCCATCGACGCCGAGGGCGGCGACAAGGCTGCGCGCTTCATCCAGCTTTGCGACGCCTTCAACATTCCGATCGTCTCGCTGTGCGACACCCCGGGCATGATGGTCGGCCCGGAGGTCGAGAAGACCGCGCAGGTACGGCACGTTTCGCGCCTTTTCGTGGCTGCCGCGCGCGCGACCGTTCCCATTTTCGCCGTGGTGCTCCGCAAGGGCTATGGGCTGGGTGCGCTTGCCATGATCGGAGGCTCGAACCAGAAGCCGTTCACGATTGTCGCGTGGCCGAGCGCCGAATTCGGCGCCATGGGCCTCGAGGGTGCTGTCAAGCTCGCCTATCGCAAGGAACTCGCGGCGCTCGAAGACCCCACCGCCCGCAAGGCCTGGTTCGATGACATGGTCGCCAAGTCCTACGCCGAGAACAAGGCTCTGAGCAGTGCGACGTTTCTGGAGATAGACGACGTCATCGATCCCTGCGAGACACGGAGCCGGATCGTTGAGGGATTGAAGTCGACCGCGCATGCCAGTCGTTTCGAGCGGAGAGTGACGCGCGTCGATCTGTGGTGAACAGGCCGCGACCAGGGAGCCAGGAGGAAGAGATGACGGAGAATAAAGCCACTTCGGACTATATGCGCGACGAGAAGAGCTATCTGGCACATGCCCGTGCGCTACAGAGCGCTGCGTGGCCGGCCGACGTGCCGCGCGAGCCAATCTTTCCCTTGGGGCGCAAGCCACTCACGGAGTATCTGGGCGAATGGGCACGCCGCCAGCCGGACAAGGCTGCGGTGGTGTTTTACGGGCGTGCGATCAGCTATGCCGAACTCGATCGTCTCAGCGACCGGTTCGCCGCTGTCCTCGCGCGGCTGGGCGCACGCAAGGGCGACCGTGTTGCCGTATTCCTGCCGAACTGCCCGCAGTTCTATGTCTGCTTCTTCGGTATCCTGAAGGCCGGCTGCGTGCACGTTCCGGTCAACCCGATGTTCACGCGGCCCGAACTCGTCTACGAGATCAACGATACCCAGGCCCGCATCGTGATCGCACACGATCGCCTGGCGCAACTCGTGGACGAGGTGCGCGACGAGTGCAAGATCGAGCACGTGCTCGTCACCAGTTTCCTCGACGCGCTGCCGGCGGAGCCGGAAGGTCCGTTGCCGGCGGGATTGACCGACGCGCGACTCGAGGTGCCGCGTACGATCGATCTGATGTCGACGATCGCTCAGGAGGCCGGAGCGCCACCGCAGGTCGATGTCGGGATCGACGATATCGCCGCGCTGAACTACACGGGGGGCACCACCGGCATGCCGAAAGGTTGCGTACATACGCAATTCGACATGCTGTTCACAGGTGCCGTCATGAGCTCGATCTCGATGAGCGTGACGTCGAGCGATACTATCATCAATTTCTGGCCGATCTTCTGGGTCGCTGGCGAGGACGTCGGCATCATCCTGCCGGTCCTGACCGGAGCGACCTGCGTTCTGCTGGCAAGGTGGGACCCGGTCGCCTTCATGACGGCGGTTCAGCGCCACCGCGCCACGGTATCCAACATGGTTGTCGACAATGCCGTCGAGATCATCAACCATCGGGATGCCGGTCGTTATGACCTGTCGTCGCTGGGGGAGGTGATCGTGGCATCCTTCGTCAAGAAGCTCAATCCCGCATTCCGGACGAAGTGGCGCGAATTGACGGGCACGACATTGCGCGAGGCCGCCTGGGGCATGACGGAGACCCACTCCTACGACACCTTCACCCGCGGCTGGCAGGACAACGATCGGGATCTTAAGCAGCAGCAGATTTTCGTCGGCATTCCTGTCCCGCAGACGGATTTCAAGATCCTCGAATTCGGGTCCAACAAGCTGGTGCCGTTCGGCGAAGAGGGCGAGTTGTGCGTCCGCACGCCGTCGCTGTTGCGGGGCTACTGGAACAAGCCCGATGCGACGTCCGAAGGGTTGGTCGACGGCTGGCTGCGCACCGGCGATATCGGCATGATCTCCGAGCACGGGACGATCCACTTCCTCGGACGCCGCAAGGAGATGCTGAAGGTGAAGGGCATGAGCGTGTTCCCGTCGGAGATCGAGGCGACGCTCGGCCAGCATCCGGCCGTGACCGGCAGCGGCGTGATCGGTCGCGCCGACGACACGCGCGGGCAGGTTCCGGTAGCTTTTGTAACTATCCTGCCGGAGCACAAGGCAGACGTCACGCCGGAGACGTTGACGGCGTTTTGCCGCGAACGTCTCGCGGTCTACAAGATTCCCGAAGTGCGGATTGTCGACACGCTGCCGATGACCGCCACAGGCAAGGTCAAGAAGGAAGAACTGACGCGGCTTTACGGCTGACTTAAGTCTCCCCTCTCCCCGTTTCTTGCGGGGAGAGGGGCTTCGGGCGAGGCCACAGCAATCGGCCCGCGCTTACTTCTTCAAAAGCTTGCACTCGCTTTCGTCGGCCGGGACAAAGGCTTCCGAACCGGACATTTTCTTCACCAGCGTGATCAGATCCGTCGATCCCTGCATGGCGTCCGGCTTCTTCGCTTCGGCATAGTAGATGTCGCGCATCAGACGGCCGTCGGCACGGATGCGGGCACCTGAGGTAAAGAGATCCTCGACTGGCATCTCCCTCATTTTCGCCAGCACGGCCGTCGTATCTGTCGTCCCCGCAGCTTTGACCGATTTCAGGTAGTGCAGGACCGCGCTGTAGACGTTGGCCTGGGGATCGCTCGGCAGTTTGCCAAACGCTTTCTTGAAGCGCTCTGCCCAGGCCCTCGTCTTCTCCGACTCGTCCCAGTAATAGCTGAGCACCAGAGGCATGCCCTGCGTAGCCTTGTTGCCGAGCGCTTCGATGTCGACCGTGGTCAGGGAGAACGGAACGAAACGTTGTCCGGTTCGTCCGATCTCAAATTCGGCGGCTTGCTTGATCGCGTTGGTCATATCGGCGCCACCGCCGATGAACCCGATGTTCTTGGCTCCAGAACTCTGGGCGCGCAGCAGGAAGGAGCTGAAGTCCGGAGAGTTGAGCGGAAAGCGCACCGCACCAAGGAATTTTCCGCCGCCGGCTTCGATGATCTTTTGTGCGTCCCTCTCGATCGAATGCCCGGCGGTATAATCGACCGTAATAAAATACCAGGATGTGGGTTTGTCGCCTGATGATCCTTTGATCGTTAAATTCGCGACCTCGTATCCGTCATTGGCCCATTGCATTCCGTTCGGGGAGCACGACTTGCCGCCGATGTCTCGGCTCGACGCCATCGAGACGACCAGAATCTTGTTCTTCTGCTCCGCTATGCCCTGCACCGCAAGCGCGACTCCGGAACTGTAGATGTCAAATATCGCGTCGACGCCCTCGGTATCGAACCAGCGCCTTGCGATTGTCGAGCCGACATCTGGCTTATGCCCATGATCCGCATATACTAATTCGATCGGTTTGCCGAACATCGAGCCGCCCATGTCCTCGATCGCAAGACGCGCGGCCGCGACCGAACCCGGACCGGTGATGCTAGAATAAACTGACGCTTGATCGTTCAGGACGCCGACCTTGACGGCCTTGTCCTGAGCCGCAGCAACGCCAAAAAGAAAGAATGGCGACAGAGCCGCTGCAAATATAGAAGCGGTATTTCTCCACATTGTTTCCTCCAATTCTCCGCGTGCTCTCATGCGCTCGCGGCTTCGCTTATAGTTTCAATTGCCCGTAGAAACGTCAAGATATTGACGTTTCCACATCGATCCCGTAGGCTCAAGGGACAAACATCCAGCATCCAGGCGACAAGCTGGCCTCGGACTCCGATCAATTGGGAAGGAGACATCGCATGAGGTTCGCGACTCTTTTCGACGGCGCGGCTGTCACCGATGCATGCCTGCTCGCGGGCTCTCCGGGCGAACGTCCCGCAGTCGCCCGCCCAAGAATGGCGTCCGCGGCAATTTTCTGCCGTCCATTCCGACCTGGCGGCATGGACGATAGCGTCTATACGCGCCACTGACGCTGCCGCTTACCGCACGCGCACCAACCATCCACGAGAGAAAAAGATGAAGGCCGCTGTCCTTACCGAAATCAACAAACCGCTGCAGATCCTCGACCTTGATCAGGAGGCGCCTAAGGCCGGTGAGGCGCGGGTCCGGATGAAGGCAACGGGCATCTGCATGAGCGATTGGCACATGATGATCGGCGATTGGCCGACCAAGCTGCCGCAAGTGCTGGGCCATGAAGCCGCCGGCATCGTCGAGGAGGTCGGGCCCGGTCCCTCGCGCGTCTCGGTCGGCGACCACGTGATCTTCTCCTTCGCTTCGCACTGCGGGCATTGCCGCTACTGCAATTCCGGCCGTTCGGTGCTCTGTAACGGCCATGCGGCGCCAGGGTTCTTGCTGCCAGACGGCACGACGCGGCTCAAGTACAAGGGAGAGCAGGTCAATCAGATGGCCCGCATCGGCACCTTCTGCGAGCAGGTCGTCTGCTCGACGGAAAATCTCGTCCCCGTACGCAAGGATCTGCCCTGGCCCATCGCCGCCATCATCGGCTGTTCGGTGGCCACCGGCATCGGCGCGGTCACCCGTGCGGCCAGGGTGGAGGCCGGGGCGAACGTACTCGTGATCGGATGCGGCGGCGTCGGCCTAAACATCGTTCAGGGTGCGCGCCTCGTCGGCGCCGGAAAAATTATCGCCGTCGACCTGCTCGACAACAAGCTCGAATACGCCAGCAAATTCGGCGCGACGCACACCATCAACGGCAAGACCGAGAATGTGGTGAAGACGGTGCGCGCAATCACCGACGGCGGCGTCGACTACGCCTTCGACGCAATCGGCAGCGAGGCAACCGTCCTGCAGATCGTCGACGCGCTTGCGCCGGGTGGACGGGCTACCATGGTCGGCATTCCTTCGGTCACGGTGCGCGCCGGCATTGCTCCGGCCTCAATGGTGTTTCAGGAGAAGACGTTGTCCTCGTCCTATTACGGCTCGGTGCAGCCCGATCGTGATTTCCCTGTTCTCGCCGACCTCTACATGGACAAGAAAATCGATCTGGATTCGCTGATCTCGCGCACTTACGGTCTTGAAGACATCAACCAGGGCTTCGAACAATTGCGTAAGGGCGGGGTCGCGCGCGGCGTGGTGGTGTTTGATTAGCTAGCATTCAGCTAGGGTTGAGATTTTCAAAGGGCTGCCACCCACCTGGCAGCCCTCCGCTTATCTCGGGCAGTTCAGAAGTCATCGACGTCGAGGTCGCACTGCTTCGAGCCAGCGAAGCTACTACGCAATTCTGGGCGTGAGACTGCCCTGGTTCACAAACGAAGTGCAACACTTCCAACAGGAGGAGTTGCTATGGGGCAGACTTACAGGCAGCTCTCCCTTGACGATCGATGCGAGATTGCCCGCCTTTCGGCCAATGGCAACTCGATCGCGCAGTCGAACGGCGCGGTCGCGATGTCACGCCATCCCGAAAGGGAGAGCCGGCGGAACAATGAGGTGAGTGCTCGACGCATGTCCCAGATCGCCCTTGAAGCATCGCATGCATGGTCGCACGATTGATGTGGCTCAATCGAAGCATGGGACTCGATAGCCCGTCTGCCTAGCCGTTCACAGGCGCCGTGGCCGCAGCATCGGCGCCACGATGGAAATCCAACGCTCGACCACGCGGGTGTTGTATCTGGGGTCGCTGACATAGCGATCCTGGATCACGAGCCCGCGCAGCAACGCCCGGTGCATCACCATCAGGAGCTCGACGTCGTCATCATTTCCGCTCTCGGCCTCATAGGACTCGCGCGTCTGCGCATCATGCGCCCGATTCCAGGTCTGCAGGATAAGGTCGATACGATTGCGCAGCCCGGCATCGGTGCGCGCTGCGATCAGTATCTCCAGCAGCGCGCGATAGGATCCGGTGTTGACGAAATCGGTCCAGCCCGAACGTAAGCGTGCCGCGATGATCTCCGTATCGGTGCGGCCTGCCTCGGGTCGCACGGTGTGCGCACGGGCGAGCGGGCGCGCGAGCAGCGTCTCGACAACCGCCGCGATCAGCTCCTCCTTGGTCGGAAAATGATGCTGCAACGCGCCCTTCGACAGATCGGCGCGCTCGGCAACGCGGGTGATCGAGGTTTCAGCGTAACCGAATTCAACCAGGCACGAGATCGCCGCCCGGCAGATCGCGTCCTTTGCCTTCAGGCTTTTCGCTTCCTGTTTTCCGAGGCCCTGCACGTCCATCACCAAGCAGCCTCATCGCATTAAAAGCCAGCCGTATTGCTTTTTTTATGGTCCGCACCTATCGTCCGTCAAGCTTCAACGAAACAGGCCGGGAAGGCTGCGGCAGCCACGCCGGGAAGATTGGGCGGCGCGCAAGACCGCGCAGCGACCAGGGAGATTCGACATGCAGCTCACCCATGAGCACGAGGAACTGCGCCGGACCTATCGACGGGTCATCGAGGAAGAGATCAATCCGCACGTCAATGAATGGGAGGCGGCCCAGATCTTCCCAGCCCACGAGGTGTTCAAGAAGCTCGGAAATCTCGGCCTGTTGGGTGTCACCAAGCCGGTCGAGTATGGCGGCCTCGGTCTCGACTATTCCTACGGCGCCATCATCGACGAGACGTCGCAATACATCAATTGCGGCGGCATCCCGATGGCGATTGGTGTGCAGACGGATATGGCGACGCCGGCGCTGGCGCGGTTCGGCTCGCCGGAACTGTGCAAGAATTATCTCGCGCCGGCGATTGCGGGCGACATGGTGGCCTGCATTGGCGTGACCGAGCCTTCGGCCGGCTCCGACGTCGCCGCGATCAAGACCCGCGCGGTGCGCGACGGCGACGACTACGTGATCAACGGTTCGAAGACGTTCATCACCAACGGAACACAGGCCGACTGGATGTGCATGCTCGCCAATACCGGCGACGGCCCGGTCCACCGCAACAAGTCCCTGATCATCGTGCCGCTCAAGGAAAACGGCAAGCGGGCCAAGGGTGTCACCGTCGCCAGGAAGCTGAAGAAGCTCGGCATGCACGCCTCCGACACCGCCGAGCTCTATTTCGAGGACGTGCGGGTCCCGGTGCGAAACCGGATCGGCGATGAAGGCAAGGGCTTCGTCTACCAGATGAAGCAGTTCCAGGAGGAGCGCATGTACGCAGCGCTCGGCTGCATCACGAGCTGCACGCGCTCGATCGAGGAGACGATCGAATACACTCGCAACCGCAAGGCGTTCGGCCGGCCGATCATCGAGAACCAGGTCGTGCACTATCGGTTGTGCGAGCTGCTGACCGAGGTGGAGGCGCTGCGCGCTCTGACCTGGAAGGCCGTGGAGATCCATGTCTCCGGCGGCGACTGCACGCGGTTCGCCTCGATGGCGAAGCTGAAGGGCACGCGGCTCGGGCGCGAAGTCCACGACGCCTGCCTGCAATTCTGGGGTGGCATGGGCTACATGGACGAAACCCTGGTGTCGCGCCGCTATCGCGATGGGCGGCTCGGATCGATCGGCGGCGGTGCCGACGAGGTGATGCTCGGCATCATCGCCAAGCAGTGCGGCCTGCTGCCGGAGAAGTCGGGATAGGCATCATGGCGGCGCGGAGCGCGTTTCGCCGATCTTACCTGCGCTTTCAACGCACACGCCTGATGGATCGCCTTCGGACGACTACGGCGAGTTACGCTCAGACGCTGTCCGGCCCAGAGGACGATCTCTTTTTAGCTTTTTGAAAGAAATAGTCAGCTCATTCGTAAACCATTGCGATTTGCCGAGTTGACTTCGACCTACTCGAGAGCGGCGAAGTAAAGCCGCTGCAGAGCCGCCAATGTCACGTTCTGCGGTGTGGTCATCGTCACGATCTTGCCCGCTCACATCACATATATGTTGTCGGCTATGTTGTCGGCGATCGCATAGGTCCGCGCCGTGTTCTGTTCGACCAGGACGATCGTGCGCTCCCCCGGACAGTGAGGCCGCCAACTGAGATTGTCGGTCCCTCAGACAAGGCAGCAATTCGCAAACCTCTTCTAGATTGCGCTTGGCTTGCGTCCAGGAGCGCGTCGTGCAGTTCGTCGCCGCCGACAGCTTTACGTTGACGCGGTCGATTGGTCTTTTGGTCGGGCTGGCGGTCAGTGGCGTCGGCAGGCTTCCCGGCGCGTTGATTGGTGCGATCTTCCTGGTCTATGTGCCCAATGTTCCCCAGCATGTTTCTCCCCCACTTCGGAGGGCCCTACCCTTAGCGACGTCGCTCCCTCAAGCGCGCGACGACAAGTTCAAAGGCCTCTCGCGGCGAGCAATCCACGGCTCTCGGGTTTTCCGCCAGGATGTCGGTCACCGTCCGCATGAGCAGGCTCTTGACGTGATACTCCCTGCGCAGGCGGCGGACCTCGTCGATGTTCCGCGACGCCCGCGCGAAGGCCAGATGACGGGAAATCGCATCGTGCAGGGCCGCGATATCGTCCGGCCTGTCCGCAGCGGTCATGATCACTGGCGGCTCCCAGTCCGACGTCAGCCTCCGGCGCAATCTGGCGACCGCGCGGATCTCGCTTGCAATTCTCTCCGCGCCGGGCAGGTCCGCCTTGTTAACGACGTAGATATCGGCCATCTCGAGCGTTCCCGCCTTCATGGCCTGGACCTGGTCTCCGGATTCGGGGATGAGTACCAGGACCAGCGTATCGACCAGGGCCCGAACGGCGTATTCGGCTTGACCGACGCCCACCGTCTCCAGAATTACTTCGTCGAACGGGTAACCATCCAGCGTCGCCAGCACGTCGGCAATGTTGTCAGCAAGACCGTCATTCGCACCCCGGCTTGCCAGAGATCGAATGAACAACCGCGGATCGTCGGCAACTCCGTCCATTCGGATGCGATCGCCGAGGATTGCACCATGCGTGTGCGGGCTCGTGGGATCTATCGCCACAACGGCCACCGCCGCTCCGCTGTCGAGGCGCTGCCGCGCCAGACGGCCGATCAACGTGCTCTTGCCCGCGCCGGGCGGACCAGTGATCCCGATCCGGCTTGCACCGCCCGCGGTCTCGCGCATGCCGTCCAGGGCTTCCTCGACCGAAGTGTTGGCGATCCGCGAGAGCGCCCGGCCGAGCGCCCGCCGGTCCAGTTGTCCGTCCGCCTTGCTTGCAGCTGCTGCCACAGCCACCTACGCAGCCCTTACCGGCACGAGCACGCGCGCAACTTCTGCGACGACATCGTCAAGCCGCATCTCTGCTGTGAAGATGCCTATCACCCCCGCCTCCGTTAGCGCTGCGCGATCCTCGGCCGGAATCGTGCCGCCAACGAACACGGGAATGTCGCTGGCATCGAGGCTCCGAAGCTCCTGCATGGTCTCGGCGACCAATTCCTTATGGCTCCCGGAGAGCAGCGACAGACCGACCGCGTCGACGTCTTCGTCGACCGCAACACGCGCGATGAACCCCGGCGTCTTGCGCAGTCCTGTATAGATCACTTCGGCCCCGGCGTCGCGCAGCGCCAGCGCGATGATTTTCGCTCCGATATCGTGGCCATCAAGGCCGGGCTTGGCGATCAAAATCCGCTTTCCCTTGAGAGTGCTCATAGGCGTACTGGCTCCTGGAATTCACCCCAGCCCTTCTTCAGGCGACTCACGATCTCTCCGACGGTCGCGTAGGCGTGGCAGCAATCGATCAGATAGGGCATCAGGTTCTCGTTGTCTTTGGCGGCCGCGGCGGCAAGCTCATCGAGGCTCTTCGCGACCGCGGCGTTGTTGCGCCTGGCCCGAATGGCGTCGAATTTTTCGAGCACGCGTGCAGCGCCGGTCGGATCGAGCCTGAACACTTCGCCAAAGTCGTCCGTCTGGTTCTCGCGGCGGAACGCGTTCTGCCCGACGATGATCGTGTCGAGCGAATCGATCTTGCGACGCCGTTCCGTCGCCCGCTCCGCCAATCGCATCTGCAGCCAGCCATCCTCGATCGCCTTGACGACACCGCCATAGGCATCGATCTCGCCCATGACCTTCAGGATCTCCTCCTCCATCCGGTCCGTCAGGTGCTCGACATAGAAGCTGCCGCCGAGCGGATCGACCGTCTTCGAGATTCCGCTCTCATAGGCGATGATCTGTTGCGTCCTCAGCGCGATCTCGGCCGAGAACTCGGTCGGGATCTGGAACGCTTCGTCATATGCGCAGGTAAAGATCGACTGTGCACCGCCGAGCACGGCGGCCATCGTTTCAACCCCGACACGCACGATGTTGTTATAGGGTTGCGAGGCGGTCAGTGACGATCCGCCGCAGACGACACCAAAGCGGAAGTGCAGCGCCTTGTCATCCGTCACGCCGTAGCGCTCGCGCAAGATCTTCGCCCAGACGCGCCGCGCGGCACGAAACTTCGCCACTTCCTCGAAGAAGTCCATGTGGACGTAGAAGAAGAAGCTCAGGCGTTTCGCGAACTTGGTGGCGTCGCCCCCGCGCCGCAGCAGTTCGTCGACATAGGCAAGGCCATTCGCCAGCGTGTAGGCCATCTCCTCGACCGCGGTCGATCCGGCGTCGCGCACATGCGCACCGGCAATCGATATCGGGTTGAAACGCGGCGTGACATCGTTGGAGAATAGGATCGTGTCCGCAATCAGCCGCATCGACGGGCGCACCGGGAAAATCCACGTTCCGCGCGCCACATATTCCTTCAGGATGTCGTTCTGGATGGTGCCCGTGAGCTTCGCTCGCGGCACGCCCTGCTTGTCCGCACAGGCGCAATACATTGCATAGATGATCGCAGCCGTACCATTGATGGTAAAGGAGGTGGAAATCTTCGAGAGGTCGATGCCGTTGAACAGGATCTCCATCTCGGACAGATTGGACAGGGAAACCCCGACTTTGCCCACTTCGGCCCGCGCCATCGCATCGTTCGGGTCGTAACCACACTGAGTTGGCAGATCCAGCGCGACCGAAAGGCCCGTCTGCCCCTGGTCGAGCAGAAACCTGTAGCGGCTGTTGGAATCTTCTGCGGTACCGAAGCCGGAATACTGCCTGATCGTCCACAAGCGGCCGCGGAATCCGTCCGGGAAGATCCCGCGCGTGAAAGGAAACTGTGCTGGCTGGCCCGGATTCGGCTCGCGAAGCATTTCGGGCGTCGCGAGCACAGGAACGTCGATCCCCGAAGGCGTCCGCGGCGCCGGCGGCGGAATGTCGAGATCGTCGAGAGCGGCCGACTTGGCGGCTGTGGTCATGATATCCCCTCCCTATTGCGGCTGCGCAGGCGCCAACACCTTCGCCGCGGCATTCCAGTGATCGTCGTGCACCCAGCTCGTGACGAAGTGCTCGAGCTCCAGAGCCCGGCACCGCTCACGCGGCAGGCCCAGGCGCTGGGCGAGTGCAACCGCCTTGAAGCCGCGCAGCACGCGTGGCGCCTGGCGCCGCATCGGTGCGACGAACGCCTCAACGAATGTCCCAAAATCCTCGCCTGCTCCGGCCACCGCCTCCGCAAGCCCGATCGACATCGCTTCCGTGCCGCCGATGACGGCCGACCGACTCAGCAGGGACAACGCCCGTGCATGGCCCACCAGGCGCGCCAGATCGACGCCACCGCCCCACGAGGTCGAGATATTGATGCGCCCCTGAATGAAGCCGATCCTCGCATGGGCGGCCATCACACGCACATCGCAGGCGACCGCAAGCTCGGCTCCTCCACCAAGCGCATCACCGTTCAGCGCGGCGACCACTGGCAGCGGGAAATGACGAACTGCGTCGAGGGCCGCATGGGACTCGTTGGAGAATTGCCTGGACGCTTCGGTTTCGCGGATCGACTCGACCTCGCGCAAGTCCCCGCCTGCCGCGAAACTTTTGTCCCCCATTCCCGTGAGGACCGCGAGCCGGAGGTCCTGGCGATCGCGATGGGTGGCGAATGCCTCGCCGATCGCCGAAAGGACGGACCGGCTCAGCGGATTGCGCTTCCCCGGCCGATTGATGGTGACGCGCAAAACGTCATCATCGATCCTCGTCAAGACTTCGCCGTCAGCCATCCCAGCCTCTCCGATTTCCAGACCCGGCGAGCCGCGCCTTGCTTCCATTCAGTTCCGTTTTCGCTATCGCCATGTCTTGCGCTTCTTCCATCGGCGGACTCCGCGCACGCCCTTGTCCTTGATTCCAAGATAGAACTCCTTGACATCGTCCTTCTCGAGCAAGGCGGAAGCAGTGTCCGCCATGACAACCCGTCCCATCTCCAGGATGTAGCCGTAGTGCGCCACCTGCAGCGCCACATTGGCGTTCTGCTCGACCAGAACGATCGTGGTCCGGTCCTCGCGATTGATCCGGACGATGATTTCGAAGATTTCCTTCACGAGCTTCGGCGACAGGCCCAGCGAAGGCTCGTCGAGCAGGATCATCTTGGGCCTTGCCATCAGAGCCCGTCCGATCGCCACCATCTGCTGCTCGCCGCCGGACAGCATGCCGGCCGGCTGGCTCGCTCGTGCCTTCACGGACGGAAAGTATTCGAACACGCGCTCGAGGTCGGACGCGATCGCCGCCTGGTCGCGGCGGAGATAAGCGCCTAGCTGCAGGTTGTCCCTGACACTGAGGAACGGAAACAGCTCGCGGCCTTCCGGCACCAGGCTGATGCCGAGCCCTGCGACGCGGTTCGGATCCATCCGCTGGATGTCGCGTCCTTCGAACGCGACCGATCCCTTCTGCGGATCCATGAGGCCGCTGATGGTCTTTAGGATGGTCGTCTTCCCGGCCCCATTCGCGCCCAGGATTGTCACGATCTCGCCTTGCGTCACATCGAAGCTGACCCCGCGGATCGCCATCGTCGGGCCGTAATAGGTCTCGATGTTGCGCACCTCCATCAAATGGCCCATCGCATCATCCTCCGAGGTACGCCTTGACGACATCAGGGTGGCTCTGCACCTCGGCCGGCGTGCCGATCGTCAAGAGGCGGCCGGAGTTCACGGCCATGACGCGATCGGACACGTCATTCACCAGCGCAAGATCGTGCTCCACCATCACGACCGTGATGCCAAGATCATCGCGGAGATCGCGGATCCAGAAGGAGAGATCTTCAGTCTCCTCGACGTTGAGTCCAGACGACGGCTCGTCGAGAAGGATAAGCTTGGGCTGCGTGCAGAGCGCTCGCGCGAGCTCGATGACCTTGCGGACACCGTAAGGCAGGTCGCGCACCGGCGCATCGCGATAGCGCTGCAAATCGAGGAACTCGATCACCTCCTCGACACGGCGGCGGATATGCCTCTCGGCAACCCGAACGCGCGGCAGGAACAGCAACTCCTCCCACACCCTGGTCTTCCGGTGGGCATGCTGGCCCAGCAGCATATTTTGCAGCAGCGTTGCGTGCTCGAAAAGCTCCACGTTCTGAAACGTCCGCGCAATTCCGCGGCCGGCGATCTGGTGCGGCGGCGTATGCGTGATGTCGTCTCCATCGAAAACGA
The DNA here is from genome assembly GCF_001908185.1 of Bradyrhizobium sp. AS23.2. GTDB lineage: Bacteria > Pseudomonadota > Alphaproteobacteria > Rhizobiales > Xanthobacteraceae > Bradyrhizobium. The sequence goes on from NZ_LGHM01000051.1 coordinate 53,412, forward strand.
GCCGCCCTGCGGACGTGTTATAGATGCGGCTGATCAGGTTGAAGATCGTCGTCTTGCCTGCGCCATTCGGCCCGATGATGGTGAAGATCTCTCCCGGGGTCACGTCGAACGTGATGCCGTCGACAGCCTTGATCCCGCCGAAGTTGATCGCGAGATCGCGCGCCAGCAAGAGGGTCATTGCAGACGCTCCGTTCGCATATAGGTCTTCTGACGCTTGAACGTTGCGCTCTTGTACATGGGAAACTGCGAGAAGAAGAACTTGATCTTCCGCCACAGGCCGTTGAGCCCTTGGGGCTCCAGCAACACGACGAACACAAGGATCAGGCCGTAGATCCCCGGCTCCAGGGCGGGCTGCTGGGCGATCGCCGCCGGCAGGTAATCGCGTAGCAGCGCGATGACGGTTGGAAGCAGAACGAGAAAGATCGCACCGAAGATCGCGCCATGGATCGAACCGATGCCGCCGACCATCACCAGCATGAGGAGCTGGATGGACAGGATCGGCGTGAAGATGTCGGGCGTGAGATAGCCGACCTTGTGGGCGAACAGCCCGCCGGCAATCCCCGCGAGGAAGGCGCTGAAGGCGAAGGCGAGGACCTTGTATCCCGCCAGGTACACACCCATGCTCTGCGCGGCAATCTCGCTGTCGCGAAGCGCGATCCAGGCACGCCCCGTCGGCGCGCGCAACAGATTCAGAACTCCGAGGATGCAGACCACCAGGATCGACAGGCAGAGATAATAGAAGCCGGTCTCGCTCTCGATCGTCCTCCCGAAAAACTGCGGCTTCGGCACGGCGACGCCGCGCGAACCACCGGTCAGCACCTCCCACCGGACGAACACTTCCTGCGCGATGGCGCTGAAGGCAAGCGTCGCGATGGCAAGATAGAGCCCGCGCATCCGGATGGCCGGAACGGCGATGACGACACCCGCAACGGTCGCGGCAAGGCCGGCCAACAGCAAGGACGGCGCAAACGGGACGCCCCGCCGGATCAGATAGGTATGGACATAGGCGCCGATGCCGATAAAGGCCGCATGCCCGATCGATATCAGCCCCGCATAGCCGGTGAGCACCATCAGGGACAGGCCGGCAAGGGACCAGATGAACAGGAAGCTGACCTCGCCCACATAGAAGGGAGCAACGATGAGCGGCGCGGCAACGAGCGCGATGGCGAGCAGCGAGTACCAGAAGACCACGCCGCCGTGAGGAGCAAGGTTGATATCCTGGTCGTAACGGGTCTTGAAGATGATCCGCATGGTCTACACCTTCTTGCGCCCAACGGCGCCGAACAGCCCCTGCGGACACACCACGAGTACGGCGAGCAGGACGATATACCCTGCGGTGTCCTTGAAGCCCTGCGGCAGATAAACACCTGAGAAGAGATCGATCAGTCCCAGCAGGATTCCGCCAAGCACGGCGCCGGGAACAGACCCGAAGCCGCCGATGACCGCCGCGGCAAACGCCTTCAGACCGACCGCACCGAGATTGGTGTCGACCAGGCTGATCGGCGCCAGCATGACTCCGGCGATCGTCGCGACCACGGCGGACAGCGCCCACACGCCGGAGAGGACTCGCTTGACCGGAATTCCCATGCAGTAGGCGGCAAGCTGGTTCTGCGAAGCAGCCTGCATGGCAACGCCCATGCGGGTAAAGCGGAAGAAGCAGAAGAGCAGCAGCCCCAGGAGCACCGTCGTGGCCAGGATTGCAAGATAGACCGCCGACAGGACGACGCCTCCGAAGTGGAATGTCGTGGCGTCAAAGGGCGTCGGCAGGCTGCGCGTCTCGGGGCCCCAGACCATCGCAGCGCCGCTACGCATTACAACGCCAATACCGATCGTCAGCATCACGGTCGAAAACTGCGGCTGACCGACAATTCGCCGAACCACGACCATGTCGAGCAAGCCGCCGAACACGGCCATCGCGGCCATCGCGAGGACGAGCCCGACCCAATAGTTCAGACCGAACTGGACTACGAACGTGAACGCGGCGAAGGCGCCCAGCATCACCAGTTCGCCCTGCGCAAAGTTCACGACCTCTCCGGCCTTGTAGATCAGGACGAAGCCGAGCGCGACCAGCCCGTAGATGCAGCCCACCGCCAGCCCGTTGATGAGGAGTTGCAGAAACTCGGCCATCAGCCCGCCCTCGCGAAGGGACCGCCGCTGCACGGCGTGGCACGATCCGCACTTGCCGCGAACCGGACGCCCAGACCGGAACCGTCCATGAGCTTCTCCCCTGAACGTCCATCGATGTTCTGTTCCAGTGGCGCTTGCGCGACCCTACCGGCCAATGACGGTACGCATCGTCATGCTAATTGCATCATGACTGGCAAGTCAACTTTTATTCGACTGAACCCAAATTGCCGAACTACACACATCCGCTCGTCGCGCCAACACGAACCTCTGGGCATTTGGATTGAACCGCAGCTTCGCACTAATCGCCTGCAATTGCACTGCAACTATAGGGTTTTCTGACACACAACAATCGTCGATCAACTCCCCGTCGAAATTGCTGGAACGCCCGCAATTCCGCATCGCACACAACCGACAAAAAATGATCCATCAGTCATTTTTGTAGATTTAGTTGCCGAAAGCTGATATGACCTCGCAAAATTCAAGACAGGGAGGACGACAATGAACGTTGAAGGCAGGGTGGTCATCGTTACGGGTGCCGCTCGCGGAATAGGACAGGAATATGTGCGCGCACTTGCCGCGGCCGGCGCCCGGCCGGTCGCGGCGGACGTGAACGATTGCGAAGAAACCGTCGAGATTGCCAAAGCTGCCGGCGCCAAAGCGCTCGGCGTCAAATGCAACGTTACTGACACGTCCTCGACCGATGCGATGGTGCAAGCAGCTTCGAAGGCGTTCGGCCGGGTCGATGCGCTGATCAACAATGCAGCGCTCTATGGCGGCCTCCGCGGCGGTCGATTTGAGACCATCACCGAAGCCGACTGGGATGCGGCCATGGCCGTCAATGTCAAAGGCATCTGGAATTGCTGCAAATCCGCTGCGCCAGCCATGCGGGCGGCCGGTGGAGGCAGCATCGTCAACATCGCTTCGCTGGCGGCAACCTTCGGCACACCCTTCGTTTTGCACTACACGACGTCAAAAGCGGCGGTGATCGGCATGACACGGGGCCTCGCCCGTGAACTCGGCCGCGACAATATCCGCGTCAACGCTGTCGCGCCGAGCGCCGTGATCACCGAAGGAACGCGCGAATTCTTTGCCAGCAAGCTCGACAAGGCGCTCGATGTGGTCAAGGCCGGGCAGGCAATTCAGCGCAACCTTCAGCCATCCGATCTCTCGGGAACGATCCTTTGGCTGGTTTCCGACACATCGGCCTTCGTCACCGGGCAAACCATCTCGGTCGACGGCGGCACGGTGATGAACTGAGAAGCCAATCACAGGGGAAAGACATGTCCAAGACCGCCGCTGCCGAGGCAAACCCCGCAACCATTTCGCAAGCCACCCGCGACTTCATCGCCTCGCCTCGCGCGATGCTGATCGACGGCGAGTGGACCCAAGCCGTTTCAGGACGCACGCTCCCCGTGTTCGATCCCTCGAATGGCCAGCCAATCACGACAGTGCCGGCCGGATCCGCCGCCGATGTGGATCGAGCGGTAGCTGCAGCTCGCCGCGCCTTCGAGGGCGCGGAATGGCGAAAATTTCGACCCGTCGACCGCGAACGCCTGCTGCTGCGGCTCGCCGATGAGGTCGAGGCGCATGGCGACGAGCTTGCGGAGCTCGAATGCCTCGACAACGGGAAGAGCCTGGTACTGGCACGCCGCGTCGACCTGAAGAATACCGTCGAGTTCCTGCGCTACATCGCCGGCTGGGCCACCAAGATCGAAGGCACGACTGTTGACGTCTCCTTCCCGCGCCCGCGGGACGGCGAATATTTCGCCTATACCCGCAAGGAGCCGGTTGGTGTCGTTGGCGCGATCATTCCATGGAACTTTCCGCTGATGATGGCGGCCTGGAAGATCGGCCCTGCGCTTGCGACCGGCTGCACGGTCGTGCTCAAGCCCGCCGAGGAGACCTCCCTCACCGCGCTGCGGCTTGGGGAGTTGCTGCTCAAGGTCGGATGCCCGAAGGGCGTCGTGAACATCGTGACCGGCGAAGGCCCCGATGCCGGCGCCGCGCTGGCCTCGCATCCCGGGATCAACAAGGTGGCATTCACCGGTTCGACCGAAGTCGGCAAGCTCGTCGGCAAGGCGGCCATGGACAACATGACGCGGGCGTCGCTCGAACTCGGCGGAAAGTCTCCGGTGATCGTGCTCGAGGATGCCGATCCCGCCGCGGTGATCGGCGGGGCCGCAAGCGCCATCTTCTTCAATCAGGGCCAGGTCTGCACGGCAGGCTCGCGCCTCTACGTACAGAACAAGTTGTTCGACAAGGTGGTGGCAGGTATCGCCGAAAACGCCGGCAAGCTGAAGCTCGGCTCCGGCCTCGACCCGGCGACGCAAATTGCGCCGCTGGTCTCTGAGCGGCACCGCGACCGCGTGTGGAGCTATATCGAGGCAGGCATGGCGCAAGGTGCCCGTGCTGTGGCTGGCGCCAGCAAACCGGAGCAGCCCGGCTACTTCGTCAAGCCAACGGTCTTCGTCGATGCCGCAAACGACATGCGCATTGTCCAGGAGGAGATTTTCGGGCCCGTCCTGGTCGCAATGCCCTTCGACGACCTCGATGAGATCGCCTCCAGGGCAAACGACACGCCTTTCGGCCTCGGCGCCAGCATCTGGTCGCGCGATCTCAGCAAGGTTCACCGGCTGATCCCCAAGATCAAGGCCGGCACGGTCTGGGTCAACTGCCATAACCTGATCGATCCTGCACTGCCGTTCGGAGGCTATAAGCAATCGGGCCTCGGCCGCGAAATGGGACGCGCGGTCATTGATCTCTACACCGAGAACAAATCCGTCTGCATGGCGGTCTAGCACTCAGCGCATGCAGTGGACGTGAAGCATCTTGCGACCATAGACGAACTCGATCTCCCGGGCATCGTTCGCCCGGGAGACCGGATCATCTTCAGCCAGGGGACCGCCGAGCCACGGACCCTGACCGAGCGTCTGGTTGCACAGAAGGACGAACTGCCGAAGTTCGAGGTCTTTCTGGGCGCGCAATTCTCCGACACCTTTCATCCCGATCGTACCGCTGGAATCAGCTTTGCCGCATACGGCGCCCTCGGCAGAACCGCAGCGCTCGCCAAAGCAGGCCGGCTCAGCGTGATTCCTTCACACTACGGATGGCTGTGTCAGGCCTTCGCCAGGGGCGAGCCGCGGGCCGACATCGCATTTCTCCAGCTTTCGCCGGCTCAGGGTGGCAGGCGCTGCAGCCTTTCCCTCGCCAACGACATCGCAGCTCAGGCCGCCCTTCATGCGCGCGTCATCATCGCCGAGGTCAATCCGGACGCGCCGTGGACCTACGGCGCCGAGCTGCCGCGGTCACTGGCACCGCATTTCCTCATCGAAGCCAGGAACAAACCGCTCGAACTGCCGCCTCCTCGCGTCGGGCCGACCGAACAAGCCATCGGACGCCTGGTGGCCGAGCTCATTCCTGACGGCGCTACGCTGCAGTTCGGCGTCGGGACGATCCCCGACGCGGTGCTGGCTCAACTCTCCGGCCATCGCGACATCGGCATCCATTCCGGACAGATCGGCGACGGCGTCGTCCCGCTGATCGAACGGGGCGTGATCACCAACGCGAAGAAGCCGTTCAATCCGGGGGTGTCGGTGTGCGGCTCACTGTTCGGCACGCGCCGCCTCTACGATTTCGCACATCGTAATCCCGCGATCAGCGTCGGCCCGCCGACCGAAACCCACAACCTCGACATCATGGCGAAGATCGATGCTTTCGTTTCGATCAATTCGGCAATCGAAGTCGACCTGACCGGTCAGGTAAATGCCGAGGAGACCAACGGCACCTATATCGGAGGGCTCGGCGGACAGCTCGATTTCATGCGTGGCGCGAACGCCTCGAGAGGCGGCCGCGCCATCATCGCTCTACCCGCCACGGCACGCGACGGCGCCATCAGCAGGATCGTCCCGTCCGTCACCACGGTGACTTGTCCGCGCGGAGACGTCGACGCCATCATCACCGAATTTGGCGTCGCGGAACTGCGTGGAAAATCCCTCGAGGAGCGGCGCCGCAGCATGATCGCGATCGCCGCACCGCAATTCCGAGACCAGCTCGCGGCTCCACGGGAGTGACAGGCGGATGCAGCGCAAAAAGCTCCAGGAGAGTTCTCTTTCGATTGACAATGATCCATGAACCACCGATCATATTTCTCAAAAAACAAAGACCAGTTTTGCTGGAATTAGAGGGAGGCTGACATGGCAAGCGTTCGAAGGCGGAGGCCTACCGCGGCGGCGCAGACTTCGAGGACAGCCGCACCTCGCCTTCCGGTCTTCATGCGAGGTCACTAGCCGATGCTCGCGCCGACCGCAGAGACACCCTCCATGGTTGATGACGCACCTTATGAGGTCGACGGCTGCAACACGGTGCCCAGGCTGTTCTGGTCCCGAGTGCAGCAGCGCGGCGACGGCGTCGCGATGCGCGAGAAGGAATTCGGCATCTGGAACCCGATTACGTGGAGGGAATACGGAGAGCGGTCGAAACTGGCGGGACTCGGACTGAAGTCTCTCGGACTGAGCCGCGGCGACGTCGTGTCAATCATCTCCGAGAACCTTCCCGAGTGGCTCTACACGGACATGGGTACGCTCGGCGTCGGCGGCATCACCAACGGAATCTACACCACCGATTCGACCAAACAGGTCCAGTACATCGTCAACGACAGTCGCACGAAGTTCTTCTTCGCCGAAGACGAGGAACAGCTCGACAAGATTCTTTCCTCTCGCGACAACTGCCCATCACTGATCAAGATCATCGTCTACGATATGGAAGGCCTGCAGCGCTTCCGGGACGACCAGGTCATCTCCTTCGACGAACTGCTGCGGCTCGGCGCCGAATACGACCGGTCGCATCCCGGTGTGTGGGAACGGGAGCTCGAACTGGCAAACCCCGACGATCTCGCCGTGCTCATCTACACCTCGGGCACGACGGGACCTGCGAAAGGCGCGATGATCGCCCACCGCAACATCATTTTTCACATCGCGAATGCCGATGTGTTCTGCGAGAGCCAGCCCGGGGACGAACTGCTATCCTTCCTGCCGCTCTGTCACATCGCCGAGCGCAAGTTCAGCGTCTTTTATCCGCTCAAGACCGGCGCCGTGATCAACTTCATCGAAAGTCTCGATGCGGTACCGGAGAACGCGCGCGAGGTCTCCCCGACCTGGTTCTTCGCGGTGCCCCGCATCTGGGAAAAGTTCTATTCCGACGTGACCATCAAGATGTCGGACGCCACCTTCGTGGGCAAGGCCGCATATGGCGCGGCGATCGCCATCGGCAAGGCGCGGGCGCGGCGCAGCCTTGCGGGAGAGAATATCCCCTGGCACCTCACGGCCGCATTCTGGATCGCCGACAAGCTCATACTTCACAACATCAAGGTCTATCTCGGCCTGCGCCGAACACGCATCCTTGGCACTGGCGCGGCACCGATCTCTCCCGACCTCATCGGCTGGTACTTCGCGCTGGGGCTGGAGATGCGGGAAATCTACGGCCAGACCGAGAATACCGGCATCTCCACGGTGATGCCCAGACGCAAGAAACTCGGCACCGTGGGTACGGCCATCCCCGGCACCCAGGTCAAGCTGTCTTCGCAGAACGAGATTCTCGTACGCGGACCGCACGTGTTTCTCGGCTATCTCAACAACGAGGCCAAGACCGCGGAGACCGTCGTCGACGGCTGGCTGCACACCGGCGATGTCGGCGAGATAGACGGCGACGGCTACGTCAGGATCACCGACCGGATGAAGGACATCATCGTCACCGCCGGCGGCAAGAACATCACGCCATCCGAGATCGAGAACCACTTGAAGTTCTCGCCGTTCATTTCCGACGCTGTCGTGATCGGCGATCGACGAAAATACCTGAGCTGTCTCGTCATGATCGACCATGACAACGTCGTCAAGTATGCGCAGGACCGTGCCGTTCCGTTCACCAACTATGCGTCGCTGTGCGCAGCCAAGGAAGTGCGCGACCTGATCGACGGCGAGATCGCCAAGGTCAACAAGAACTTCGCGCGAGTCGAAACCATCAAGCGCTTCGCACTGATCGATCAGTTGCTGACCGCCGAGGACGACGAGCTTACTCCGACCATGAAGTTGAAGCGGAAATTCGTCAATGAGAAGTACAAGTCGCTCATCGACGCCATGTACGAAGAAAAACACTGACAAAAAACAGCGGGAGGATACATAATGAAGGGAATTTCAATCGTCGTTGGCATTGCCGTGCTGACCGCCTCGACAACGATCCGCGCAGACGAACTAGTCTGGAAGACCCAGGGTGTAACCAAGGATGAGATTGTTCTGGGCATGCACGCCGACCTGTCCGGCGTGGCCGCGACGTTCAGCGTAGGAGTCGTCAATGCGTTTCGCATGCGCATCGACGAGGTCAACGCCGCCGGCGGAATCAACGGACGGAAATTGCGGCTGGTCGTCGAGGATACCGGCTACCAGGTTCCGAAAGCGGTACAGGCTGCCAACAAGCTGATCAACCGGGACGGCGTCTTCGCCATGATCGGCAATCTCGGTACGCCGCAGAACAATGCTGTCCTGCCTGAACAGTTGAAAGCGGGCGTACCGAACATATTCCCGATCTCGTGGGCGGACTCGATGTCGAAGCCGTTCCATCCGCAGAAATTCGCCATCTATGCACCGTATTCGGACCAGATCCGCGCAGCCGTCAAGTACATGGTCGAAGCGAAGGGAAAGAAGACCGTGTGCGCGATGTACCAGGATACGGACTTCGGCAGCGAGGTGTTCAACGGCGCCAAGGCTCAGCTCGACGCCATGGGAATGAAGTTCGCCGAGGTCACAACGCACAAGCCGACCGACCAGGATTTCACGGCGCAACTGACGAAGCTGCGTGCAGCGAATTGCGACCTGATAGCGATGGGGACGATCGTGCGCGACACCGTCATCCCCTACTCGGCTGCTCGCAAGATGGGATGGGACGTCGACATGATCGGCACGTCGGCGAGCTATGATCTCGCCATCTCCGGCGTGCAGGGCGGCAGCACCGAGGGCTACTATACAGCGGGCTTCTTCGACGCTCCCTATGCCGAGAACGCCCGGCCGGCGGCGTCTGCCTGGATCGCGCAGTACAAGAGCCGGTACAACACCGATCCGACCATCCAGGCTGCGATCGGCCAGGTGATCATCGATCTGACCGTAAAGGCGATCGAGAACGCCGGGCCGGACCTCACGACGAAGAAGTTCGTCGAAGGGATGGAGAAGATTCAGAACTATCAGGACGTCTTTGGCGGGCCGCCGCAGGGCTTTTCCGCGACCCAACATGTCTCGTCGCATGCCTCGGTCATCTATCGGGTCGAAAAGGGACGCTGGGTCCGCGTCGCTGACGGCGTGGTGGGCTCCAAATAATCCGGACGTGGTCCGCGGGGACATCGACCGGAAATGACATTTGCGTGCGGCGGCATACAGCCGCCGCCGGATTGATCGAACGAACGGCGTCGCGAGCGACGTCCAGAATGGCGCGAGGAACAATGCAACATTCGACACAGGTAGAACTGATCAAACGCGTCTTCGACATGCACGATCGAAAATCGACGTCGATGGGCGACAGCATGTATCGCAATCCTATTTCCGATTACACCTGCATGGATCAGGCGAAGCTGGAACAGAAGCAGCTGTTCCGCGATCATCCGCTTGTGATGTGCCTGTCGGCGCAAATTCCCAATCCCGGCGATTACATGACGGACGAACTGTCCGGTGTGCCGGTCCTCGTCACGCGGAATGCGGAGGGGAAAGTGCGCGCCTTTCTCAATGTCTGCCGGCACCGGGGAGCCCAGGTCGCCCAGGGCTGCGGCTCCGGGAAGAAGATGTTCGTTTGCCCCTATCACGCATGGAGCTACGATCTCGAGGGACGGCTGCGCTCGCGCGGCCCCTCCGACGCATTCCCTGATATTTCGGCCGACAACGCCAGCCTGGTGCCGCTTCCCGTAGCGGAAAAGCACGGCATCATCTGGGTCAAGACCTCGCCGGGCCCCGATATCGATACAGATGAACTCCTTCAGGGACTCGGCCCCGAACTCGCATCGTACAAACTCGAAACGACCAACCACTACCGCACTTCCAATCTGCACAAGCGCATGAACTGGAAGCTCGTCATCGACACGTTCCTCGAGACTTGGCATATTGGGACACTGCACCGGAAGACCGTTGCGTCGATCTTTCAGCCCAATATCAACGTGTTCGACGCGTTCGGACTCAACGGGCGCTTCATTTTGCCCCGGCGCAGTATCCTCGAACTGCGCGACAAACCCGAATCCGAGTGGGACCTGCTGAAGCACTCGGCAATCATCTATCTGCTGTTTCCGAACACGCTGATTGTCTGGCAGGGCGACCATATCGAGACGTGGCGGTCATTCCCGCAGGGTCTCTCGACGGAGGAGTGCATTGCAGAAGCCGCGCTGTACGCGCCCGAGCCCGCGACCACCGAGGAGGCGAAGCGGCATTGGGACAAGAATATGGACCTGCTGCTCGCCACCGTCGAACATGAGGACTTTCCGGTTTGCATCGACATGCAACGCGGCTTCCGCTCCAATGCGCAAAGCTACATCACCTTCGGCTGCAACGAGCCCGGCCTGACCCATTATCATCACGGGATGAGATCGCTCCTGGGCCTGAAAGAGGCGCCCGCGGCTCGCTGATGGCCAACCAGAGCTGCTGGCTTGCGGGACACAACCAGCCGAATCGACGGCAACTGCAGGCCGCCGTGAACCATATCCGCAAGCCGTCACATGCGATCGGCAGGGCCGCCGAATACGCCCCCTCCCCGGGGGCTTTGCTCGGCATTCCATTTGCGGTAGACAACCAACAGCGATTCCGGAGCTCCGGCGGTGAAATCTGAACGGCGGACACGAAAGCTTCCTCTCGTAAAGAAGCTGGGAAGAGCGCAAAAGCTGACGCGTGCGGAGAAACAGAGCCATATCCGCGCGGCGTTGCTGGATGCGGCAGCCAAGGTCGTCGGCGAAGTCGGCTATTCGGCGGCGATGGTATCGACCATCACGCGTCGCGCCGGTGTTGCCCAGGGCACCTTCTACAACTACTTCAGCTCGCGACAGGATCTCTTCGATCAACTACTGCCCAGCATGAGCAACGAGATGCTGGGATTTATCAATCAGCGCTCGTCGCACGCGGCGAATGATGTGGCGCGAGAGAAGCTTCGCTTCGAGGCTTACTTCGCCTACCTGCTTGCGCGGCCCGAGTTCTACCGCATTCTGTACGAGTCGGAGCTGTTTGCGCCTGAGGCATTCCAAAAGCATATCCAGGTCATTGCGCAGGGCTATCAGCGGGTGTTGCGGCGGGCGACCAATGCGGGCGATGCGCGCGCTGTCGATCCTCGCGAGTACGAAGTCATTGCGTTCATGTTGATGGGGGCGAGAAAGTATCTCTCAAGCCGTTTCGTACGATCTAACGACTCGATCCGGGAGTTGCCGGACTTCGTCACGAAGGCCTATATGCGCTTCGTTTGCAACGGCTTCTGGGACGAGCAGGCGGACGATGCAAGCCCTTCGCTGTCAAGGCAGACAAAGAAGAAAGTGTTGGCGCCCGAGGGCCTGCTGCGAAGCGAGAAAGCCTGACCGTTATCTTTCCACCGGAAATTCGGCTGGTGTGCGCGCGCAGCCGTCCACTAACCGCGCAATCCTTCCGGACAGCCAGGTTACACCATACAGGACAACGGACATTCCATAACCGCCCATTATGCGATGTTGCTCTACTCCAGAGCCAATCATGTGACATTATTGCATTTTGGTCGAATTTTCGGAGTCCGCAGATTGATCGTTCCTCACTCCTTGGTAGACCCGCGCGGGGGCGCTTCTAACAAGGAGAGCACATGCGAATATCACTCCGCGAGACGCCCATCACGCATTTTGATCCGGTCCTGTGGTGCCTCTTCGAACTTCGCTTTGAGAGCTCCGAACTGGCATTGAGAGCCATCAGTGAAGAGCCTTCAACGATTTCGCCGCTGATCATGCAAGCAACAGGGGGTGCTTCCTCAGCCGAGCGATGGCAAGATGGTTCGTCCCCGACCGAGCTTCGCCGTCTCTGTCTCGACATCCGGCAAAGGCTCCACGAGGCACCGCGAATTCGTAATGGGTGTCGGCGAGATGAACCGCTTGGAGTTCATCAACTTTCTCACCTGCGCATGTAGAGCGCTTGCGACCTACAGCGCAGATGGCGCCATTCACTTCGTCTGTATGGACTGGGCGCACAGCGCCGAGCTTTTAGAGGCCGGCCGCGACGTGTACAGCGGCGGCCTGAAGAATATATGCGTCTGGACCAAGCACAATGCCGGAATGGGCAGTCCTTATCGTAGCCAGCATGAAATGATCTTGGTCTTCAAATCCGGTCTTGCTCCACATAAAAACAACATTCAGCCCGGTCGGCACGGACGTAACCGCAGTAATGTCTGGGCATACCCCGGGATGAGCGACTTCCGTCGATCAACCGATGAGGGGCCCCGGCACAGGCTGCATCCGACCGTGAAGCCGGCGCGGCTTGTCGCTGACGCCATACTTGACTGTTCCTCGCGGGATGACGTCGTTCTCGACGGCTTTCTCGGGAGTGGCACGACGATCATCGCCGCAGAGCGAACAGGCCGTCGTGGCTTTGGAATCGAAATTGACCCGATCTATGTTGATGCCGCGGTGCGGCGTTGGCAAAATTTCACTGGCGAACGAGCCCTGCTGTTTGGCTCAGCCGAACCATTTTAACCTGCCTTCGGGGAGGGCCAAAATGTCGGACAATCTTAAGTCACACCTGCACGCTTGACTTCGTGCCGGAAAAGCGGGTCGAGGGCTAAGTATGAACGCGCCCCTGCCTCCCGATCGGGTTCTGCTTGAGCTCGATCTCGCCGCACCGGCGCTTCGGTGCGGCGAGATCGAAGGCCGGTGGCGGCACCTCGCAACCATGTGGCCGCATGTGGTGTTCGCGGTCGCGGCGCCGCCGCGACCCGGAGCACCCGAGGCGTTCGATTTCCGCTTCAACTGTTCGGGCTATCGCGCAACGCCGGTGTCAGCGCAGCCGTGGGACCACGCGGCGAACCGGCCCTTGCCGGGTGCGCGGTGGCCGACCGGGCCGCACATCGTGTCGTCGGTCTTTCGCCCGGCATGGAAGGGCGGCCAGTGCTTGTATCTTCCGTGCGACCGCATGCGGTGCAGAAGTCGATTGGCCAGATGAAGCCATCGGTTCTTGGCATAAAGGGCGTCGCCGATTTTGGGGATGGCGATAAGCACGACAAGATCCAAGCACACGCAAGCATCTTGGCGTTCTATACGATGCTGGCAATTCTCCGAAGGCTATACGGAGAGGCGGTGTTAGCACCCATCTGACTGCGTGCGGGTTCCTTGTTCGATATGCGAACAAAATGTTGGCGAGGGGCAGAGCAAAAACAAGACGGCTCGCCACTGTGGAAGAAGCGCAAAGGGACTGATAAGCAAACTCTCAAAACCTTATCAGTGGCCGAACCCGACTGCGCTGATCGGGCGGCGGTGCAGTGTTGATAGCTCCTGATAGGGCCGCTTGCTGATCGGAGAACTAGCGAAGTTGACTGCGGGCCTCGGCGGCAGTCGTGATCGCACCAAGTCTCCGCCGTCTGTCTCCGAAAAACGGGAATATTCGCGGACAGGGCCGGAGACTTTCCGGGATTTCCGCCTCCGGTTGAGCGAACCGGGAGTCTGAGGACGGAATCGAAAACGCAAAAGGCTGGGACTTCCGGCCCATTCTCTCGTTTTTGGGGAAACCTGGCCAAATGCCGGACTGGCTGGCTGGCGAGGCAGTGCAGATCGCACCTGTCTCCAGCCAAATTCCCTGCAAGCAGGGAATTTTGCAGGGAATTTCGTCGATTCTAGCCGCGTTCCGGGTGTCTCTATAGCAAGCCCCCCGTGCCACGGGCCTTTCTCGCTGAATTCCCTACCCAACGTAACAGGGAAAATTCGTCGAAGAACAAGGAGCCGAATCGCGGAGAACAGGGAAATACCTCGCTTTGGCGCAGCGGTCCTACTCGGGCTAGGCCAGCTAGTCTAGCGACCGATTCCGTGAATGAAATGCATATAATGAAATGCATATAAGAAGCGTCGGGGATTCTAGTTAAGGGTCCGCTACAGCGCAATACCCACTATCGCGGGAGCCCTGTTTCCTCATCGAAGGGCCGCCTAACTCGCGACGCGGCGCCTTTCATGTGCAATCGGGGCAGCACTAGATTCAGGCGCCTGCCTCGATCGCCCTGAATGCGGTCGATCTTCGAACAACAAGTTCCGGACGAAGCACGACGGTTCTGTCGCAAACTGACTGGCAACCTGTCTCTGGCATGAGGCCGTTTCCATCTTTTGGAGCTTGCGATGTTCAAAGGCCGTCATTTCGATCGATCAGTGATCCTGCTGTGCGTGCGTTGGTACCTTGCCTACAATCTGAGCCTACGTGATCTGGAAGAGATGATGGCCGAACGCGGCTTAAGCGTTGACCATTCCACCGTGCATCGGTGGGTTGTCCACTTCTCGCCCGAGTTTCTGGCGCGTTTCAACAAACGCAAGCGTAGTGTCACCGGCAATGGCAGCCAGATCAATTACGAGGCAATCCGGTCGTGTGATGCTGAAAGCCGTCTGCGAGATCGATCACGACGGGCACTGAAGCCCATCTGCATCCGAAAAAGCCAATATCTCAACAATCGAATTGAACAGGATCACCGCCGCATCAAGCGGCGCGTTCGGCCCATGCTGGGCTTCAAGTCAATGGACAGCGCCGAAATCATCCTGTCGGGAATCGAGATGGTCCACATGATGCGCAAACGACAGGCGAGATTTGCCTACAATCCGTGTCTGTCAATTGCCGAGCAGTTCGAAATTCTCGCGGCCTTATGGCGAACGGATAGCTACTTGTTGCGACAAAAGCCAGAGTTTGCGGCAAAGCCGATTTAGAAAACTGATCACTTCCATGGTGTTCGAACGCATAGTGGCCAATCGGATTCTCAAATTTCCTTCTGCGAATGGCGAGCCACCAGCGTGCTTGGTGCTGCTTTGATGCTGTGCGCCCAGTCAGCCGGTACCGCAAGCGGGAAGTCGAGCAGCATCTGGGCAAAGCTCTTGCCGAGCGGGTCGGAGCGTAAACTCGCCGACCCGCCGCCGCCCAGTGCCTGATGCAGCACGAAGTTCAGGGCATTGAGCCCTGGGACCTCGTAGCGCTTGACGTCACCTCGAACCAAGTGCGAGAACCATTTGCGTACCGCTTCGGTCGTCAGTTGTTCACGAAGCAGCGGCAGGTACCTGGGTTCGCGGGCAATGACCCCAATGTTCTCGTCATCGCCCTTGTCGCCGCTGCGGGCCCAGGCCATCGCGATGAGGGGCACGCTTACCTTCGGGCCGGACGGAGAAGTCCAGGGCTCGGAAGGAACCAAAGGCGCGGCTTCTGATTCCTCGCCCACTGCTGCGGAAACATCGAGGCATTCCTCACGCGCGCCCATCTTCACCGTCAGTGGCACCTCGCGTTTGGGAACGAGGAAGGAGAACACCTTTACCACCTGTTGCACGTCGGCGCGTCCGAACAGCGTGGCGCGTGTACCCGCCGCCATGGACGTGCCGGACGAGACGCATTCACGCTGCAGGAACACCAAAGCCTTGCGATCGGGATGGCGCGCCGCGAGGCGCAGGAGGACTTCACGAGTGGGCAGGGATCGGGCATTGGGACCATAGAGGGCCTCGCAACCGATTAGTTCCACGCTGGTTTCGCTGTAGTCCGCGTAACCCTTTTCCGCCATCATGCGTCTGGTGCGTGCCAGTAGGGCCTCGGCCGTTCGTTGCGCCTTGGCGGGCGCATCCACACCGCGAATCGCCAGCGCGAGTGCGATTTGATAGCCGTCCAGCCACGTGCCATTGCATTTGTAGAGGGAGCTAGGGGCGCGGCCCCGTGCGCCGCTAACACGCACATGATTGGCGTCCAACGACTCCGTGCGTACTTGCCTGAAATCGCAGGTGACGTCGGGCATCAAGTAGGAGCCGGGGTCGCCCACTTCGTACAGGATCTGCTCCGCCACAGCGGCAGGGTGAATCAGCCCGCCCGTACCCTTGGGCTTCGAGAGTACAAAGCTGCCGTCAGCGGCGCAGTCAATCACTGGATAGCCCATGCGGTCCCAGTCCGTCACCAGCTTCCAGTCGGTGAAAAGTCCGCCGGTAGCCTGCGCGCCGCATTCGATCACATGGCCCGCGAGGGTCGCGGCGGCCAGTCGATCCCAGTCGTCCCAGGACCACCCAAACTCGTGCACGAGTGGGCCGACGACAACTGCGCTGTCCACGCAACGACCGGTGATGACGATATCGGCGCCCCATTCCAAGGCGCGAGCAATGCCTTGCGCACCGACGTACGCGTTTGCCGACATCAGCTTGGCGGGAGGCGGTTCGCTGGTGTGCATGTCTTTGAGACCTTGTGCGCACCAGTGGGGCATGGCGGCCATGATGTCGTCACCGGTGACGACTGCGACCTTCGGTCTAAGCCCTTGCCGTTCAGCCACGGCTAGCAGTGCGTCGCAGCAGGCTTGCGGGTTCAGGCCGCCGGCGTTGGCCACTACCCGAATGTTGCGCCCCAGGATCTCCGCCAGATGCGGCTCCATGGCCATGTTCACGAAGTCGGTAGCGTAGCCCAGTGCAGAGTCCTTGGCTCGTGCACGCGACATGATGGACATGGTCGTCTCGGCTAGGTAGTCGTAGACTAGGTATTGCAGGTCCGGTACGGCTAGCAGTTGCGGCGTCGCCGTGGCCGAGTCGCCCCAGAAACCAGAGGCTCCGCCAATGCGTATGGTGCGCGGGGTGCTCATGCTACCTGCTCCTCGGCGATGGCCTGGACCTGCACCAGCTTTCCGCCGGCGCGCGCCTGCCCTCCCACTTGCGCCGACAGCTCGGTGATCCGGCCCGCGAACGGCGCAGTCAATGTGTGTTCCATTTTCATTGCTTCGAGCACTACCAGCGATTGCCCAGCCTGCACGGTGTCGCCATTCGCTACATGGACGGCCACGATGCGGCCGGTCAGCGGCGCGGCCACCGCACCGTTACCGCCGTCCTTGACGCGGGCGCGGCGCGGATCGCTCGGCTGGAATCGCCAAGCGCGTCCCTGGCTGAACACGTGGATGCCCGCGCTGTCGCGCGCCCGGACTACGCGGTGGACCTGGCCATTGCATTCCAGCCACCACACGCCGTCGGCTGGCTTTCGCACCGGTATGAAGCGCATCGCGTCGACCTCATTTCCTTGCTGAATCGTCACATCGATACCTTCACCCGTAGGTTGCAAGCGCGCGTTCCATCGATAGCTGCCCAGTTCTAGATCTAGGGAGACGGTCGTCTGGCCGAGCTGCGCGGCATCTTGATCGGGCCAACCTACCTCGCATATTGCGGCTGCGGCGACGGTGGCGGTGTCGGGGCAGATGTTTTTCATCGCCTTGCTCATGTGCTGGGCGATGAAGCCGGTATGGACCTCGCCTTTGACAAACGCCGGATGCTCCAGGCAGTCGGCGAGGAAACCTTGATTGCTGGCTACGCCCAGTAGCACACAGTCCCGCACCGCACGGTGCAGCTTGCGCCTCGCCTCGTCACGCGTCCTTCCATGCGCCACCAGTTTGGCGACCATGGAGTCATAGTGGGGCGGCACGTCGCCGCCTTCGTACAGGCCGTGATCAACCCGCACTCCGTGTGCCGCGCCGGGCGGACGCCAGCACAATACAGCCCCCGCCTGAGGTAGGAACCCGGCTGCCACGTCTTCCGCGGTCAAGCGCACCTCGATCGCGTGGCCATCCAGCACGATTGACTCTTGGGCCGTGGGCAATGCCTCACCGGCGGCCACGCGCAGTTGCCATTCCACTAGGTCCAGACCGGTGATTGCCTCCGTCACTGCATGCTCGACCTGCAGGCGCGTGTTCATTTCCATGAAGTAGAAGGCACCCGTGCGGTCCAGCAGGAATTCCATCGTGCCCGCACCCACGTAGCCGATAGCACGCGCCGCCTTGACGGCAGCCTCGCCCATGCTCTTGCGCAGTTCCGGACTCACGGCTGGCGAAGGTGCCTCCTCGATGAGCTTCTGGTGGCGACGCTGTACCGAACAGTCGCGCTCACCCAGGTGGATGACATGGCCATGCCTGTCGGCGAACACCTGGATCTCAATATGCCGAGGCTCCAGGATGGCACGCTCCAGGATCAGTTCGTCGGAGCCGAAGGCGGCGAGCGCTTCCGAGCGCGCGCTCGCCAGTGCGGCAGGCATGTTCGCGGCATCTTGCACGAGCCGCATGCCACGCCCGCCCCCTCCGGCAGTGGCCTTGATCATGACCGGGTACCCGATGTCGCGGGCCGCCGCCGAAAGGGTGGCATCACTCTGGTCCCTGCCCTCGTAGCCGGGCACGCAAGGCATGCCGGCCGCCAGCATCAAGCGCTTGGCCTCGGCTTTGTTGCCCATCGCTCGGATGGCCTCGGCCGGTGGCCCGACGAACACAATTCCGGCACGGGCGACTGCCCCGGCGAACTCCTCATTCTCGGCCAGAAAGCCGTAACCCGGGTGGATCGCGTCCGCTCCGCCGCGGCGGGCAGCGTCGAGGATGGCGTTTATGTTTAAGTACGACTCGCGCGGCGCGGCTGGCCCCACGCAGATCGCCGTGTCAGCTTGGGTGACATGGAGACTGGTGCGGTCGGCCTCGGAGTAGACGGCTACAGTGCGCAGGCCGAGACGACGTGCCGTACACATGATGCGAACGGCAATCTCACCGCGATTGGCAATGAGCAGGGTGTGAAATGGCCGGAATGGCATGCTCATGTTGTGGCTCCGTGATTCAAGGATGCAGGCGTGGCCGCCACCGCATGGGCGGCGCGCACGGTTTCCGCATCGAAGCGAACGCACCAGCGCGCATCGCGCTTCTCTCGGAACGCCTGTGTTCCCTCACGGCCTTCGTGGCGTAGGCACTTGGCGAATGCATGGGAAGCGTCGTCCAGCAGAAGCGACGTAGGTTCTGTCATGCAGCGTGCTACGAGCGGCTTGAACGCCCGGTTAGCGCTGGGCGCACATCGTCCGATACGAGTTAACCACTCGGCTTCCAGCACGTCCAAGTGGCTGCCGTTCTCAGCCAAGGCATTGACGAGGCCCAGGGTCAGGGCATCCATACCGCTGACACGCTCCCCGCTCAGTCCCAGCCGCCGCGTGGTCGCAGCGCCCAAGCGTGCGACGACAAAGGGCGCGATCTGCGCTGCTATGACCCCCAGCGTGGTTTCCGACAGCGCAAAGCGAGCACCTTCCGTGGCCACCACGAAGTCCGCCGCGCATGCCAAGCCCATGCCGCCTCCCATCGCGGCGCCTTCGACGACGGCCATTACCGGCACTGGCAGCGCCGTCAGGCGTTCCATGAAGTACCCAAACTGCCTGTTGCGCGCGGCGATCGGATCGCCAGCGCTCTCATCAGCTTGTAGACTCTCGCGAAAACCGCCAATGTTGCCGCCCGCACAAAACATGCCGCCCGCGCCGCGCAATACCAACGCGCGTACCACGTTGTCCTGCTCGGTCATGGTCAGCACCTGCGTCAGCTCGCGCACGAGTTCGGTGCTCAAGGCGTTGCGGGTAGCCGGTTGGTTCAGCGTGGCGAACAACACGTCGTGCGCACGGCGCACCACAAGGGCGTCAAATCCGTCTAAGGTTTCCATTGCGCTGCTCATCCTGGCGTCAACGCGAACTCATGAGGCCCATTTGTTTGGCGATCACCTGCATCATTACTTCATCAGCGCCGCCACCGATCGAGCCGAGCCGGAAGTCGCGATAGGCGCGCGAGACGGGGTTGTCCCACGTGTAGCCCATGCCGCCCTGGAACTGCATGCACCATTCGGCGATCTCGCGCGACAGGCGGCCCGCCTTGAGCTTCGCCATGGAGGCCAACTCCACCACGTCGCCACCGCTGATGTAGGTTTGCGTGGCCATGTAGACTAGGCCACGCAAGGCTTCGAGCTCGGTCTTGAGTTCGGCTAGCTTGAATTGGATGAACTGGTTGTCCAGCAGTGGTTTGCCGAAAGCGATTCGCCGCCGCAGGTAGTCGGCCGTGTCATCGATGAGTTGGATGGCGGCCAGGCGGCGGGCCGCGGCGCCCAGGCGCTCCTCCTGGAACTGCTTCATCTGGTAGATAAAACCCATGCCTTCTTCGCCGATCCGGTGACGCACCGGCACGCGCACCTCGTCGAAGAAAATCTGCGCAGTGTCGGAGCACCACATGCCGAATTTCTTGATCTTCTGGACTTCGACGCCCTTGACGCGTTTGCGGTTCTCCTTCAATGGCACGATGATCAGCGACTTGTTCTTGTGGATCGGTCCCTCGGACGTGTTGCACAGCAAGCAGATCCAATCGGCTTGGGTGCCATTGGTGATCCACATCTTGGAGCCGGAAATTACGTAATCGTCGCCGTCGCGGCGCGCGCGCGTCTTGAGCGAAGCCACATCCGAACCAGCTCCCTGCTCTGAGACACCGATCGACACAACTACGTCGCCGGCGATAGCTGGTGCGAGGAACTCACGCCTGAGTTCGTCCGAGCCGAAGGCAGTCAAGGCCGGCGTAGCCATGTCGGTTTGTACACCTGCGCCCATGCTCACGCCCTGGGCACGCACATAGCCTATGGCCTCAGCAGCGGCCACGCCGTAGGAAAAGTCCAGACCCAGACCACCGTATTCGGTCGGCTTCGTGATGCCTAAGAAGCCGAGATCTCCCATCTTTTTGAACAGCTCGTGCGCGGGGAAGATTTCCGCGGCTTCCCATTCGTCCACGAACGGGTCCACTTCGTTCGCAAGGAAGCGGCGGATGCTCTGCATGATGCTGTGGTGTGCTTCTGTATACATATCGCTTATCCGTGATTTGGTGTTCAGAAGCGGGCCACGCCGAACTGCACAGGGTTGGTGTGGCGGCTCTCGCCTTCACGCACCGTAGCCAGCACGAAGGCGAGCACGGCGCGGGTGTTGCGCGGGTCGATGATTCCGTCGTCCAGCATCAGGCCGCTGGTGATGAAGGCACTAGCTTGACGCTCGAAGTTGGCGATGATTTCAGCCTTCTGGCTTGCTAGAGCTTCTTCGTTGACCGGCTTGCCTTTGCGTTCGGCTTGTTGCCTGGCCACGATCTCCATGGTCATTGCGGCCTGCTCGCCGCCCATCACGGCCGTCTTGGCATTGGGCCAGGAAAAGCTGAAGCGCGGCCGGAAGGATTGGCCGCACATGCCGTAGTTTCCGGCTCCGAAGGAGGCACCGCAGTACAGCGTGATGTGCGGGACCTTTGAATTCGACAGCGCCTGGATCATCTTGGAGCCATGCTTGATCATGCCTGCCTCCTCGGGCATGCGTCCGACGATGAAGCCGGTAGTGTTCTGCATGAAGAGGATGGGCGTCCCCGACTGGTTGCACAGTTGTATGAACTGGGCTGCCTTCGTTGCACCGGCCGGGTCGATTGGGCCGTTGTTGGTGATGATGCCAATCGGCTGCCCCTCGATGCGTGCATGACCACAAAGCGTCGATACGCCGTAGTCGGGCTTGAAGGCGAGCCAGGCCGATTCATCCACGATGCGGGCAATCACTTCCTGCATGTCGACCGGCTTCTTCACATCCAGCGGCATCACACCGGCCAATTCCTCCGGGTCCAATTTCGACGGCTTGCCCCGCGATCGCGGCGTCAGAGTGGGCCAGTTCAGTGCGGCCACAACGTCACGCGCGATGACAATCGCGTGGGCATCGTCCTCACCGACATACTCCGCAAGGCCGCTGATCTGAGCGTGCATGTCGGCGCCACCGAGTTCCTCGTCGGTGGCAATCTCGCCTGTAGCCGCCTTTAGAAGAGGGGGCCCTGCCAGGAAAGCGCGCGCACGGTTACGCACCATGACCACGTAGTCCGATAGGCCCGGCATGTAGGCGCCGCCGGCCGTGGACGAGCCGTGTACCACGGTGACGACTGGCAGTCCGGCAGCGGACAGACGGGCCAGGTTGTAGAACAGGCCGCCACCGCGAATAAACCGTTCTACTCTGTATGCGCGCAGATTGGCCCCTGCCGATTCCACAAGATGGATGAAAGGCAGGCGGTTCTGCAGCGCAATCTCTTGTGCACGCAGCAGCTTCTTGCTGCCTGCATCCACGTAGGCACCTGCATTGATGGCTGAGTCGGATGCTGCTACCATGCAGCGCACACCGGACACGAAACCGATGCCCACGATCTGAGCTCCGCCAGGGACCGACGTCTCCGGGTCCTCGCCTTCTGTGCAATAGCCAGCCATGTTGCCGATCTCGAGGAAGGGCGCGCCGGGGTCTAGCAAGCGCGCCACGCGCTCGCGCGGCAGCAGCGCACCGCGCTTGTCGAAAGCTGCCTTGGCCTTGGCCGAAGCGTCTCGGGCTCGCTGCTCCAGTTGTCGGAGGCGCTCAACCAAGGCCAGCATGCCCCGCCGCTGCTCAGCATAGTCGGCCCGTGCGGTGTCGACTCGCGATTGGATAGGTGTCATGGCGTAGCCTTGTCGGTGGTGGTCAGCAGCAGGGCATCCAGAGCTACTGCGCCCTGGCCTTGTGGCTTGACCAGCAAGGGATTGATTTCCAGTTCGACGAGCGCCGGGCCGAGCGCCATTGCGGCGCTGGATACAGCGGCAATGGCTTGCACGACCGCTTCCACGTCAGCCGCCGGTTTGCCGCGGAAGCCTTGCAGGATCCGGTATGCGCGCAGCTCCTGAAGCATTTCCCGCGCCATAACGCCGTCGACCGGCAACAGTCGGTGGGCGACATCCTGGAACAGCTCGGTCATGATGCCGCCCAGTCCTACGGTCATCGTCAGCCCGAACACTGGATCGCGGGTCACACCGATAATCAGTTCACAAACGCCGTGCTCCATTGGCTGCAGGAGCAACCCGCGCAACTCGGCTCCTGGGACTGCGGCTGATACTGACGCCAGCATCTCACGTGCAGCCGGCCCAACCGCGTCGGCTTGGAGGTTGAGGCGTACCCCGCCGACCTCCGTCTTGTGCGCGATGTCCGGGCTGAGGATCTTCATGGCCAGCGGACCGCTCATGCGTTGGGCCGCGGCCTCAGCTTGCGCGGCGTCGCACACCACCTCGGCGTTCCCCACCGGCACGCCGTACTTGGTCAACAACTGCTTGACCTGATGCTCGTCTAGCCGCTCAGGCAGCTCGGTGGCAGCCCCGCCTTGCTCGGTATTCGCCCAACGCAGCGCGCTCCACCGCTCAGCCCCTGCTGCTCCTTCGACCCATCGCACCGCAGTACCAAGCGCCTCGCTTGCGCGAGCGGCGTCGGGAAACACCGGGATGCCTGCCGCCTCTAGTCGTTGCCTGGTTTCCGGTGTGCCAGAAGTGGCGATAACGGTCACCAGGCAGTCGGTATTCGCCGCGACTTCGATGAGTTCGGGGGCGATACGCTCATAAAGCGAGCCGGTAGCGAACACTAGGAGAATGTCGGCGACGTTTTCAGCCAGGAGTGTCTGTAGCACCTCGGTGGCTAG
Organism: Bradyrhizobium sp. AS23.2; assembly: GCF_001908185.1. Classification (GTDB taxonomy): domain Bacteria; phylum Pseudomonadota; class Alphaproteobacteria; order Rhizobiales; family Xanthobacteraceae; genus Bradyrhizobium. The sequence goes on from NZ_LGHM01000051.1 coordinate 77,022, forward strand.
CCGGTTGCGGCTGAACAACTGGCCAGTCATGTCTACCGGGTTGCACACCATCGCAATGCCCGGCACGCTGTCGAGCAACTTCTGCTGGCTCTGCCGCGACAGCTGCGGAAGCTGCAGGCCCTGTGCGCTCAGCAGGTCGGCGGTGACTGCACCCATGGCGCCCGAAATGGAGGCGACCACGACGCGCGAACCGAGTCGCTTGCCGCGCTGGAAGCGAGCCAAGTAGGCCAGGTCGGCCAGATGGACAGTGTGACGTGCCTGCATCACGCCTAGCTGGGCAAAGGCCGCCCGGTAGATGGCGCGGTTGCCTGCGAGCGCCGCGGTGTGCGACTGCGTCACCTGCGCGCCGCGCTCGCTCTCGCCTGCCTTGAGCAAGATCAGCGGTTTGCGGGCCTGGCGCAAGCGTCTCGCGGCATCGATGAACTTGCTGCCGTCGCGCAGGCCCTCAACATAGCCAGCGATGGCTTCCGTGCCACCGTCGCCGGCCAAGTAGTCGAGATAGTCGGAAAACTCGATGCAGGCTTCATTGCCAGTATTTATGAAATGGCGAAAGTGCATGCCCATCGTCCGGCCGGTCACATAAATATCGGAACACATGCTGCCGCTCTGCGTCACCAAGCTCACACGCCCAGGTTCGCTGTCCGGCGGGAACTGCCTAAAGGTGGGTACGAACGATGTGATGGCGCGAGTATTTAGGTTGGCAAGACCCATGCAGTTCGGGCCGACGATCCGCATGCCAGTGCGGCGGGCGAAATTCACCAATTCCCGCTGGCGCGCGACGCCGTCGCCGCCCACCTCCGCATAGCCGGCCGCATAGACGATGGCCGCGGGAATGCCCTTGGCGTGGCAGCGTTCGAGCATGGACATGACGTCATTCACCGGCAGCGCCAGGACGGCTATATTCGGCGCCATCGGCAGCGACTCCACGTCCGGATAGCAGCGATAGCCGGCGAGCTCCTGGTACTTGGGATTTATCGGAAATACCTGACCCGCGAAGCCTAGGCGCGACAGGTGGTCGAGCGCTATGCCGCCTATGCGGCTGGTGTCGCTAGAGGCGCCGATGATGGCGATCGAGGATGGATTGAGAACGGGCTCAAGCCGGTCCGGCGTTGCCGACATAAAGGCACCTCCTGAATCTGTTCGTGTTTCAGAAGACTTTCAGGGAAGCGCCTATGCCCCGCAATCGGCATTTGGCCTTTTGTCCACGATGTGGACGATCTTGGTCTGTGTTTAGCCGATTTCTTGCTTGATCAGCTTCCCGAATTCATGCCGACGCGCAAGCGGCATGCGTGCCTTTGATGAGACTACGCTGATGGCAGCGTATCCTGAAGGCACTTCGAACGCGTAGCCGACGCCGGCGACACCAAGGCCCGCCGCGAGCGTGTAGCCGAGCCGACGTCCCCGCTCGACCCCGGTCAGGAGGCGGGTAAGACTCAGGTTACTGGCAGCGTACTGCGCCCGTTGACGCGCGTAGTGCCGGCGGATTTCGGCGTCTGTCATCGTGGCCAGAAGCGACAAGCTGCCGATACCCAGGCCGAGCAGTCGGGTGGTGCCCACCAGGTCCTGCAGGGCGGGGTTTTGTGGTGGATCTTGCTCCAGATGAAGGTTGTAGCTGTAATCGCCGATGCGCACGACCATGAATACTCCTTCGCCGGTGCGCCGCGCGAGGCGCCGCATGGTCAAAAGATAGGTCGCCACCAGCGGCGGACGGGACATCGTACGCAGGCCCAGGAGCATGGCAGCCGTGCCGAGGCGGTAGGCGCGTGTCGTGACGTCCTGTTCTATGTAGTGCAAGTCCACCAGAAAGCTGATCATACGGTGAATCGTCGGCCGACTTATGCCCGCGGCACGGACAAGTTGATCCATCCTTAAGCCGTCGACATGGTTATCGGCCAGCAAAGAAAGCAGGGTAAACGCGCGTTCCAGGCTTTGCACCCCCGTGGGTGACGACGTTGACATTGTGGTGTGAGGGCCCCCTCCAGAACGCCCATATTGTGGGCACGTGGTGTTTTTTGTTTGCGACAGAGTACACATCAATGTGGAACGACCGACAAGCATCTTAGCGAGGCCGAGATGAGCCAGGCTCCGCCCGCCACCGTCCTTTGACGGATCGCTTCGCCGAGATGGACGGCAGGCCGCTTGTGGTATTCGACGCCGTACAGGAGTACGCATGACTCGCGGCTCGCGCTTGGAACGATCAACTATACGCTGCGATGCTCCGCTACCGGATCGGCGTGCCGGCTTTTTCGGCGATGCACAACCGACCGTAAACAGATCATCGAGGGGATGGACGGTGTCCCGTCTCTGGGAAGATTGCCCCGGATCCGCTGATGCCTGACGCGCAGCGCCAAGACGGCCCCAGTGCGGACGAAACCCGGCTCTCGGATGCCGCTATTCAGCCGCCACGATGTTTTGACTGGTGACGACGCGGAGCTTGTCCAGCCTTTGCGACGCGGCTAAAGCTTCGTCAATGAGCTCGTCGACAATAGCCTCGACCGACTGAACCTTATTGGCGAACACGGCTGCCGGGCCGAAGTCGAGCATGCCTTGCCGGAGATCGCCTGTTGAATAGGCGTTGTGAGCGAGCGCGCCGACGACATGCGGGCGATAGTCCTCGAAATCCGCACTCCCGGCGTTTTCCAACGCCAAGACGTCCCTGGCGCTTTCATTGTTGAGGACGCGGTGATGGTCGCGCAACAGCTTCTTGACGACTACGCTCTGAGTCCCGTCCAGTTGCGCAATGTGCTCTTTGTAGGAGGGGTGCACCCAAAGCTCTTCGCTGACCATCATCCGCGTGCCCAGCACGACGGCATCCGCGCCCATCGCGAGCGCGGCAGCGATGTGGCTACCAGTACCGATCCCCCCTCCTACGACCAGAGGCAGGGAAATATCGCGAGCGGCATGCGCGGTCTGGACCATCGTGCCGATCAGAAACGTGCCGGGATGACCGCCACAGTCGGCTCCGACGACGGTCACGGCGTCGACGCCCACCCGCGCGGCCGTATGTGCGTACCTTACGGCGGGGACCTTATGAATGACGACAATGCCCGCCTCTCGCAAAGCGGGCAAAATCGCGTCCGGGCTCGCTCCCGCCGTCTCGACACAGGTGACACCATTGTCTGCGAGAAGGGGAATCAGCTTGCGCATGCGATCCGCGCCGCCTGCGAGCTTTGAGATGTACATGTTGACGCCAAATCCCTTGCCACCGACAAGCGAGCGACACATGGCGATCTGGTGTTCGAGCCAGTCCTCATCGGCCGGGCTTGTTGCTACGATGAAGCCCATACATCCGGCATTCACTACCGCTGCAACGTACTTACCATCGGAAACGCCAGGTCCGAGGCCGCCACACAAAATGGGATGACGAATTCCGAGCAGCTCGGTGATCCGGGTCTTCATGACTTGAGGCCGCAAGACGCATTCTCCGATGAGCTTTCACGACTGGCAGCCACTAATGATCGTTCGGTTAGGGATTCAATCCCTAGCACCCACGTTTTGCGGGCTCCCTCGGAATAACATGTATGTGTGATGTTAGGGGTTTTAGCTGGAGGCCCTAGAACCGTTCCAGTTGAACTTGGCTCGTCCCGCTGGAAACTCTGAATTCACCCGCACAAACAGCGAGAAGCCACAGTGCGTCGCATTTTCCAGTCCCTCTGTTGACCAGCGCGTTGAAAAGCAACAACCCAGAGGACCTCAGGCATGGAATGGCCGAGATGGCAACGGCGCTCAATCTGTCTTGCTTCGCTTATCCGCGCGTTACATCAACAACGATATCGTCAGATCGATCCTGTTATCATTCAGGCTCTTCACCGGCCTGAGCCCATTCGAACCGGGCCTAGGTCTCGGACCAGAAGTACATTCGGAACCAGCTCGTGAGCTGTTCGACGAAGCAGCTCGGTTTGGCATTCGTTACGGCTTCACTGCCCCGGTTCATGACAGCAGTGGAGCCATCACGAACAGCCACAGCAAATGCACTCACGGCGGAGTCGCTTCCTACGTGCTTACCCGCATCAGGGGCAAGATGAGCGCGACCATGGCAACTGCACTGTGAGTACCGTGCGACGCGACTTGCAGGCCGCGCGAAATTCCGACAGGGCCGCTGATTTCAACGGTCATTCCGACAAACGTGTCGTCCAACCTGCATTGACACTGAAATAGGTTTTCGCCCTGTCGGAATGGCGGCCGTCACCGACAGCGCTGCGCCCTGCCCTCCCGCCAGGTAAGTATCCCCCAGCAAGGCCGTGGGCTTTAGGAATTGGGCCGCTCAAAGCGGACGTGGGACGCTACCGCGTCCCCGATTTTGTTGGCCGCCTGAAGGCGGCCTTAGCGCCGCATATTCAATTGGTCGAGCCGAGTATCCTCGGCCTCCTGCTTGCGGATGTACTCCCTGATCACCGCTTCGTCTCGACCGATGGTCGAGACGAAGTATCCCCTGGCCCAGAAATGCTGCCCTACGAAGTTGCGCTTTCGTTCGCCGTAATCGTCCCATCGCGCAACTCCTTCTCGTGCGCGTGGTGGCTTCACGAGTCCTGAGTTTCGTCGGTGGACGATTGTCTGAAATGTCACACTTCTGCTGCCGCCCCGGCAGAGCCGGGGTGCCTCCCTTGGTAGGCTAGCCGGGTCTTGAGATATGCCGTCGGCTATTGCTCGTTCATGATGGGTCCAAACGTCTCCCAACTTTCTCCGTTGAACCGCGTCAGCTGAGATTGCTGGATTGGACTGTAATCGTCGGCGCTCGTATCGATCTTGATACCCGGTAAAAGGAGCCCAAATTCCACCTCTTTCAGGTTCGCGGCCTGCGCCATCAGATTTTCGCGCGTAAGATTGTCTCCGCACTGTTGGATCGTTCGGACCAAGAGCTGCGACTCCAAATATCCGTAAACCGATTGCTCATTCAGACCTTCCCCGGGAAGATGCTTCGCCATGAACGCCTTGAACTCTTGCATTCCGGGATCGTTGTTCCAAGCAGGATCTGCGGGATCTTTGCGATAGGCCGCAGAAATGATCCCTTTCGCATTCTCCAACCCCGCCGGCTTCAATATATTATCCACGGCTATTGACACGTTCGTTAGATATATGGCCGGCTTCCAACCCAGCTCCGCGACAGACCTTATGGCCTGCGTGGCAAACTTGGTAACGGCAGCAATGACCAAGGTATCGGCCCCGGACGCCTTAAGATTAACGATCGTCGCCGCAATCGTCGGAGACGAAGTCTCAAACGACACCTCTGCGACCAACTGCGTTTTCGCTCCTTCGCCGAGCCCCTTCTTCAGGCCCGCAAGAAAATCCCGTCCGAAGTCATCGTTCTGATAGATGATGGCTACTTTTCTCGGCTGATCCTGCGAGCGAATATGTTGGCCATATATCGCAGCTTCGGTTTGGTAGTTTGGCGCCCATCCCATGGTCCAAGGGAAGCGCTTTGGGTCGGCAAATCTCTGAGCCCCGGATCCGACAAACAATTGTGGAACCTTCCGCCGATTCATGTACGGCTGAATAGCGGAGTTTGATGCCGTCCCGATTGTGCCGAACAAAGCCAGGACTTCGTCACTCTCTACCAGCTTGCGCGCCTGCTCCACCGCTTTGGGCGGGCTGTATCCATCGTCGTACGAAATGAAGGTGATCTTGCGTCCATTGATGCCGCCGTTCTCGTTGATCATTTTGAAGTAGGCGGTTTCCGTTTTGGCAACCAGGCTGTAGGCGGACGCAGGCCCGCTATAGGGCGCGATGTTACCGATCTTGATTTCGGCATCAGTCACTCCTGGACCGTACATCTTGTCGCCGGCGCGCACGATTGCCGTCATTGCCACCAAGAGCGAGACACTGACTAACGCTCGTATCATCTCGTTAGCCATTCGCTTCGACCGAGCCTCAATACTCGTGCTTCCCCGCGCCAGCACGCGAGGCGTTTGGTCATCACGCGGAATACCGTTGGTCTGCATAGGTCGCTCTTCCCTTTTCCTGTTTCCCTGCATTTGCGCGACGTCAGAGGGAATCCGCTTGTTCGATTCCCTGCCGAATAGCGCGCAATGAATCCAGTTCTTCGGCACGTTCGGCTCCGCCGATCGATTGCGCCGTGAGGCCGCGGCCGGTTAGCTCGTTCACGTCCGGGATGGGGCCGCCCACCTCGAGCCGGCCTGCCCCATTGGGCGCGAAACCACCGGTGACGATGGGCGTTGCGCCGTCTGCTGCATGCGCCGCATAGAACGCAGCTTGACGCTCGACGGAATTGCGGGCGCGCTCGAGGCGCGCATACATTGATCCCAAAATGGCGCGGTTGCGGAGGGTATGGGTGCCGTCACGCCTCGGTGACAATAGCGTCGGGTAGCGCGACGCACCCCTTGCCGGCAATTGCATACGTTCCCCTCCCAGTTCTACCATCGGACAATATGGCCAAGCGCACAAACGATTTGCGCCCAGTTGAACGGCCCACACTCCAATCCGCACATAGTGCTAAGTGGCTTGCCGATCTTGGCGCCGTGTCAGATCAGATGGCCCAGACGATTCAGGATTTTGAGATGACGAACCGCGCCTTTCACCACGCGCTGGTGGCGCCCTGCGCGATGCTTCGCCTGCTCGCCAGCCTTGACGGACTACAGCTTGCAAACTCTCGATTGGTGTTCACGATGGCGCGAAGTAGCGGCTGGCGACCGCGGTCCAATCAGGATTACCGGCCGATTCTGCAAGCACTGCGAGCGCGCAACGTCGATCAAGCCTGTACACATTCAAACGATTGAACGGCCTGCCCTTCCCGCGTTCTGATCAAGGAAGAAGATCTTCTGGCGAGTTCCGTTGCAGACCGCAGGCGATCGCAAGGGTGTCAATTCAACATTATGTTTGCTCGTCGACGATTGTCGGGATTGGTTGCGCCACTTCTCCGGACAGTCCGTTCATGACGACATCTGGATTCCGGGACATCGCCAGAGGCGCCTCCGAATAAAGGGCCCCGCGAGCTCGTCGCTCGCGGGGCAAGTCTCGGGAGGGCATACTTTACCCGGTATGCGAGCGGGATCTTGATCACGGGATCATTTCGCCGCCTGCTCGCGGCGAGCCGCCGGAAGAGGGGCTTTCACCTGTTAGCGGGCATGGCCTCATTCGCGCCCGAGGCCGCCAGTCGCCCCCGTCTTGATCATCTGTCGGATCTTCTCTTGCTCGACGCCTGCGCTACGCAGGATCTCGATGCTATGCTGTCCGAGCCTCGGCTGAAGCCGCGAGGGCGGAGCCGCTTCCCGATCGAACGTCACCGGCGCGTCGGTCAGCATGATCTCCCCTTCGGTCTCATGGCGGACCGTCCTGTAGAAGCCCACCTCATTGAGGTGTGGATCATTCAGCAGTTCGTCGAGCGTATTGATCTTCGCGTTCGGGATTTCGAGACGGGACAGTGCTTCCTCCCACTCCGCCGTCGTGCGCGAGGCCAGGCATTCCCCCGCGACCCGATACAGTTCGGAAATATTCACCGTTCGCGTCGCCAAGTCCTTGAAGCGCAGATCGGCGGCAAGATCGGGACGATCGACCTCCTGCCAAAACCGCTGCCATTGCTGATCGCTGTAGGCCATCATGCCGATGTACCCGTCGCTCGTCGCATAGGGCTGGCGCCAGACATCGAGGACGCGGGTATAACCCGTATGTCCTCCGTCGCCGACGAACATCTTTCCATATAGATGCTCGACCAGCACGAACGAGGTCATGGTCTCAAACATCGGAACTTCGACCACGACTCCCTTCCCTGTCCGCTCTCTCTTGAAGAGAGCCGCCGAGATCGAATAAGCGCCGACCAGTCCGCACGTCTTGTCCGCAATGACGATAGGCGCATACCGAGGGCGTCCCGCCGACTGCGCCATCAGAGATGCGATTCCGCACTGCGCCTGGATGACGTCGTCGTAAGCAGGCCTTCCGGCATACGCCCCGCCTTCCCTGTACCCGTACAGCGCCGCGTAGACGATTTTCGGATTTCGTGCCTGGACGGCCTCCGGAGAGATGCCCAGCTTCTTCGCCTTCTGAGGACGCATGTTGTGGACGATTACGTCCGAGCCCTCGATCAAGGTGTAGAGAGCCTCCAGCGCCTCCGGCTGCTTCAGGTCGAGCACGATCGAGCGCTTGTTTCGGTTGACGCCCATGAACAGGGCCGCCATGTCGGGACTTCGGCGCGGCCCTGTATAGCGAGTGCTGTCTCCGCTGGGCGTCTCGACCTTGATGACGTCGGCACCCATGTCGCCCAGAATTTGAGTCGCGTACGGCCCCAGGATCACGGTCGTGAGATCTAGGACGCGAACTCCGTCAAGCGGCCCCGACATGATTTGACTCCTGTTTATTTCGGGATGTTCGGTCGCAACGCGTCGTCATTTTCCGTCGGAGCGCGCTTTGATCATGCGAAGCGGCGTATAGGTCAGTACGACCGAGCCATCCTGCTTGACTACCCGGTTACGCGTACGGACCAGACCCCGATTGGGCCGGCTCTTGCTGCGTCGCGATTCAATCACCTCGCACTCGACGTGAATCGTGTCGCCGGCGATGACCGGTCCCTCGATATTCAGCTCCATATGAAGGAAGGCGAAGCCCGTATGCTGCATGGTTGCGTGCACGAGAAGCCCCTCGGCGATGCAGAATACGAGCGCCCCGGGAGAGACGCGCTCCTTGATGTCCGACTCGGATTTCAGGAATTCGAGGTTGGTAAAGAGAACCTCGGTCATTCCCGTCGTATTGACGAAGTTGACGATGTCGGTCTCCGTGATCGTCCGGCCGATCGTCCGGAACTGTCTGCCGACGGGCAGATCCTCGAAATAGCAGCCAAGACCCAACGTTTCCATGTGATCGTCTCTCCTTTAAATGCCGAGATAAACTTGTTTGACGTGATCGTTGTGGCGCAGCTCGGAGGCCGAGCCCGAAAGGACGAACACTCCCGTCTCCAGGACGAGGGCGCGGTCCACGATCTTGAGGGCCATGGACACATCCTGCTCGACCACGAGCAGCGTCAGTCCTTCGTCGACGAGCGTCCGCAATGTCCCGTAGAGTTCTCGCACGACCAGAGGAGCTAGGCCGAGCGACGGTTCGTCGAGCATGACCATGCGTGGCTTGGCCATCAGTGCGCGACCGATCGCCACCATCTGTTGCTGTCCGCCCGAAAGCGTGCCGGCGGCCGCGCCGCTCTTCTGCCGGAGCGCAGGGAAGTAGCGCCAGATCTCCTCCAACCTCTCCATCCGTTCCGATCGGCTCGCCAAAGGCGTGCCGCCGACAAGCAGGTTCTCGGTCACCGATAGGCCCGCGAAGATATGGCGCGCCTCGGGAACCTGAATGAGCCTCAGATGGGGAATGGCGTGGGCTTCGACCTTCGTCAGATCGTGGCCGTCGAATACGATGGAGCCCGAAGTGGGGGCGACCAACCCGGATATGCAGCGGAGCAAGGTCGACTTTCCGGCGCCGTTCGGGCCTAAGATCGCGACGGCCTCGCCCGCTTCGACCTTCAGGGACACTTCGCGAAGCACTGTGACCTGCTCGTAACCGGCGCTGAGATTTTCGACGTTCAACAGTGCCATCGCTCACCGATCCGACAGAAGGTTGCGCGAGATGATGTTCCGCTGGATCTGATTGGTCCCCTCGATGATCTGAAGCACCTTGGCGTCGCGGAAGTAGCGATTGATCGGAAACTCGTTGGAGATTCCCGAAGCGCCGAAAAGCTGGACCGCATCGGTAGCGACCCGCATGGCCGTATCCGTCGCATGGCATTTCGCGACCGCCGCCATCTGCGCGAGATCGTTGCCCCTGACGCCGCGATCAACCGCGGCCGCGGCCGCGTACACCAGATGCCGCGACGCCTCGATCTGGATCGCCATGTCGGCGAGCATCCATCGCACACCCTGGAAGTCCGCGACCGACTTTCCGAATGCGTGACGGTCCTTGACGAAGTTGATGGAATGATCGAGGGCGCCCTGCGCCAACCCCACGCCCCGCGCCCCGATGATGGGTCGCGAATGATTGAGCGCTTCCATGACGACCTTGAAGCCGGTCTCGGCACCGCCGATACGGCTGGATAGCGGCAACTCGACGTCGTCGAAATGGAGTTGCCAGGAAGGAACGCCTCGGGCGCCCATCTTGTCTTCCTTACGTCCGAGCTCGAACCCGGCCCTGTCGGTCTCCATGAGAAACAGGCCAATGTTTCCTCGACTTCCGGAATCCCCGGTCTTCGCCGCGACCAGGATGAAGTCCGCCAGCCCCGCGTTCGTGCACCAGCTTTTGGACCCGGTGATCACGTAGGAATCCCCGCGCCGCTCCGCCTTCGTCTTGATCCCCGCCACGTCGGAACCGCTTTGGGGCTCGGTCAAAGCGAGAGCTCCACGAACGTCACCGGTCGAGAGGCCCGGTAGATAGCGCCGTCGCTGCTCCTCCGAGCCGCTGGCCAGGATGGCAACGAAGGGCACCCACTGGACCAGTAGGAGATAGGCAGTGTTGTAACAGACGCGTCCGAGTTCCTCGATCGCGAGGCACGCCGTGACCATGCTGCCCATACCGCCGTATTCTTCGGGAAACGGCAGGGAGAAGAGCCCCAGTTCCTTCAGCAAGAGGAACATGTCTTGAGGGTATTCGGCCGTCGCGTCGATTTCGTTGGCTCGTGGCGCGACCCTTTCGGCCGCGACCCTGCGGACGAGGTCGCGTATCTGGATCTGTTCGGGCGTATAGATGATGCTCACGTGCTATGGTCCTGCAGTTTGGGCTTCCGCAACTGTTCCTCCGGTTCGGGTGCGCCGAGATACGCCTCCAAGACGCGTTCGTTTCGTTTGATCTGATCTGGGGTGCCGTCGGCGATGAGTTCTCCGGCATCGAGGACGATGATGCGATCCGAAACCGCCATGACGGCGCGAATATGATGCTCAATCAGCAGTACGGTCACGCCTGAATCTCGAATATTTCGTATGAGCAGAATGGCCTCGTCGATCTCGCGCGGCGTCAGCCCGGCCATGATCTCGTCCAGGAGTATCAACGTGGGCCGCGCGGCAAGGGCTCTCGCAATTCCCAACCGCCGCTGCTCGGCGAGCGTGAGACTGGCGCAGACGGCATCGCGTCGAGGCCACAAACCGGTGTCCTTCAATACCTGCGAAGCGATCGCAGCGGCATCGGCGGATCCGGCGTTTGCGAGCGCGGCGGTGAACACGACTTCCGACATGGTCATGCTCGGAAAGGCCTGCGTAATCTGGAAGGTGCGCCCAATGCCGCAGGCGCACACACGATCCGGCCGCATCCCCTCGATTCTTCGGCCGTTGAAGCAGATCGTTCCGGATGTCGGAATCTGAGAACCCGCGAGGCACGAGAAGAGCGTCGTCTTGCCTGCCCCGTTTGGACCGATGAGTCCCACGATCGCTCCCTTCGGGACCTCGAAAGTGACGTTTCGCAAGGCCGCGAGACCGCCGAACCGCTTCGACACCTCGCGGACCTCCAGCAGAGGATCGTTGCAGATCCTCTCGGAGGCCGGAGCCGTCGGAAGCGCCCCGTCACCAAGCGTCGGCATGGACAGGCGGCCGCGACTTAGACCGAAACGAGAAAGCGCTTTCACCAGGCCGCCTGGCCATAGGAGAATGGCGGCCATCAACGCGACGCCATAGACGAGATGATTGGCGCTCGCGCTGCCCGCCTCCGCCAGCTTCACTCTCAACCACTCTCCGGCCGGCATAAGAAGCATGGTGCCGAACAGCGGTCCTAGCATTGTTCCGGCACCGCCTACGACCGCGAAGAGAAGAATGAAGATTGTGATCTCGATTCCGAACGCTGAAGGCGGGTCGATGAAGCCGACGTTCTGGGCGAAAAAGCTTCCTGCGAACGAGGTCAGAAAGCCGCTCAGCGCGAAGGTAAGCTGCTTGACGCGGAATACGTCGATGCCCATCGCCGCCGCGGCAGCCTCGTTGTCGTGAATCGCTCGCCAGTAGAAGCCGTATCTGCCGGCGTACAGCATCTGGATCAGCGCCAGTTCGACCGTCGTGAACACGCCGCCGACGACGAGCAGCGTGACGGGATCCGAGAAGCGGAAATCCCAGAACGATTGACCCGACGCGGACGCGAAGAGTCCGTTGGTCCCGCCGAGAGCCTCTACTCCGCTCACGCCGTAAAGCAGCATGTACGAAAACGCGAGCGTCAGCAGTGCGAAGACTAGAGGACTTAGCCCCATCCGGAACGGGAGATAGCCGACCGCCAACGCCGTCATCGCAGACAGGCCGGCGCCGACGAACATGCCGATCCAAGGGGAAAGCCCGAACGCCGACGCAAGGTAGATGGCCGAGTACGCACCGATCCCGAAGAATGCGGCGTTGCCGAAGGACACTTGCCCGAGAAAGCCGCCGATCACGTTCCATGCCGAGGCCAAATAGATCCACATGACGAGCGTGACCGCCACGGTGACCCAGTAGGAATTGGCGTATCGGCCGATGATCCCGATCGCCAGCCAAAGAGCTGCGAGAGCCCAGATCGTCTGATTGGCCAATATCCGTTTGGAGATCATGCGGCCGCTCCTCGTCCGAAGAGGCCGCGCGGGCGAGCCAGCAGCACTATCCCAAAGACAAGATAGACGGCCCCGGGCGCCGCGGCCCCGTTGACGAGGAGCGTCGTCAGCGACTCGACGAGCCCCAAAAGCACCCCCCCCTAGGAAGGCTCCCCTCAGATCGCCGAGCCCGCCCAATACGACCACCATCAGCGACAGCAGACTGAATTGAATGCCGACGCTAGGCGTCAATTGGTAGAATGCCATGAGGCATCCGGCGGGGATGGCAAGAAGCGCGATACAGCCTGCAAAGACCAATATCTGCATCCTCGGCAAATGGATGCCGCACAAGGTAGCCATCACCGGATCCTGCGCGATCGCACGGATGCGGCAACCGGTTTCCGTCTTAACCAAGAACCAGGTCACTATGGCAGACAGCGCGATACCGACGCAGAAGCCTAGCAGCTCGGGAACACCGAGCACGACGCCACCTAGACGAACGACTTCGCCCTCGATCGAGGTGTGTACGTTGAGCAGATCCGCGCCGAACAGCAGAAGAGCTCCGCTTTGGATGGCGAAGGAAAGGCCGATCGTCAGTTGGGCTTGCATGAGCGGACCAGATCCCAGCACGGGTCTGATGAGCCCGACGAAGAGCGCGTAACCGACCAACGCCATGACTGGCAGCATGATTACCGCCGCCGCGTAAGGGCTGATCGAAAGCGCCTTGCACAGGACCACTACCCCGTACATCGCGCACATCAGCAAATCTCCGTGGGCGAAGTTGAGCACGCGCATGACACCGAAGACGAGCGCCAGCGACATGGCGACGAGCGAGTAGATGCCGCCGAGCATCAATCCCGAAACCAGAGCCTGGGCGATCGACGATGCGCTCATGGAGTTCGCCCTAAGGAAGCGGCGCCGGCTTTGCGACCGCGATCTCCGGCGGGTAGACCGTCGACTTGGATCGACCGCCGACCCATTGGGAGACCAGAGCCTGAGCTCCGATATTCCGTCCCGTCACGTCGAAGTGGATCGATTTCGCGGGCCAGCTCGTCGTGTCGCCGGGAATATTCACGGCGCGAAGCGCGTCTCGAATCGCGGTCGGCGTCAGAGCACCGCCCGCTGCCGCCTTCTCCAAAGGCTCCTTGAGCGTCAGCAGGCCCGCATAGCACGCACCCGCGTAGCTGGAGGGATCGAGCTTGTATCTCGCTTGGAACGCCTCCCGTAAGGCCTTGGCCCGCGCGATGTCGGGGCTGAAATAGTCGACGTTGGAAACGTGAACCTTCTGGATGAGGTCCGGGTCGACCAATTCGGGAAGGCGAGGATCTCCTAGGCCGGCACCGATGCCGAGCACATAGGGATAGAAGTCGAGTTGCTTCATGGCCTTGAGACCGGCGACGGCGTCCTCCGCGTAGTTCGCCCAGATTAGGATGTCGGGCTTGCTGTCCTGAACCTTCCGCATCAGCGCGAGCAGATTGCGGTCGGCCCGGTTATAGGAATTCTCCGAAACGACCTTCAGGCCCTTCTCGCCGAGAAGCTTGCGAATCCGCGTGGCGGTGCCGGCGCCGCGGGGACTGTCTTCGTAGAGGAGAGCGAACGACTTTCCGGAGAGGTCCTGCCCCGGCGCGACGGCGGAAAGGTAGCCGAGAGCCGCTGCGGCCTCGTCGTCGCCCGTGATCTGTTCTGCGAAGTACCATTTGTAGCCGCGCTCAAGAATGTCGGCGGAAACGGAAAGGAGATTGACGAGCGGGACTTGGGCCGACTCCGCGAATTGAGCCGCGCTCGCGGTGCCGGCGCTGATTTCGCACCCGACGACGAGGGGCATCTTTTCCAGTCGTGTGAGCCTCTCCATCTCGCGGCGTACGACGTCCGGGCGGCCCTGCGTGTCGACGATCTGAAACGAAACGGGACGTCCGCCGATACCGCCCGCTTTATTGATCGCCTCTTGCGCCAGCTCCGTTCCCTTCTGAGCGTCCTGCCCAAGGACGGCTACGGGCCCCGTCAGCGCCGTGATGACCGGGATGCGGACGGGGTCGTCGGCTGCCGAAGCGATACCCGTCGCCGCGAACCCGATAACGCCACTCAGGAATATTGTCTTGAGCAGTTTCATTCCGTCGGCCGTCATCGTTGCGCTTGTCCCGGTTGCGGTTTGTTGGCGCGACAATGGTTAGGCGGAAATCCTTCGTCAATTTATCCACGGCAGATCGCATGGATGTGCGATCTTCGTCTTCCGCAGCCAATTGAGTATTGCCATGGAACGGACGAACGCGATCAATGCCTCGAAATCCGGAGGGAGCGATTGTGCCCACTGTCCAAGGCCTGCTCGTCGATCGACACAAATCTTGGCGCGACGTGGAGATCGGCCGTCTGCCGTTTCCGGCGGCCGGGGCGCGCGACGTTCTTGTCGTACCGGAGGCCGCCGCGCTGAACTTCCCTGATCTCCTCATCGTACAGGGACGCTACCAGCACAAACCGCCGCTTCCTTTCTTCGTCGGCAGGGATATCGTCGGCCGGATCCATTCGGTCGGCGCCGAGGTGACCGAGTTCGAACCGGGTCAACGTGTCGCCGCTCAGCCCATCTTCGGCGGCTTCGCCGAGGTTGCGGTCGTACCGGTTAGCCAATGCTTCGCGATTCCGGAGGATCTCGACGCGAAGAGAGCGGCCTCGTTGGGGACAGCCTTCGCAACGGTCGTCGCCGCGCTTGGTATCCGCGGGGAAGCGAAAGCGAACGAAATAGTTCTGATAACGGGAGCGGCGGGCGGCGTCGGCGCCGCCGGCGTTCAATATGCGAGGCATCTCGGAGCCACGGTCGTGGCGCTGGTCTCGTCGGCCGCGAAGGAAGAATCAGCGAAGCGCTACGGTGCGGATGTCGTGGTGCGGAGTGACCGTCTCGATAACGTGGCTGTACAATTGCGGGATACGCTTCGCGGGGCGGGCGTCGACGGAGTCGATGTAGTGATGGATGTCGTAGGCGGCGACACCTTCGACGGAGCGATTCGGTGCCTTCGTCCCGGCGGCAGGCTGGTGGTGGTCGGATTCGCATCGGGCGCCATTTCGAGCGTCGAAGCCAATTATCTTCTCCTGAAGGACATCGCCGTCGTCGGCTCTTCCATTCAGCGCTTTCTTACGCAAAGGGACGAACGGCTCGTACGCGTCATGCAGGAGATCTACGTGGGTGCGGCCTCAGGCAAATTCCGCCTGGACATCGACAGCGTCTTCCCTTTTTCGTCATTTGCGGAAGCGGCCGATCGCTTGGCGACGCGCGAGGCGATAGGCAAAGTGGTGCTCGTGCCCGATTGGAAGACGCTGCAATGTCCCGAAGGAAAGTGAGCCATCACGAGTTCTTTCTTTCTGAGAGCATCTTTCATGGACGGGCGTTTGCCAAAGGACGCTTTCGAAGGCTGCTCGGCGCAGGCAAGTATCATCACGGACGATAATGAAGGAGGTCCTCATGTCCGATCGTTATGCTCATTATAAACGGCTTCAGTTCGACCGTCCCTCGCCGCGCGTGCTACGGATTACGATGAGTAATCCGGGCAAGCTGAATGCCGCGGATCAGACCATGCACGGCGAACTCGGAGCGATCTGGCGCGACGTCGATGCCGACCCCGAAGTCTCCGCAGTGATTCTCACCGGAGCGGGTAACGCGTTCTCAGCCGGCGGCGAGATGGACATGATCGACGGCATGATGAACGATTTCAATATCCGGGCTCGGAATTGGAAAGAGGCAAAGGATATCGTCTACAACGTCATCAACTGCTCGAAGCCCGTCGTCAGCGCGATACGCGGCCCCGCGGTCGGAGCGGGCCTGGTTTGTCCTGGCCGACATCTCCATCGTTTCCAAGAAAGCCAAGATCATCGACGGACATACTAAGCTCGGCGTCGCGGCCGGCGATCATGCCGCCATCGTCTGGCCGCTGCTCTGCGGCCTCGCGAAGGCGAAGTACTACCTTCTGCTCTGCGATACCTTGAGCGGCGAGGAAGCCGAGCGGATCGGTTTGGTGGCTTTGGCGGTCGAGGACACGGAACTCGACGCCAAAGCGGTCGAGATCGCGACCCGTCTGGCGGAGGGCCCTCAAAGCGCTCTGCGCTGGACCAAATATTCGCTCAACAATTGGCTGCGCCAGGCGGGACCCACTTTCGACGCATCCCTCGCGCTGGAATTCCTCGGGTTCACCGGCCCGGAGGCACGCGAAGGGGTGGCTTCCTTCCGGGAGAAGCGCAAGCCCAATTTTCCTACCGACTGTCCGCTTTGAGCGTTGCCCTGTAACCCAGGGCTCGCGAAGCCTTCGCGGCGAAGCTGACCGCGACGTCGCGCCAGACGGATCCGTCGCGGTCTTGACGGGTCGACGGCCCTGCGATGAGCAGGGCCGCAACCACTTCGCCGCGGACATTGAAAATCGGTGCAGCAACTCCGCTCGCCCCCTCCACGGCTTCGGAGACGCTGATCGAGACGCCATCAGCTCTTATTTTGCGCAGCTTCTTGCGCAGGACGATCGGGTCCGTGATCGTTTCGGAGGTCAAAGGCTTGAGCGGTACGCTCTTCAAGTAATCGTCCTGCCAAGCCTCGTCCCGATAGGCGAGCAGCAGCTGCCCGGCCGCGGACGTGTACAGCGGCCGCTTCACGCCCGCCGGGACGGAATACCGGATCATCTGTCTGCTCTCGAGAACATCGACGTAGACGACTTCGTTTCCTTCCCGGGTGAAAGCGGCGTGGACTACGGTTTCCCCACACTGCTCCCTCGCCTCGAGCATCAGATCCCTCAAGAGGTTTCCGACCTTCCGCGCGGCGAGAATGCTTTCGGAGAGAGCGAAGATTTCGCTTCCTAGCGAGTACCTGCCGTCTTGATGGACGAGATATCCGTCGATGCTGAGCGGACGCAGCAGCGTGAGCAGACTGCTTTTCGGCGTCCGCACCCTGACACTGAGTTCCGTCAGCGACAGGCCTTCTGGCGCCGCCGCGATGGCGCCGAAAATGTCCAGGACCCGCTGAAGCGCGCGCGGCGATCCATCCGGCTTCCTGGCGATCTCGCTTCCCGGCTGCTGGGCATCCGCAGCTATTCCCGAGCTCGATGTCATTCACTCCCGCCCGTTTCACACGCTCCGTTCACCTGACATCACACGCGAGGATCGGCAAGGCCGGTCGCCTCAATCCAAACTTGACTCGGAAGTCCATTTGTTCAAAATAACGAACGCGGTTCATAATATCAAACTCGCCCAGGGCTGACGAGAGTCGAGGGAGAAACAACATGTCCGTGGAGATGAGCGAAGCCTCCATTGAGGTGCCGGTCGTGAAATCCGCCGTCCGCACCCTGCAAATCCTTGAATTGTTCGATGAGATCAAAGCTCCGCTGAACGTGGTGACGGTGTCGGAAGCTCTCGGCTATCCGCAGTCGAGCACAGCCGCGCTCCTGCGGAGCCTGGTCGCGATGGGTTATCTACACTACGACGCTCATGCGCGTACGTTCGTCTCCACCGACCGCGTCTCCCTATTAGGCAACTGGATCAATCCCGCCCTCTTCGAGCAAGGTAAGCTGACCCGAATGATGCGTTCGGTGGCGCAGAGCACGGGTCAGATGGTGTTACTTGCCGCCCGAAACGGCGACTTTGCGCAATACATACATGTTCTCAACGCGCCCGAGAATGTACCCCACCACATCGGGCTGGGCGTCAAACGCCCTCTAGCGACCTCGGGCGTCGGCCTGATCTTGCTCTCGAGCATGCAGGACGCCGAGGTCCGGCGACTCTTCCATCGTATGAACGCCTACAGCCGTGCCCCTCAGGACAAAATCAACATCGCCGAACTGATCGCGAAGCTCCGGGACATCCGCTCCGCGGAATATACGTCTTCCAGAAACCGGGTGCTGTCCGGCTTCGGAGTGATCGCAATGGCGATCCCGCGCGAATGTTCCAATCGACCACTCGCGATCGGCATCTGCGGCGCCTGTGACGTTCTTGATAAGAACGAAAATGAATTCGTGTCTGCCCTTCGCGAAGAGATGATCCACTATTTCGGATCGGACGGTAACACCACGGTCCGACAGCAGACGCGCAAGGGATCTCTGGAAGACGTCGAACAGCGGTCCGCGGTCATCCACGCGGCCTAGAAGCGCACGTCGGAAGGTTCTCATGCCCGGGCCGCTTGCAGGCATCAAGATAGTCGAATGGGCAGCGATCGGCCCGGGACCGATGGCAGCCACGTTGTTGGCCGACTTGGGGGCGACTGTCCTCCGGATCGAACGGAAAGTGGCGGCCAATCTCGGCGTAAAGCGCCTTCTCAAGTTCAATCTTCTTCTGAGAAATCGGAAGGCGGTCGCGCTCGACCTGAAGAAGCCCGACGCGATAGAGCTGGTCTTAACGCTGGTCGAAAAAGCCGACACGCTCACATCCTGGCTCACGACGTCGGAGATCGGCAATTTGCGCTCGTCCGGCCTTGTCTAACCTTCCGATCCGACTGCGCGACTGCCTCGATGACCGATCAACAAGACACCGCCTCCTTCGAACAGCTTCGCACGAGGCTGTCACGCAACCATTTTGCCAATTGGATGGGTCTCGAGCTCGCTTCCGCGGCGCCCGGAACGGTCGAAATCGTCGCACCGTGGCGCGAAGAGTTCATTTCGAACCCCGATCGGCGCTACGTGCACGGCGGTATCTTGGCCACCTTGATCGACACCGCCGGGTCCTTCGCCGTCGCAACCAGATTGGGACGACCAGCACAGACGATCGACATGCGCGTCGACTTCCACAAGGCTGCGACTGAAGGGCGCTTGCGAGTTGAAGGCGCCATCGTGAAGATGGGTAGAACGCTTGCCACATGCGACGCGAGAGTCTTCGACGAGTCCGGAGCACTCGTCGCAAGCGGCCGCGGCGTCTTCCTCGTCAGCTCGGCTTAGCGGACCCCCGAGAAACATGTCGCTCCTGGGAGCCTCCGTCTCGGCGGTCGGGCGCTCCGGCGCCGAGACCGGGGCGCGGGTCTCCAACTAGCCGCTCATCGTCAAACCACCGGAGACGCTTACCACTTGACCGGTAATGAAACCGGCATCGTCGCTCGAAAGAAAGGCGATCAGACCGGGAATATCGTCCGGCTGCCCGAGACGCTTGAGAGGGATTGCGCGTTTGAGGCCGTCGTAGATCTTCTGACCATAATCGCCCTCGCCAACGAACGAACGCAACAAGGCCGTGTCGGTCGGCCCCGGGCAGACGACATTCACGCGGACGTTGTTGCGGGCGCATTCGCGTGCAATGGTCTTGGAAAATGCGATCAAGCCACCCTTGCAGGCCGAGTAGACCGACTCTCCCGACGACCCGACCCGTCCTGCGTCGGAGGCCACATTGACGACCTTTCCTCCACCGGCGGCGATCAGATGCGGCAAGACCGCCTTGTGCAAGTTCAATGGCCCACGCAGATTGATAGCGATGATCTTATCCCAGAGGTCCGGCTCCGTCTCAAGAAAGGGTTTGGCGACATCCCAGCCCGCGTTGTTCACGAGGATGTCCAATTTGCCGAAGTGCGCGGCACCCTTTTCGACTGCCTCGTTCACCCTTCCGTAGTCCGCGATATCGACAACTGCGGTCGATAGCCGCTCTTCCCCGACGTTCAGCTTGGAACGAAGATCGTCGAGACTCTTGGAATCGACGTCGATGGCGAGAATCTTGACGCCCTCCTCGATGAAACGACGGCAGATCGAGCGGCCGATGCCGCCGGCAGCGCCCGTTACGACAGCGATACGATTTTCAAGACCCCTCATGGGCTTCTCCCAAGGCTCGACATGATCACTACGGACACACGCCCCGAACCGGCGTGTTTGGCGACGGTTGCCGCTCCATCATGGGTAGCTCGGGTGTTTGCCGAGTCAACGCCGGCGCGCGTCGCCGAACGCTCAAAACGGCAGATCGCAAGGATATACGAAATGTAACCCGCGGCGGTTTAGGTGCTGCCTTCATCCGCGCCGCATCAGCAAGAGTCCGACGCGATTCGCCGCTGCCGTTCGGCGTACGGCGCCAATCATATGCTCTCGTCGGCACAGACGGCCCTGAGAACCCAATCCCCATTCATTGTGGTCAACCCGATCGCAACTACCTGGAGAGCGGCCAGACGAACGTTTTCGCCGAACGCGCCCCGACTTTCATCCGAGGAGGCCCGCGGCCACCATCCGGCGCAGCAGCGACGGAGTCGCCGCGCGCGTGTCCAGCGTGATCGGATAGAATGCCTCGCAAGGGCGGACCTGCGTGTCGAGGCCGATGAGATCGATGAGCTTGAGCGGCCCATCTTGTAGCCGAGGCCGACCAGCGAACAAAAGCAGCCGGTTTGTCTGTGGGAGACATATCCGAAGGCCAGACTGGCTGGCTGGCTGGGGCGGGAGGGATCGAACCTCCGAATGGCGGAATCAAAATCAGCTTGATTATTCAATGATTCCAATGAGTGTTTGGAAAAAATACCGGAATTCGCCTCTAGAAAAATCAATTGCTTAGCAGGCGTTTCCAAATGAGGAAGCGCCTCTCCCAGCGAGGGATGGCATCCGAACGGCACCGACCTGCTCGCGTG
The DNA here is from genome assembly GCF_001908185.1 of Bradyrhizobium sp. AS23.2. Lineage (GTDB taxonomy): Bacteria > Pseudomonadota > Alphaproteobacteria > Rhizobiales > Xanthobacteraceae > Bradyrhizobium. The sequence continues at coordinate 98,027 of NZ_LGHM01000051.1, forward strand.
AGAGGCCGTTAGCACAACGATACCAATCCGAGGGCGCCGGGGATTTGAGTCCCTTCCCCACACCAACCGAACCTACGGTATCTCAACTAGTCTTTCGCCTGACGTAGTTTGTAGGAGGCCTTAGCTATTCTCATCCCGCGATCAGTTCTGGAAGCCGCGTGGACGAACGCGTCGTAGGACCTTGTGTGTGCCGAGCGAGCAGCTAATTAAGAGTCAGCCCCGGGTTCAGAACGATCAATGACTTGCCGGTCGCACCACCGACCTTATCCGGCCGAAAATGGGCATTCGTCGCACGATCGTCCCATTAGGCGAGCCTTGTCCGGCGAGGGATGTAGAGCTGGGTGAATTGTCGGTCGGCGGGAACGATAACCAGGTAGCCCACCGTCATCTCCATGGCCGGCGCGTCGCCCCAGCTGTCACTGCGGAACTTGCGATCGCGCGTCGCCGAATACACGCTGACACCGCTTTCATACAGGTCCTGTAGGATACCATCCAGCTCCCTAGCAAAGCCGAGGCGACTGGACATCGGGACGTCATCCACGTCCATCAGTCCTGCACATAATCACAGAGGCGGGCGGCTAGTGTTTTGGTGTCGTCACTCAGACCCTCATCGGAGGGCTACGCGCGCGGCCGCGTCCGCACCGCACGCCATAGCAAGGAGTGAGCGATGGCTGCCGATCGCAACGAGGTGACGACATGACCGTCGGGGACCTATTCGCGTCTCTCGATCGCGATGCCGTCATCGGCGAACTCGAGAGGCAAAGCCCCCCGGCAGGTAGCGAACCGGGAGGGGCACGTCGAAGCCTGGGACGAGATCGTCGGCCTGAAGCCGCTTTCGACGGAATATGCCTGCCGAGTCGATCTGGTGCAGCGCGAGCCCGGACGCAGCTACATCGACTCTCCGGCACGATCGAAGGCGGCGAAGATCTGCTCGCGATCGAGTTCGTCGACTGGCGCCAGTGGCTCTCGATGCCCCTTGTCCTGGGCACCGGAATGGCAGATGCGCCGCCGTCCACGGTTCTGGCTGCGATCCTCAACGAGATGACCTTCGCCGGCTACAGCAACCTGCAGGCGACAGGCAACTGAACGGAGGCACCGGGATGTCGGAGGTGACCTACTACGTCGCCCTTCCGTTCGTCGTGGCCGACGACGGTCTCGCTCCAGGCGAGGCGACGGAATGCTTCAGCGCCAACGCCGCGGTCATGCGTGCTGAGGCGCTGTCGCGGAAGCCAGGCCACGCCGGCGCGCTCGCCTTCAGCCGCAGCGGGGATCCCGCGACCGGCGACTTCGGCGACGCCAACCTGTCCGCGTTGTGAGGCCCGCCTACCCCTCAAGCGAATGTTCGAGGAAGAAACGCAGCATTTCCCTGGTCGCGTCGGGCCCTCGCGGATCGGTGTAGGAGCCGGCGGGGCTGCCTCCCGACCAGGCGTGGCCGGCCCGGTGAATATTCCAGTGCTCGGACACGGCGCGCCCCCCCGGCGTCCGTCAGGATCGTGCGAGTATAAGCGTGCCCTTGGGGCACTCGCCCGTGGATCACCCTCGCTTTTGGACTTGCTGCGTCGGGGGACCGCTCGACGATTCGATCGCCGTTGTTCGGATGCACCGTGGTGTCCCGGTCGCCATGGAAAACGATGGTCGGCACCGGCGATCCGGCGAAAGCAACTTTGGGCCCGCCGCCCTGCCTCATCGCGGCGAACGCGGAGGGCAGGTCGCTGGCGGCACCGCAGGCCAAACCCGAATGGATCCCGACAGCCGCGTACAGATCGGCGTACGTCTCGCCCATAATGGCTGCAGCCGCTCCGCCAGCCGACAAGCCTGCGACGTAGATGCGCTTCGGATCGATCGCATGGTCTCGCATGATCTGCCGGGTGATGCCCGCGATCAGCGAAGGTTCGCCACCGCCGCGCTGCTGGTCGCCCGGGCGAAACCAGTTCCAGCATTTCGACTGATTGGCTCCACTGGGCTGCTCCGGATAGACCACGAAGCAATTCAGCTCCTCCGCCAGGAAATTCATCCGGGTGCCGGCCGCGAAATCGTCCGGAGACTGGGTGCAGCCGTGAAGCATGACGACGAGAGGAAGCGTTCGCCCCTGCGAGCGGCTCGGGATGAAAAGCTTGTAGCTTCGACTTCCGGCCGCATTGCGGAAGGTGCCAGCGACGAACCTCGTGCCCTCGGGCGCGATATCCGTCGTGACGGGCGGAGCGCGTTTCATCGAGCCACGCAGGCCGAGCCCGGAGAACTGCCGCATGCCGTCGAGCGGAGCGGCACGTTTGCGCCGCTCAACGGAAGTGGTCTGGGTGGATTTTCGGCCTTCTTTCTCCTCGACGACGTTGGCCTTCAGGTCGATGGTTGGCGGCTCGAGCCTCGGGGCTGCGACATCAGCATCGCTGCCGGACGGTTTCGACACGCTCTCTCCCCGAAGCATGCGCTGAAGGAGCGCGGTGGCCTCGACCAATTGACCTGCACGCGTGAGGCGGGTGGCCTCGCGAACTATATTCTGATCCAACATCGCATCACCTCGTTCTATCGGCGAGAGCGGCCTTGACCGCGGGAGTGGCATGGAGGGCTCCGAGCACCGAGACCGAAGCAATGGTCGCGCGGGCCAGATCCGGCGTGACGTCCTGGTCGATGCTCGCCAGGCCGAGAACGTTGATGTGCAGCATCTCGCCGGCGCGTCGCGCCGCTTCGAGATCCATGCGGCTATAGGTCCGCAGCCCGAGATCCAGGCTCTTTCGGACAGTCGACTGCTTCACGACGTCCGCATGGCGTTCGAGCTGGTTGCGGATGGCCGTCCGGATGAAGTCGGTCCGGTTGGAATAGAACCCTTCCTGCACCATCAGGTCGACCTGACCGAGGTCGACATAGCCGAGGTTGATCGTGATCTTCTCGGTGTCGGGGGTCTTAGGTCGCAGTTCGCGGACATTGTCAGGCACGGAACGGTCTCCTTATCCATCCATAGGGATGGTAGACGGATGGTATGTGGAGGGTGAGAAGGCGATTTCAAGGGGTGACCTAAACCGGTCTACCCCCTCTCCGGGGGCGAGAGTGTCAATCGGCGCTGCACAAGCAGAATTCACTGAGCGGTTCGCTCGCCGGGCTGAATTACCCGCGGCTTGAGACGCTGGACGAATGGGTTCTGCACGGATTCAGCTTCCCCAATTATCTCGAGGAGCTCGGTCCTACGGCGCAGCAGGACATCTACAAGAAATCCTCGATCGATCTCGCGCTAAGGGATGCGTTTCGCAAAATGCGCAGCTTCCTGATGACCAGCAAGGGACTGACCGAGGACGAGGCGATTTCGCTCATGTCCATCGGAGTCGACTTCGGCGTCACGCAGGTAGTCGATGGCAATTGGGGCATCCACGCGATCATCAAGAAGAACCTGTTTGCCGGTATAGCGACGGCTTAAAGCTCTAGGACCCATGAAGCGACGGGAATTATTGGAATCGGACCACCAGTCGCCCTCGGGCGGATAGCGCGCAATATCTGAGTGGGTCACACTCAGAATGGTTCGTACTGAGGCACAATGAGTCCGCTTTACCCCGAACGGCCGACGTGAGACCGGGCGAGCAGTAGGTTCGTGTCGGGCCAATACCGGAAGTTACGAGAGTTCGTCGAGCAGGGCCTTCGCTTCCTTCAGATCGCGGGTCTCAAAGCCTTCGCTGAACCAGCCGTAGACCGGCGCGAGCAGAGCGCGGGCCTCAGGGTACTTGCCCTGGGCGCGCCGGAGTCGGGCAAGGCTGATCGCGGCCCGCAGCTCGAATGACTTGGCGCTCTGATCCCGCGCCGTTGCCAGCGCCTGCGCAAAACAAAACTCGACGTCGGCCGGTGATGCACCCTGCGCGGACCGCAACTCACCCTCAAGCCGGTGGAGTTCTGCCTCCCACATATGGTCGTTGTTTCGCGCGACGAGATCCGTCGCTTGGGCGATGACGGCCAAGCCTTCTTCGGCGGCGCCTGCTTGCAGGTGAGTTGCCGCCAGCATGCAGAGATATCGGATCTGGTACCAGCCGACGCCCAAGGCGAGCCGCTCAGCGGCGCTCTGGCGCATCAGCGCCAGCCCGGCCTCGCCGACTCCTTCCTGGGCCATCACCCAGCCTCTCAGGATCAGGCCGCTTAGCCGGAAGTAATGCAAGCTGTGCTGATCGGCGAGCTCGATGATCGCATCGGCATGCCCCCGCACCGCCGCCGTATCGCGAAGAAGCTCGGCAAGCCCGGCGCCGCCGTAAACTCGGACATGAGCGGTGAGGTTCGCCTGGTTTAATACTTCGGCGTACTGCAACGCCGCAACGCTCCAGGCTCGCGCCTGCTCCGGATAGCCCAGGATCCAGAGGATGACCGCGAGATACGGGAGCGCCGAAATCTTCGGATCGTGGACGTAATGGACCGGTGGAGGGCGATGTTGGCTCGGGTCATAGAGGCGCAAGATCGTCTCAAATTCGGAGCGCGCTTCGACAAACGCTCCGACCTGCAGGGCTGTGAGCCCGGACAGACGGTGTGCGGCAAGCCGAAGAGCCGCATCCGCGGTGCGCTCCGACGTGCGCCGCGCCTCTTCGGTCAGCTGTCGCATCCAGCCCAAGATCACGAAGCCATTCCGCGATATCCACGCAAAGTCTCCTCGCGCGGCGTCAGGCGATACATACGGCCAGCTCAGTTGAAGGTATGTAACCTCAGCTTCAGCGAACCATCCGCCTGACGCTCGAACACGTGCGTGGCGATGCCAGAGAAGTTCGCAGGCTTGCCATCCTTGTCCTTGCCTTTGGCGCTCCAGTTTGCCGTGCCATAGAGGACCTTGTCATCGCCCCCTGCATCGATCAGCTGAAGTTTGTGGTCCGTTACCCCGTTGGCGTAGAATCCGGCAAAAAACTTCTCGATCTCCGCCGGACCCGACGCCACCTCGTGGGTTGGCGGTAGCACCTTCGCGTTCTGCAGATATAAGGCGGTAACAGCCTTCGGGTCGCCCTTGTTGTATGCCGCATCAAATGCTGCGTAAGCCGCCGAGACATCGCTCTTGGGGTCACCGGCAAAGGACCCCACCGGAGCAACTGTGAGCAAACAAAGAGCGAATGCCGCTGCGTGAATCAAACGCATGAAATCCTCCCTTCTCGATTTGCTACTGTAAGCGTGTGAAGAAGTAACACCAGGGTGATGCACCGTAAAGCGCGGGCTCAACTGGGAACCGGACGATGCTCTGCAACGTCGCGGTCGACCTTTCGATCTGGAGTTTCGTTCGGATCAAGAAGCACGGGTCGCGATTGTCCCCAAGCAGATATCCGACAACGACTCCTACGCAGAAGCTCAGGAGAGTTTCTGCATTGCCATGGGATTTGCAAAGCGCCCGCCACTCTCGGTACGTCGCGTCTGGCGGCGAATGGGAAATGTTTTACTCAACGTACCTCGGCATCTATCCCGTTCGATGTCGCAGTTGGGTCAGAAACGGTAAGCCTCGAACTGAGCAAGTCTTTTCCGGTCTACGACCGAAAGCCGACATGCGATCCGCCTCGTTCGCATCGAGGCGATTGCTATCCTCTGATTCAAGCCGCCGAATCTGGGGTCGCGGGTTCGGCTGGTTTGCCCGTTTCACGATACGAGAATGTTTCCCACAAGGAACGGCGGCGGTATGCTCAGAGCCGCAGGATAACGAGAGCGCCACTCCGTCGCGTTCGCGTCGAAGCGTGACAAAATGTGGCTGCTTGGATCAGGAAACCGAGCGCGGTGCGAAACGAGCCGACGCTCGGACAGCTCAGGTAATCAACGGGGAGCATAATCACACAGAAATTGACTAGGGAGAAACGCGATGGCTGCCAAGGACGTCAAATTCTCCACCGAGGCGCGCAAAAAGATGCTGCGCGGCATCGACATCCTCGCCGACGCCGTGCGGGTCACGCTGGGTCCCAAGGGTCGTAATGTCGTGCTCGATAGGTTCGGGGCGCCGCGGATCACTAAGGATGGCGTGACTGTAGCGAAGGAAATCGAGCTTGACGACAAGTTCGAAAATATGGGTGCGCAGATGGTGAAGGAAATCGCGTCAAAGACGTCGTACCTGGCCGGTGATGGCACGACGACGGCAACTGTACTCGCCCATGCAATCGTCAAGGAGGGGGTCAAGGCCGTAGCCGCGGGCATGAATCCGATGGACGTGAAGCGCGGGGTTGACCTGGCAATCGATGCAGTTGTCGAAGACCTCAAGGAAAAGTCCAGGAAGGTGACCTCGAATGAGGAGATCGTTCAGGTTGCCACGATCTCGGCCAACGGCGATACAGAAATCGGCCGGCTCATCGCAAATGCCTTGAAACAGATCGGCAGCGAGGGCGTCATTACTGTCGAGGAGGCAAAGTCGCTCGCGACGGAGCTTGAAGTGGTGGATGGGATGCAGTTCGATCGCGGCTACCTCTCGCCCTATTTCATTACCAATGCCGAAAAAATGCTGGTCGAGTTTGAAGACCTGCACATTTTGATCTGCGAAAAAAAGTTGTCGGGGGTGCAGGAGTTGCTGCCGCTATTGGAAGCGGCCGTGAACAGCAGCAAGCCGCTTCTCATCATCGCGGAAGACGTCGAAGGCGAAGCCCTCGCGACGCTTGTGGTCAATAAACTGCGGGGTGGCTTTAAGGTCGCTGCCGTCAAGGCGCCCGATTTCGGCGATCGCCGCAAGGCGATGCTCCAAGACACTGCAATTCTGACCGGCGGCACCGTGATCTCCGAGGACCTCGGCATCAAGCTCGAACGTGTGACGCTTGATATGCTCGGCCGCGCCAAGAAGGCGTTGATCGACAAGGAGAACACCACGATCGTTGGCGGCGCCGCCAAGAAGGCCGACATCGAGGCTCGCATTGCCGAGATCAAGCTGCAGATCGAGGAGACGACCTCCGACTACGATCGTGAGAAGCTCCAGGAGCGGCTCGCCAAGCTCGCCGGTGGGATCGCGGTGATCCGCGTCGGCGGGGCGACCGAAATCGAGGTCAGGGAGCGGAAGGATCGCGTGGATGACGCAATGCATGCAACCCGTGCGGCGGTCGCAGAAGGCTTTCTGCCCGGCGGCGGAGTTGCGCTGCTCCGTGCGGTCAAGGCGCTCGGGAAGCTCAAGGGCGGAAACGAGGATCAGCGGCACGGGATCGAGATCGTCAGGAAGGCCTTGGGTTGGCCGGCCCGTCAAATCGCCATCAATGCCGGCGAGGACGGCTCGCTCGTCATCGGAAAGATCCTGGATCACGAGACCTACGCCTACGGCTTCGACGCCCAGGCCGGCGAATTCGGCAACCTCGTGACCAAGGGCATTATCGATCCGACCAAGGTGGTTCGAGCGGCCTTGCAGGATGCTGCGTCGATCGCAAGCCTGCTGATCGCGACGGAGGCCATGGTCGCAGAGCGGAAGGATACGGCGCCGCTTGGCCACCCGCACCCGCCCCACGGGGCCGACATCGACTTTTGAGCGGCGCTGCGTTGCACAACCGACGCCCGTCAAGGATCGGTCCGTCACGATTGATCGGCAGATCATGTCAGCGGACTAACTTCGCCTTGTGAGCACGCCCGGACGTGGGATAGTGTCTTATCGCGTTTGGTGGTCCACGTCGGCACGAGGAGGTTGGCGTGGTGGAAGGAACCAAGACAGCAAACTTCACGCGCCGTGCTCTATTGACGGCGGCCGCTGCGGCTGGCGCTGGAGTGGCAGGCGGTGTCTTCATTTCGCAGGTGGACGCGGGTGACAGTGACGATGATGTTGCCATCGTCAAGCAACTCACCGGAAAGACTCCCGTGGAGTCCGATCGAATTCACCTTGTGATGCCGAGGACGTTTCCAAACGGCTATACCGTACCTCTCTCTCTCGAGATTGATAGCCCAATGACCGAAGCGGACCACGTGCGGCATGTCCGTGTGCTCGCGCCGCACAATCCGCTCATTGAGGTTGCCCGCTTTCACTTTGTGCCGCGGCGTAGCGAGCCGAGAGTGTCGACGCGGATCCGTCTGGCCGAACCGCAATATGTCCTGGCGGTGGTGGAAATGAACGATGGCGCACTCCTGATGAACAAGACCTGGGTCGAGGTGGCCACGAACGGCTGCACCTGACATCGCCCGGAAGGAGGCAAGAATGTTCATCCCGACACCACGCGTGCAAGTGCCAAGCACTGCGGCAAACGGCGAAATTTTTCAGGTCAAGGCCCTAATTAGCCATCGAATGGAAACAGGGCTGCGTCGCGACGATCAAGGCGACGTGATCCCGCGGAATATCATCAACAGGTTTAGCTGTCGTTACAACGACGTCATCGTGTTCGGCGTCGATCTGCACGAGGCCGTGGCGGCCAATCCCTATCTTGAGTTCTACCTGCGTGCGACGGAGAGCGGCCGGCTGGAGTTCGTCTGGGAGGAGGATGGTGGCCACATCTACGCATTGACCCACCAACTCACAGTCGGCTGATGCCGGGCGGCTCGACCGCTGTCTCGGCGACCGCGGCCCACCGCCAAAGTGCGTCGAGCCTCCATCAGTTCATCGCGCTCTCGACGGTCTTGAGCCTGGTTGTCTCCTTTGCGGAGTGCAGCTTCGGGGCGGACAATAATCAGGGCGCCCAACTGGCAGCCACGTGCGCAGCCTGTCATCGCCTCGACGGCCACGACACGGGTATTCCGTCGATTGTCGGACTCAGCGAGGAACAGTTTGTCGCCGTTATGCGCGCCTTCACGTCGGGCGAGCGTACCGGTCCGATCATGCGCACAATGGCGCGCTCCCTCAGCAACGAAGAGATCGCGATCCTGGCGCGCTATTTCGCGGCACGAGGAAAGGAAACCCAGCGGCGATGACATGTTGGACACGTCGTCAATTTGGTTATTTGGCTGGAGCGATGTCCGTAGCGGCGCTCCGTCCGCAAGCCGCGCGAGGCCAGGCCAGGGCGCGGATCATTGTTATCGGCGGCGGCGTCGGCGGCGCGACCGCCGCCAAGTACTTGGCCTTGGGCTCCGAAGCGCTCGATGTGACACTGGTCGAGCCCAAAGCGCGGTACACGAGCTGCTTCTTCAGCAACCTCTATCTCGCCGGGCTCCGCCCGTTGGAATCCCTCACGCATGGCTATGAGACACTTGCGCAGAGATACCGCGTCAACGTCGTCCAAGACTCCGTGGCCGCGATCGATCCGGTGGCCAAGAACGTGAGCCTCGAAGGCGGGGCGAACCTATCGTACGACCGCGTCGTCCTTGCGCCAGGTATTGGCTTCAAGGCTGGCTCCATCGAGGGCTATGACGACGCCGCGATGCAGATCATGCCGCACGCTTGGTCCGCCGGGCTACAAACCAGCCTTCTCCGACGGCAACTCGAAAGCATGGAGGACGGCGGCGTGTTCGTGCTCGTCGCTCCGCCGGATCCGTTCCGCTGCCCGCCCGGTCCCTACGAGCGCGCGTCCCTAATCGCCTATTACTTCAAGCAGTACAAGCCGCGGGCGAAAATCCTGATCCTCGATGCGAAAGACAGCTTCTTCGCGCAGGACGTGTTCGAAGATGGTTGGAACCGCCACTATCCGGGAATGATCGAGTGGCTGCCGGGACAGTTCACGGGCGGAATCAAGGGGGTCGACGTGAAGGGTCGAATGATCAAGACGGGCGGGGACACGTTCAAGGCCGATGTCGCCAATGTCATCCCGGCACAGGAGGCGGGCCGGCTCGCGCACCAGGCCCACCTCGTGGACCAATCGGGATGGTGTCCCATCGATCCGATGACGTTCGAATCGAAGCTGCAGCCCGGCATCCATGTCATCGGCGATGCGGCCAAGGCCGGCAATATGGCGAAATCGGCTTTTGCGTCGAATAGCCAAGCCAAGGTCTGCGCCTTCGCAATCCTGGCTGCACTCACCGGATCCGAGCGATTTGTGCCCCACCTGTTCAATACATGCTTCACTCTTCTTGCTTCCGACGACGCGGTGACGAGTGCCATCAGCTACAGCGCCGAGCCGGATACAATCAAGATCAACGACTTCTTCCTCAGCAAGGTCGGTGACAGTGCCGAGACACGCCGGGAGGCTGTGCGTGAGGCAGACGGCTGGTACGCCGCATTCACCCATGACATCTTCGGCTGAAGCCGTCGCTCAGCCCCGCTCGATTGCCGACACGGGTATCACCGGGAAGGTATCGGGCGCAGATTGCGTTTCCCCGCCCGGCCGTTCTCCAGATATCGGCGTGTGGACGGGATCCGGCATCCTTTCCAGACGAAGTGAATTCACCACCACGAGAATGCTCGAGCCGGCCATCACCGCAGCCGCAAGGACTGGCTGAAGCAGGCCGAGCACGGCAAGGGTCAGCGCAATCAGGTTGTACCCAAACGCCCATAGCAGGTTGGTGAGGATCGTCATGCGAACCGCGCGTGCCACATCGACGACCCAAGGCAGCATCCACAACCCACCCCGAGGCAAGACCACGGCGGCCGTTTCGCGAGCGAGATCGGTCGCGGAACCGACGGCGATTCCGATGTCCGCTTCGGCGAGCACCGGCCCGTCGTTGAGGCCGTCGCCGACCATCGCAACCACATCGTACTTTTGGTGCAGTCGACGCAGGGCAGCCCGCTTGGCCTCAGGGGACAGGCCAGATTGTGCATCCTCGATCCCGGCCGTGACCGCAACTCGCTGCGTGGCACGCGCTAGATCCCCGCTGAGCAGCATCACGTGCAACGCCCGCCGACGCAGTGCTTCGACCGTCGATCGCGCCTCGGGAAGCGCCGTATCATCGAGCGCCAGCGCGGCACGCACCTGCTCGCCCCATCCGACATAGATCACGGAATAGCCATCGGCTTCCAGCGACCGTCCACCTTCGCCGAGAGCCGGCGCGACTGACCAGCCCAGTTCGCTCATCAGTGCTCGGTTGCCGGCCACCACTACTTGTCCGTCTGTGATCCCTCGGATGCCGCGGCCCGGCAGGATCCGGACGTCGGCAGCAACTACCGGATCGAGGCCACGCATCGCCGCCGCCGCCGTGATGGCGTGTCCGAAACCATGTTCGGAATGGCGCTCAAGCCCAGCGGCTCGTGCGAGCACCTCGTCGGCCACTACTCCGCCGGTCTCTATCCTCACAACAAGTGCTCTGCCCGACGTGAGCGTGCCCGTTTTGTCGAAAGCAACCAGGCGCGTGCGGGCAAGTTCTTCGAGCGCGCCAGGCTCTCGGACCAGGCAGCCTCGCCGCGCCAGCCGCCCGATGCCGAGCGAGGTCGCAAGCGGGGCGGCAAGGCCTACTGCACACGGGCAGGCAATCACGAGCACGGAAAGACCGATAAGCAATGCCCGATCGAACGGCAGCCACTGCGCCCAGTAGAGCACCGTCAGCGCGCCGAGGGACAGAACCAGAGGGACGAAGACGCCGACGACGCGGTCGGCAAGACGTTGGGTCGGACTGCGCCGGCTCAGCGCGTCCCGTACCGATCGGCAAATCTGGGCCCATCGGGTGTCCGTCGCGGCCCGGGTGCTCCGGATCAAGAGCGGACCATCCATATTGATGCTGCCCGCAATCACTGCGGAGCCGACGCCCTTCGGCACCAGCCGACCTTCACCTGTTATCACAGCTTCGTCGGCGTGAGAGTCGCCTTCCACCACCGTACCATCGAGGGGAATGCGCTCGCCCGGTCGCACCCGCACCAGCGCGCCGACGCCCGCCTCCCGCACCGGACGGCGCGCCTCAAGGCCGCCTTCAACCACAGTCGCGCATTCGCTCTCCGCAGCCAACAGCGGTTCGAGGTTGCGGGCGGCCCGGGCGCGGCCTGCCGCCTCGAGATAGCGGCCTACGGTGAACAGCATCAGCACCATAGTAGCGGTATCAAAGTAGACGTGCGGGCCGCGCTCGAGGACGGCAAATGCCGAATAGAGATAGGCGGCACCAACGCCAAGCACGATGAGCGCAGCGGACGTCACGTGCCCGTCGCGTGCCTCACGCCAAGTCTCCTTAAAGAATGGTCCGCCGAGAATAATGACAGCCGGCGTGGCGAACACCCAGAGAAAAAGGTGAATCCAAGGAAGCAGCCTCGCATCTACCCCTGTGAATGTCCCTGCATATAGCAGCAGGCTGAACAGCATGATGTTCATGGACAGAAAAGCGCCCACACCGAGCCTGATGAGGAGCCAAGCCGCTTCCCATTCCTCGCTCTTGCCGCTCTTCACCTGAAACGCGATGCAACAGCCATAGCAGCAGAATGCGTGGCTCTCGCCGTTCACCGTACGCTGCATCGCGCGTACGCCGACGGGAAGCAGACAATGGCTGCACAGGATGGCGCCGCGCTCGCTCATGCGGGATATCCTCCGGGCCAGCCATGTGCCATTTGAGCAGCGAAGGGCAGGATGCCGCGGCCAAGGGTGAAAAAGCCGAGAAGCAGAATGCAACTGCCGGCCAGCCACACACCACGTTGCCGCCATGCTGGCGCAAGAACCTGGCCAACGGCGCCCATCATCAGCATGGCCGGGAAGGTCCCCAGTCCGAACGACGCCATGGTGAGAAAGCCGGGAAGCGCCCCGGCGGTGCTCGCCGCCTCAGCAAGGAAGGCATAGACCAAGGGGCACGGCAGGAAGCCATTGAATACGCCGAATGCCAGCGGTGCGGCGTGGCCATGTGCGGTCAACAGGCTGCGCAGCGACGCGGCGAGCGTGCTGCTACCGAAGCCGGTCGCGAGGCGATGCAAGCGCGGCAGCAGGCCGAAGAACTGCAGCGCCATGGCGATCATGAGCATTCCGGCAACAATTGCCAGGCCTCGCTGGGTGGCGTCGAGGCTGCCACTCAACATCGATACGGCCGTTCCCTGAGGCGTGCAGATCACCTGACCGAGAGCGCCCACCAGTACGCCGAGGAAGCAATAGGTGGTCAATCGGCCCAAATTATAGAGAAAATGGCGCAACGCGGTGGCTGCCTGCCCGTGCGGGTCATGGCCAAGCGCGCAGGCGAAGCCGCCGCACATCCCGACACAGTGAAAGCTGCCGGCGAAGCCTGCGGCGAAGAGCATCAGATAGTAGGCCACAACGGACGTCCCGCAAATCGTCTGGTCGCATTGCGCCGGGCGCTACTGCGCGGCAGCTACTTCATACGAACGAGGTAAGCAACCCAGGCGAAGAAACCAATCGTGAATACCGCAAATCCGATGAAGGCGACGATCTGTTCTGGACTTGCAGCAGCCAACGAGAAGATTGGATCGGCCAGCATGGTCTGTTCCCTCAGCCGAAGTAGACCCGGACAACATTCATGGTGAGCTCGGAAAGCAGGAAAATCAGATTCAAGGCCGCTATCGCGATGATGATGATTGCAATCAGCCGCGCCGGCAGGATGTTCGTCATCGCCCGCTCCCGCTCAGCCCGGCCTTCCCGGGCCAAGCCCGCCCCAATAGTTCACCAGGTAATAGAGCCCCCAGATGAACAGCACGGCATAGACAACCAACAGCCAAATCGGGATCTTCCCGACTCGCGCCTGGATGTAGCCACCGGCATATTCCTCCATCTCGTGGGCTGAACTGTCACTCGCCGGCTCGTTTGACCGGTTCGTCGGCTCGGTCATTTTCCATCTCCTTGCGATAGAACCGTAGAGCCGCGTCGTCCGCTCCACTGAAGGCGCCCGAGAGGACACCCCAAATGAAGATGCACAGCGCACCGATGCTCATCAGCAACGCAACCAAGTAAGGTCCTATGACCTCGAAATCCGTCATGGTTCATTCTTTCCTCAATGGGTCGGCAGTTCCGCTTGCCGACAAGCGCTCCGGGCTGCCGGTTGCGGCGCCAGACACCTCGGCACGCTGCATACGGCCGCCACCCGGAACGTAGGCATCTTCCGGTGTTGCAGCTTCCAACTTGGGATCGTTGAGTGCGGCGCGATCCGCGGGCGAAATAGACAGCGGCTGAAGGGTGAGCGGGTCCTTGAAGGCGGACAGCGAAACAACATAGTAGGCAAGAGCCCAGCGGTCCTCCTCCGACAGCGAGTCACGGTAAGAAGGCATGGGCGTTCCGCTGAGGCCGGTGCTCATAGTCCTGAAGATATCCTCCACGGCGGGCCCCGACTTGAACTGGCCGCTGGTGAGATCCGCGGGCGGCGCCGGGAAGTTGAGATCATCTTTCAGCCCCGGGGCCTTCTCGCCATCGCCCTTGCCGCTATTGCCGTGGCACTCCCAGCACTTGGCGCTTTGCCACACCTCCCTGCCATGAGCGAGCAGCTGTTGGGACGGCGCAGGCGGCCGTCCAATATACAGTGGTGCGCCCGGCGGCTCCTCGGTGAAGAAAGCATAAGGTGCTGCGGGGTCGGAGCGGTCGACCGCAAGCTCATATTTGATGTACTGGATGACAGCGAGCCGATCCGTGAGTGGCAACTCATACCACGCCGGCATCGCCGTGCCGCGCACTCCGCGGGTGATGGTTCGCAACAAGTCGCCGTCAGTGGGGATCGGTTTCTGGGTCAAACGAAACTTGAAGGCCGCCGCATTGAAGTTTCGCGGTCGCTGCTTGAACAGGAAGGTCGCAGCGGGTCCATTCCCGTCGCCCTTGACGCCGTGGCACCCGATACATCGCCGCTCGTAGACCTCCTTGCCGTACGCGATCCATCCGCTTGAGCGCGGAAGGGTGGCCTCCGTGACCGCCAGCTGCTGCGGCTCGAACATATCGCGCCACTTGCCGCGATTCATGCCGAGCTTCTGGACATAGGCAATGAGACCCTCGAGCTCTTCCGTCTCGGCAGCTATCTTGACCGTGTCGCCCGTGTATTCCATGTTTGGCGTCCAGACGATCGGAAACCTGCCGCGCGCTTTCATCGGAACGAACAGCAGCCCCTCGGTGTTGGGCGTGAGCTTGATCTGCTCCTTGCTCGCGAAGTCGAACAGCTTTGCAGTTTCCGACGTTTTCTCAAGCGTGCGATTGCCTGCTCCATCATCAACAATCTTCGCTGGCTGCGGGGATGCATCAAATAGTTCCCGATAGGGCGCCATGATCGAATCTTCCGTAAGCATGCGCGGATTCCAAAAATGGGCGAGATGCCACTCGTCGCCGTATTTGAGTCCGACCCGCGTCAGATCCGGTCCGATGCGTCGCGTGCCAAACAGGTGCGGAACATCGAAGGCGTATTCGCCCGCCTCGCTCACCGGGCCCCAACGGCGCGTCTCGCCCGTCACCGGACGAACGTATTGGGAATGGCAATACCAGCAGCCTTCGCGCAGATACACGCGACGGCCGAGCTGCTCCATCGGGGTGTAGTCGGTGGCCTCGGTCACCATCCATTTGAGCTGACCCAGCTCGGTGCGCACAACCGAGGTCACGGTAGTGGTACGCGCTGTCGGTTCGACGAACGGCAGTATCCCCTGGGTGAGGACCGCGAGAAAGAAGAAGCCGACGCCGGCAACAAGGGCGACAAACCGCGCGCTCATTCTGCCGACCCTCCCGCAGGAACGGGAGCCACGCCGGGGACTGGAGCCACTTCCCTCGCCGCGGCGGGCCGGGTCAACGCTGTCATCATCATGTTGATGACCAACAGCGACATTCCGGTGTCCATGCTGATGCCGGAGAGCGTGCGCACCAGCCAATACGGCCTCATCCGAACAACTGTATCAACCCACTCCGTTCCGTTCATCCACTCAAAGCCCTGCTGCAGACCTGCGGCGGTCAGAACGAGGCCCATCGTGGTGATGCCGACAGTGATCAGCCAGAATGCCCAATTGCCGAGCGCAAAGGACCAAAGCTCGCGACCACACACCCGCGGCCAGACATAGACCAGGCCTCCCATCGCCCATACGACGAAAGTCCCGAACACGGTAAGGTGCGAATGGGAGATGACGAAGTCGGAAAAATGCGTCGGCTGCTGGATCGAACGCAACGCCTCCGTTGAGCCCTGGAAGCAACCCGCCAGGTACATCAGCGAGCCCATGATCAGGAACTTCGCGGGCAGATTCCTCCCGAAGCCATCCCAACGCCCCTTCACGGTGCCGAAAAAGTTCACCAGCACTGTCCACACCGGAATGATCAGAAGCATGGAGGTGACGATTGCAAGCGTCTCGGCCCAGTCGGCGATTGGGCTGTAAAGATAGTGATGGATGCCAACGAACGGATAGAACAGGGCGAGAGACCAGAAGCCAACTAATGAGAGCTTGTGAGCATAGAGCGGATTGTGCACGCTGACTGGAAGGAAGTAGTAGATCAGCACATAGCCCGCAGGCGTGATCCAGAGGCCGACGATGTAATGGATGTAGAGGCCGTGGAATGCCGCGCTGTTTATCCCGGAAATCGTGTAGGGCAGGATGAAGCTTCCCAAAACCAGGTTCATCGTCGTCCATATGAAGGCGCCGATCAGATACCAGAGCGCGACGTAGAGCTGTGGCTCGAGGCGCTGCGCGATCGTCATGAGGAATTGCACCGTCGCAGCGGCTACTACGATGAGCATGGGAATTTCAGCGAAGAGCGGGAGTTCGCCGGCTTCCAGCCCGTGGTTCGTCCCGAAAGGCAGCGATACGAGACCGGCCAGGAGTGCGATGCTCCACACCCAGGCGAGCGGGACGCCCCACTGACCCCACGGCACGCGAACACCGCACAGGCGCGGCACCAGATAATAGCACTCGCCGATGAACAGCGTCGAAAACGCGCCGAAAATGACGCCATTGACGTGCACCGGACGGAGCCGACCAAAAGTCAGCCCCAAGGTAGGACCAAGATAGTCGGGATAATTGAAGAGACCGGACAGCGCCACGCCGATCGACGGCGTGACCATGAGCCAGAACATCCCCAGGTAAAGCCAAGTTCGAACGACACTCCAATCGACCAGTTGATCAAGGTCGACACCGGTGAACCTGCCTCGTAGTTGCAATGTTTCTGTCATCGCGCGCCCTTTGCCGACATCGCGGCCTCACGCCGCGCGGCTCCTCAGGCATCACTGCGGCATCTGTTGCTCCGTCCGAACTCGCTCGTCACGGTACCCGCTTCTTCGTGTTGTTCCGAAGACTAGTACTTGCCAGGGACCAGCACCGAGCCGCTGTTCGACCAATAGATGTACGCCTCGAGTGCCTTCATCGCGTCCGAATCGGAATCGATTTTCTCGCCCTGATTTGGCTTTTCGATACACCAGTTGATCATGTCGCGAAGCGTCGCGAATTTGTTCATGCTCGCCTGATACTTTGGGAACGCCTGCGGGTGGGTGTCGGAGGCAAAGGGATGGCACATCGCGCAGGCCATTCCGGTGTTGCTGAGCACGACGTTCATCTGCTTCGCGGTCGCGGCATCGCCATGGAACAACAGGTCGCCTTTCTTGACCTGCTCCATGAAGGCGTCCTCGTAAGCTTTCAACTGTTGAGGTGTTACCGGGTCCTTGTTCGCATTGGCAGGGCCGACGAGAACCGCAAGCGCGGCCAAGAGACCAACGAGCGAAGCAATGCAAAGAGTGAACAGCAATGTCGTTCTGGTTGTCATGGCTGTCCTCCCTAGTACGGCCAGATCTGGTCGGCGATCCGCGGCCGCAGGATCTCAGGCTGACTCAGCGAGGAGTCCGGCGGCGACTGAACGAAGACCTCCTTCCGGCCCCACATAATGTACTCGGTCTCGATCCGATCATTCTTCATGCTCAAGGTTTCCCAGCCAACGCCGTCGTAGAAATCGCCGGGGTCGGCGCGGATCATCGGCTTGGTGAGCTTGGGCACGCCCTCGGGGGCATAGGGCCAAGGCCAGGAGGTCGCCAGCATGCCGATCGACCGCATGGTTCCGATTTCGTTGTAGAGCACCTGATGGACGTGGCCATGGATATTGGTGACGTTGAGATAAGGCTTGAGCACCTCATTAACTTCGCGCCAGTCGCGCACCCAAAAGTTCCAGGGCGGATAGTATTCGTAGAGTGGGTTGTGGCTGAAGATGACAACCGGCCTGGCTTTGTCCCAGTCGGCAAGCGTCTTCTGCATCCAGTCGAGCTGGTCGCGGCCCACGCCGGCCCACGGGCCGGCGACGCTGCCGTCGAGGGTTGCCATATGGTCCATGCGCTCTTCGGGGCTCATCTTCCGCGCCGTCCAGTAGTCCGGTCCGTGGGTGACCGTGTCGAGCCCGATAAAGCGCACCCCCTTGTGGTCGAAGGTCCAGTTGGGCTTGTCGAAAAGCTGCTTCCACTTCGCGCCCATGTCGTAGTACCAGTCGTGCTCGCCCGGGATGAAGACTTTCCGAATCTTCACTTCGTTCAGGAGCTCAACTCCGAGCTCGAGCTCGTTGGCTCTGCCGAGCTGAGCCAAGTCGCCGCCGAAGATCATGAAGTCGGCCGGCGGGCTCATGGCCTGGACCTCCCTCGCGGCGCGCTGCACCTTCTCGACGAAGCGCGTGTTGACAGACTTCGGGTACAGGTGGGTGTCGGAAACCCATGCGAACTTGAAGGGCTCCTCGGCAGCGTAAGCGACGTCGATGGTGTTAAGTAGCGGCCACCATGCGAAAGTCTGGGCGACTGTAGCCGCGCCGGTCAAACACGATCTGTGAATGAAAGTGCGCCGAGTAAGACGGAGCGAGGGATCAGGATGCACCCCGGGCCGTTGGAGAACCGCCGCCAACTCACGCCGTTCACGGTCAAGCTCGGACATAGGCACCTCCTCCCGGTAGATCGTTCCTCTCTGTGTCTGAGATCTGTCGCCGGACCTCGCGGTTGTGTCTCGCGTTGCGCAAGTGCTGCCGGCGATTACCGGCGGTGAAAAAGTCTATTGCTTCATTAGTTCTATCGTTAGTTCAGTCGGCTTGCCGGCCGCGACGGTGACGGACTGCTGCACTGGGCCAGTGAGGGACTGGACCGCTACCAGCGTATAGTTGCCAGGCGGTACGTCAGCGATACTGAACTTTCCGTCCGCGCCGGTGATTGCGTAGTAGGGGTTCTCCACCACGTAGATCCACCCTTCCATCCAGCCGTGTGCGTCGCAGTCGATGCGCACGGTTCCGGCCCGCGTCAGCTCCGTGGGAATTCGCTGCCCCTCGTTCGGCAGTGCCATATTGAAAGCTGTACGCTTCCCGTAATAGCCGTGGGTGTTGTGCAGTATCGGGTCGCTATTCACGACCACGAGTGGTCCCCCGCGGATCACCTGAACCTTGGGCTCGAAACGACAGTTGTGATTGACGAGCTCGGGCGTCTTGGCCTGCCCCGCCTGCGCGGGCCAAGCTTTTCCTTTGGCCACCTGGGCCAAATACACGACCGCGTTCTGCACGGCCTTGTCAGGTCCAACGTCGATCAAGGGCTCGTCGCGAGGCCCGTCACAGACCTGGAGATCCTTGTTCGGAATGATCTTCCGCGTCTCGAGCGCGCCATTAAAGATGACCTTGCCCTGGATGGATCCGCCCTGGGGGACGGGGCCCTCTTCGTATGCGCGCGCCGGCACACCGCTGATCGCGGTGGCGATCAGGGAGGCCACAATGACTGAACAATTGGGTTTCATCACGGCGCCTCCCCGTTCTCAATGCCAAGACCCAATCGTCTTGCCAGGGGAAACACACCTTAGTAATTTATAGCATACCTAAACTTACCTGAAGTCAATGATTTGACTGGCGCAGAGCAGGCGTCGAGGAGCGGCTTCGCGGCCTGAAAGCTGCGACCAGAGATTGCGGAGGTCCAATGAATCGCCGCCGTGAACTCATTCATCTTTCGGCTCTTGAGCGAAGTCTCTCTGGTGCGGTCCTCGCGATAGTGCTGGCCATCAGCCAACCGGCCTCATCTGTCTCGATAGGGGGACCTTTCAGTCTGACAGCGCCCGACGGCACGACGGTCACCGATCAGACTTATCGGGGAAAATGGCTGCTCGTGTATTTCGGATATACCTTCTGTCCCAATAGTTGCCCAACGACGCTCATGGAGATCGCTGCTGCGCTTGAGAAGCTCGGCCCTAACGCCGCAAAGGTGCAGCCGATCTTCATCACCGTTGATCCCAAGCGCGATACACCTGACGTGCTGGCCAAATACACGGAGTCATTCGATCCAAGAATTGTCGGGCTCACGGGCACTCCCGCGCAGATCGCCGCCGTGGCACACGAATACGGAGCGTACTATGTCGCACACAAGGGTGATGAGGGCGCCAATGACTACCTCATCGACCACAGCACCTACCTCTACGTCATGGACCCGCAAGGTCAGTTTGTGCAGGCATTCGACGCCGATACGCCCGCCGATCGTATCGCCGACGATTTGCTCCACCTCGTGAAACCGGAAGGGAAGTCGCATTGACGTGAGATGATGCCGGGTAGCGGCAGCGGTGATTTCCAGGAAAGATTTGGCACCGCGTGCGCACGGGAGGAAGGGATGGCACGCATCTTCATCACCGGCAGCACCGATGGGCTCGGTCGCGCGGCGGCGCGCTCGCTTCTGAGCGTGGGCCATCAAGTCGTCCTGCATGCGCGATCGAGCGAGCGCGCCTCGGCGCTTGCCGATCTCTTGTCCGCAACCGCCGGAGTCGTCATCGGCGACCTGAGCAGCGCGGCCGATGTCCGCCGCATCGCGGACCAGGTCAACGCGATCGGCCGCATGGATGCCATCATCCACAATGCCGGCATCTACACGGCACCTAGTCGAGGATCGACGCCGGAAGGGCATGCGGTCACCTTGGCGGTGAACACGCTGGCGCCGTTCATGCTGACGGCCTTGATCGAGCGACCCGACCGGCTGGTCTATCTCAGCAGCGGACTTCACCGGGGGGGGGGGCGATGGCTCCTTGCGCGATCTCGACTGGACCGATCGTCCATGGGATGGGGCGCGCGCCTATGCGGAAAGCAAGCTGCATGTCGTCGCGTTGGCTTTTTGTCTCGCCCGGCGGTGGCCGAAGGTCCTCTGCAACGCGGTCGATCCCGGCTGGGTGCGCACGCGGATGGGAGGTGCGAGCGCTCCGGTCGACATCGATACGGGGCAGCGGACGCAGAGCTGGCTCGCCGCGAGCTCCGACGCTGCCGCCATGGTCAGCGGCAGATACTGGCACAACATGCGGCAGGACCAGCCTGCGGCCGAAGCAATGGATGCCGTCTTCCAGGACGCACTGGTCGCACGTCTTCAAGAACTTACCGGCGTGGCGCTGCCCTGAAGGAGGCGCTTCGTCGGTCGACGCTAATCGAACGAGGAGTCACGACGATGGACTACAAGCATCTCGGCCGCACCGGCCTGAAGGTCAGCCGGATCGTGCTCGGCACGATGAACTTCGGCGAGCTGACCGACGAGAAGACCAGCTTCGCGATCATGGACGAGGCGCTGCAAGCGGGCATCAATATGTTCGACACGGCCGACGTCTATGGCGGGCCGCAGTCGCCGGATATGGCGAAGGGGTTCGGCGTCTCGGAGGAGATCATCGGCAATTGACTGGCGCAGAATGCCGGCCGGCGCGACAAGATCGTGCTGGCGACCAAGGTCTACCACCGATGGAGACCGGCCCCAACGACAAGTACCTCTCGGCCTACCACATTCGGCGCGCATGCGAGGCGAGCCTGCGCCGGCTCCGGACCGACCACATAGACCTCTATCAGATGCACCACGTCGACCGTTCGACGCCTTGGGAAGAGATCTGGCAGGCGATGGCGCAGCTTATCCGAGAGGGCAAGATCACCTATGTCGGCTCCTCCAACTTTGCCGGCTGGGACATCGCTACCGCGCAGATGACCGCGGCGTCACGCAGCTTGCTCGGCCTCGCCTCCGAGCAGAGCCTCTACAATCTCACTCAGCGGACGGCCGAACTGGAGGTGATCCCGGCGCTGCGTCACTTCGGCATCGGCCTCATCCCATGGAGCCCGATCGGCATGGGCCTCCTCGGCGGGGTGCTGAAGAAGATTGAAGGTGGCCGCCGCGCGTCCGAGCGGATGCAGCAGCAGGTGAACAAGTCGCGGCCGCGGCTCGAAGCCTATGAAAAGCTGTGCGCCGATCTCGGTGAGGCACCGGCCGATGTGGCGCTCGCTTGGCTGCTCCACAATCCCGTCGTCACGGCGGCCATCAGCGGGCCCCGCACTGTCGAGCAGCTTCGTCAGAACTTGAAGGCGCCTTCGCTCCGCCTCGCCGACAAGACGTTGGCGAACCTGGATGAGATCTGGCCCGGTCCGGGGGGCGAGGCGCCCGTTGCCTATGCCTGGTAGAGCGATGTCGGCGGTTACGGAACAGACATCGGAAGTGGCTCCGATGTTGTTGCCGATCATGGGGATTGTCTTCGTCGCTTCCTCGTCATCGGCATCGCGATGCCCGTCCTTCCGCTTCACGTGCACGATGGCCTGGGGCTGGGGCCTTTTGTCGTGGGCCTCGTCGCCGGAAGTCAGTTCGCTGCCTCGCTGATCTCGAGGCCCGTGGCGGGAAGCTACTCGGACAACAGCGGCGCAAAGCGGGGCGTGATCGTCGGTCTGCTCGCGGCCGCGGCTTCCGGACTGCTTTATCTGCTGTCGCTCGCTTCATCGATGCTCCGCTTGCGTCAGTCTCCATTCTACTGCTGGGGCGCGGGCTGCTTGGCGCGGCCGAAAGTTTCACCATCACGGCAGCCGTGAGTTGGGGCCTCGCGCTCGTCGATTCCCGCAGCACCGGCAAGGTCATTGCTTGGGTCGGATCGGCCGTGTTCGCGGCCTTTGCCATCGGCGCGCCGGCCGGATCGGCCCTCTACGCGGCTTACGGGTTTGCCGCGATCGCGCTCGCAACCGCGGCGGCTCCGCTTGCCACTTTGCTGCTTGTCGCGCGCCTCCCGGCGGTCGCGCCGGTGCACCACGCGCGTTTCTCGTTCGTCGAGGTTGTCGGTGCCGTATGGGTGCCGGGCATGGGCTCGGCGCTCGGCAGCGTCGGTTTCGGTGCGGTGACTACCTTCGTCGCGTTGCTGTTCGCGAGCCGCGGCTGGCCGAACGGATGGCACGCCTACTCGGCATATGCCACGGCTTTCATCCTGGCGCGGGTATTCTTCAGCCACGTTCCCGACGCGATCGGCGGGGCGAAGGTCGCCTTTGTCTGCGCGTTGATCGAAGCGGCCGGTCAGGAGTTGATCTGGCTGTCCGTTCGGCCGGAGATGGCATTGGTCGGGGCCGCCCTCACCGGCTTCGGCTTCTCCCTCGTTTATCCAGGCTTCGGCGTGGAAGCGGTGCGCCGCGTGCCGCCGCAGAGCCGGGGCCTGGCACTGGGCTTGATCGCGACCGGAGCGAGGATGAACGTCGTGTTTCTCGCCAGTGCCGCAACCGTTCTCTGCGCCGTCCTCGTCGCGGCTTGGCTGATGAGGCACCCCGCAACCGAGAAATCAACCTGAGAGCGCGAAAGGACGGGCGATGCCCCACGTGGTCGTGAAGCTCCATTCTGGAATGGTCGGAGCAGATGAAGTCCGCTTTGGCAACGGCACTGACGAAAGCGGTGATGGACACGCTCGGATCCGGAGAGGAATCGGTCTCCGTCGCCATCGAGGACATCCACCCGAAGGACTGGTCGGAGCAGGTCTACAAGCCCGACATCCTCGCCAAACCTGACAGTATCTACAAGAAGCCGGGCTACGACCCGCGCTGACGGAAATCCAAGGTCGGCTTGGAGCCTCCACTCTGGCTGGCTGTTAATCGTATCTGACAAAGGAGCATGAACATGGACATCAAACGCAGTGGCTCTCGACCTTCCGGCAAGGGGCCGGCGGAATACTTCACAGGCGCGGTGCGCGTGGACCCGCTTTTCGAGGCGCCGGAGCCGGCTCGTGCTCGCGGCGCCCTCGTGACGTTCGAGCCCGGCGCCAGGACGGCCTGGCACACACATCCGCTCGGCCAGACGCTGATCGTCGTGTCAGGGCTCGGCTGGGTGCAGCGGGACGGCGGACCGGTCGAGGAGATTCGTCCAGGCGACGTTGTTTGGTTCGAGGCCGGCGAGAAGCATTGGCACGGAGCCACAGCCGATACTGCGATGAGCCACATCGCGATCCAGGAAGCGCTGAACGGCAGTCCCGTCACATGGTTGGAAAAAGTCAGCGACGAACAATACCTGGATCGGCACGAAGGGACCGGTCACGTGTAAGCGCTCTTTCGGACGGCGCCCTAGCGTGTTCGGGATGCATCGGGCTGGGCTTCGGGCTAAAGCCCGGTGCTCGAATTCTGGGCTTTGGACGACCCGCCCTTCTGCACGATTAGCTGCGCTGCAATACTCTATCGCGAAGAAGCGGTGGATCACCGACCTCCATCGGACTACGCCACAATCTCACTACTTCGGTCAGCGTCCTCAACGCGGAGAAAGTGAGTACGACTCCACCAGACTACGCTAAAGGCCGCGATCCCAGCCGGCCGCACTCCTTCCCCTTAATCATTAGGACGACGTTACCGCGTTGATTTGCAAGCAAACTTCTCAAGCTGACGGTCAAATCCCGACGGCATACCCGCCCGAACTTTTTGGTTTTGAATTCACAGGAAAATTTGTTTCGCTCGGAGGAATTGCGGCTTCGGCAACTATCGGAGTCAATCGACGAAGTAGACGTGTGCTCGGTGTGAGCGGCCGCCGCTTCGCTTCTCTCGATTTCCGCTTGATACCGTCAACTATTCTCAGTCGAAGGGCATCGATGGCCCCGTTTTGCGCCCTAAGCTGCCGCTTCGAGCGCTTCACTCGCTTTGCCCTAAGACAAACCACGGACGAGAACCGCCCATCAGCGGTTGACCAGATTTGTTGGTATGCTCATGACCGCCAACGGCCGCAATTTCCGGTCGTTTGCTAGAATGTTCGGGACGACCGGCACTCGTGCGTGACACGAAACAGTGTCTCTCGCCGTCCGAACATGTGCTCCGTCCCGGCCGAGCCCAAATGTTTGGCCGAACGGCCTCGAACCTCGGCTCGGCCGAGGCAATTGCAAGCCACATCCAAGGAGCCCGACATGACCAGTATTCGTACTCAGGCGCGCAGCGAAGTGAGACTGAATGTGATCCGCCTCTTGGCCTTCGGCCTACTGTTGGTCCTCCCTGCGGCTTCCCGGGCGCAGCAGAGCCCATCGATTGCCGAGCAGATCGCAAAGACCTACGGTCTTGATTCATTTGGACAAATCGAGGCGATCCGCTACACGTGGAACGGTGAGTTTCCTGGCGGTCACAAAATTTCCAACAAGTGGGAATGGAGCCCGAAGACCGACACGGTCTCCTACGAGGGGAAAGATAAGGAAGGCAATCCGGTCAAGGTGACCTATCAGCGCTCCCAGCTCTCTAGCCAAAGCGATGTCGTCAAGAAAGAAGTCGATCCAGCATTCTCCAACGATCAATATTGGGTGTTGCTCCCGTTCCACCTGCTATGGGATGGCGCGACCGCGACCGACGAAGGCCAGCAGAAGCGACCGACAGGTGACACGTCGGCCCAGAAGGTGGTGATGAAATACCCGTCGGAGGGCGGCTACCAGCCCGGCGACACGTGGGACCTCTACATTGGCGCCGACAAGCGAATTGAGGAAATCGCTTACCACCGGGGCGCTGCCAACCCGCCGCACTTCGTGACCGCGATATATGCGGACCACAAGAAGGCCGGCCCGCTCCTGATCTCAATGAATCACCCCGGGATGGTGGACGGAAAGCCCTTCCGGATCACGTTGACGGATGTGTCGGTGAAATTGACAGGATCCGACAAATGGATCGACGCGCAATGACCCTAGGAGGGGTTTTTTCGGACAGCTGATCGAAAGCACGTAAGGCGGGCGCACCGTCCGATCGCCTGCGGGCGGTGCGCCTTGGCAGGCAACTGGCACGCAGAGTAACGATGCGATTAAGCGATACGTAGAGCAACCAAGTCCCCTGGGAGCCCGCGCATGCCCACCAATCCTTTCACCGACGTCTGGCATTTCCTGACCGCGACGACGAGCGACTATCTCCATCAGGGAAATTGGCGCTATCTGATCGTGGCGCTATTCTGGGCACTGCTGCTTGCCAGCATCGTGATTGCTGTGCGGAATTGGCGAGAAGATCCTGCGCAGCGTACCAGCCGACATCTTGGAATCTGGGTGGCGCGAGTCTTGATCGGCTGCCTGTGGTTCCAGGGCATGTTGTGGAAACTACCGCTGCCGGTGTCCGACGGTCTGCAATACTGGACCGAACAGGAATCGACCAGCGCGGCGTTCGAGTTTCACCGCACCTTCATGAAGGACATCGTGCTGCCTCACATGACGATCTTTGGGCCTATCGTCTTTTTGGCCGAGCTGGTGTTCGCTGGATCGATGATCCTCGGCCTTGCGGTGCGATTGGTGGGAGTGCTGGCCCTCGCCTATACGCTGCAACTCTGGCTCGGCCTGTATGGCAACCCCTCCGAGTGGCCATGGACGTATATGTGCCTGGCCCTCCTGATGTTCCTGTTTGCGCTCGACGGCGCCGGCCGCAGTCTTGGCCTTGATGCCTGGCTTCGCCGCGAGGTGCCCGTCGTGCGCGACGGCAAGGGGTTTGTTGGCTGGTTCTTCGACATCGCGGGTTGATCGTTGATCGCGGTCGTTTGGATGAGAAAACGAGCATATGAGGGCGCTGGCCTCGCAGCGACGCTCTTTATCGCGCTGGGCGCCGCCGTCAGCGCGCACGCCGCTGACATCGGCTATCTGGCTCCGCCGGGAGTCGCCGCAACGGCGTTTCCCGCACCCCAGCGTCCGGTTGCCAAGATCGTCAGCCCCAGGCGTTCCAATGAGGAGCACCGCGACTCCCTCAATGAGGACGGCGAGATCGTCCGTCTTCTTGAACTGAAACCTGGCATGACGGTCGGCGACATCGGTGCGGGTAGTGGCTACCACACCGTTCGCCTCTCGCCGCTCGTCGGCCCCACCGGCTCTGTCATCGCTGAGGACGTCACGCGGAAATACCTCGTCGAGCTCGCCAGGCGAACGGAGCAACTGAAGCTGACAAACGTCAAGTTCGCGCTCGGCGAACCAGGTGACCCTCGCCTGCCTGCGTCCTCGCTGGATGCCGCGATCCTCGTGCACATGTATCACGAGATCGCCCAGCCCTATGCCTTCCTCTACGATCTCGTGCCCGCGCTAAAGCCCAGCGCGCGGGTCGGAATTGTCGACCTTGAGCAGCCGACATCGGACCACGGCACGCCGATTGAGCTGCTGCGTTGCGAACTCTCTGCGGTTGGATATCGCGAGATCGCCACATATCAGCTGGCAGGCGATGGCGGATACCTCGCGGTGTTTTCGCCACCGGAAAAACGAAGATCTCCCGGGAGCATCGTTGCTTGTGCGGATCGTACCGGCGCACGCTGATCACCTTCGCAGCTGGAGCGCGACGCGAACAAACGTCGCCGAAATGGACCAGGCCGCCTTGACGCCGGCGACGAGATTGCCGGAAACCTTCGATACCCCGCCAATCCGGCGCCGCTGCCCAACGGCAATTTCCAGCGCCGGCAGTCGCGCCGAGGCGACCCGCATCAGCATTTCCAGGTTCCAGCCATAGGTCTCCTCTTTCATCCCGAGACCGCTGAGCGCATCCCGCCGGATGGCGCGAAACGGCGACAGATCGGTAAAGCTTGTGCCATAGACTAGACGCAACAGCAGCCTGCTGACATGGGCGGCAATGAGCTGCTGCGGTGCCACGCTGCCGGGCTCGCGCGAACCGCGTACGCGCGAACCGAGCACGAAGACCGCCTGGCCTGTAACGATCGGCGACACCAGATCCGGGATGAATTCCGCAGGATCGGCGCCGTCGCCGTCGAGGAAGACAAGAATGTCGGCGTCGTCGCGCACGGCGGCGATGCCTGCCTGAATGGCACGACCGTAGCCGCGGCGCGGCTCGACAATGACGCGAGCCCCGGCGGCCTTTGCCCGCTCAGCACTACGATCCAGCGAGCCCCCGTCGACGACGATGACTTCTCTCACATTCTGCGCGAGCACCGCGGTCACGACCTGGCCGATCGCCGTTTCTTCGTCGAGACACGGAATGATCGCCGAGACGATGGCCACCTCGTTCACAGGCTCCAGCGCAGGCCGCAATTGGCGCAGCATTTGGGCGGCTTGTCCGAGAGCAGCGCCGCACGAAAATCCCGATACGATGGCCCGTTCCAGATGTCCTGCAAGGACTGCCGCGCCGCATGGCCAAGCGTATAATTGTCATAGCCATGCTGCGAAAACGGCGCGATACAGCACGGCAATGCGCGACCATTGGCCGTGAAATACATCAGCGACCACGGTCGCCGGCAGAGCGACCACGGCGAACCACAGCCGCTGCTCTTCAGACTTAGGCCCGGCTCGCTCGCCGCGCCAGACGCACTGAAGGTGATGCCAAGGGAGCGCGCCAGCTCCTCGGCTTGCTTCAGACAGGCGGCTTCGCCCGCGGCCAACCGTTCGAACAGGGCCTGATCCGGACGCGCCTTGCCGATGGTCTGTTCATCGAAGAACACAAGACGTTGCAGGTAGACCTCCTTAACACCGATCTCGGCCGCCACTTTCACGAACGCCGGGAGTTCCTCGACAGTCTCCTTCAGGCCCGTAAGCCAAACGGAAACCTGCGGCTTCGTATATCCCTCCCGCTCCTGCAGCTCGCGAAACGCGCGCACGTTGCGGAGGATGCGGCCGAAATAATCCCGCCCCCGGATCGCCTTGAAGCTTTCGCGGTTTGACGCGTCGAGCGACACACGCAGCTCATCGAGCCCGGCCTCGATCAGCGCACGGCCGTTGCGGTCACTGAGAACCGTCCCATTGGTGTTGAACAGGACGTAAACGCGGCGATCCTTCAGGTATTTGACCATCCGCGGCAGATTCGCGACTAGCATCGGTTCGCCGACACCGTGCAGGACGGCGCGCGCGAGATCGGGAACCTGGTCGACGATCGATGTGAACAGGTCCCAGTCCATGTCTGCGGGCGGCTCTAGCTCCTCGTAGGTGCGAGGACAGGTGGTACACAACAGATTGCATCGGTTGGTCACTTCCAGATAGAGGCAAACGGGCGCACGCTGCGCGACCTCGGTGCGCTCCCCCGTAACCTGCTCGTGATAACGGCGTGGATCGAAGGGCGCGCGAATGCCCCGCGTATCGCCGGAAAGGCTCATGGTGACAACCCCGTTTCTGCGGTTCGCTGCATGCGGGTCCTCCAGGTCGTCAGGGCCCAAGCCAGTAAGAGA
Source organism: Bradyrhizobium sp. AS23.2 (assembly GCF_001908185.1). Taxonomy (GTDB): domain Bacteria; phylum Pseudomonadota; class Alphaproteobacteria; order Rhizobiales; family Xanthobacteraceae; genus Bradyrhizobium. The sequence goes on from NZ_LGHM01000051.1 coordinate 126,980, forward strand.
CCTCCGAACAGAATTGATTTTGTTACCATTCTTGGAATGTAGAAGTCCCAATCGAGTTGTTCGGACAGTAACAGTGCACCAATTGAAACGACCCACGTCGGCAGGGAGCCACACAGGGCGACAAACGGCGTGATGACGAGAAAGTACCAAGGATAGTTTGGCGACAACAGCAACAGAGTCAGGAGTAGCAGCATGTTGATGTCGGCAAGCCTGGACGCGATGCTATGATCACAACTGCGCGCCACGGAAAGCCCTTTGAACACGAGGATCAGCGCGGCGAGCACGGCGTAAGCCACCACGTCACCCTGATGCTCGCCAAACACAAGCCGCGAGAGGGACAACGGCCAGATCTCGTAGCCGGCACTGATGCCTTCTTCCCTCAGATAGCCTTGGGTCAGGAATCCGAAAGCGCCCCAACCGACGGATGAATAGGGAAGATAGCAGAGCACGACCGCTGCGATCACGACCAGCGGCATTTTGAGGTCCCACGGCCGCCAGATCCCGGCGAATACCGGTGCCGCAAACGGCTTGACCAGCATCGAAAGCGCGATCACGACGGCCCCACGCAACGCATGGCCGGTCAGGGCAACGAACAGGCCCAGCAGCATCAGGGCAACCATCAGCGCGTCGACATGGCCGCTGTTGGCAATCTCCCACAAGGGCAGCGGATGCCAGAAATAGGCAACCACGCGCGTCACCGGGCGTTTCATATGCTGCAACAGCAGCATGATCAGTGACACGGTGACGGTCTCGCACCCCAAGAGTGCGAGACGCATCACAGTCACGCTTTCGCCGATCCGCGTGACAGTGAGAAAGAAAAGTTGCGCGACTGGCGGATAGATCGTGACAGCCGTATCGACGCGGTTGATATGGGGAAAGATCGCGCCATCGCGGAGAAATGCCAGCGCCTCATCCGCCGGGACATAGCGGTAGGGATTGATGCCGGCGCCCTGAACCCTGCCATCCCAGACATAGCGATAGATATCGCTGGACAGGAGCGGATCGAACAACAGTACATAGATCCTGAGCGCAATCCCGAGTCCGAAGATGAGCCACAGCGCGCGATCGATTGGCACGCGCTCGGCGAGGCGCGTCGACACGATCGTCAGGAGCCCCGCGGCGATGGTCAGAGCAATGAAGGCGTTGTCACCATAAGCCTCGAAGGCAAAGGGAGTGACCAGCGTCATGCCGGCGATAACAACACCGATGCCGGCCAACAGATGAAGCGGAGCAGCATGGTTGGCGGCGCGCGCCAGTCGACCGAATTGCCTTCGAGCAGCCCCGGCCATCAGTTCACAGGCCTATCATGTGCCCGGCCTCGAGAAAGGCCCGGGTCGCCGCGGCAAACCCGCCGTCGCGAAAGCGGTTCGAACGGCCAACCAGCTCCTCCCGTAGCCAACGCAATGTCTCGACATCGTCGACGTCGTACCATTCCGGAAGCAGCGTTGTGGCAAGACCAATTTCGGCGGCCCGCTCGCGTGTGCTGCGGGCAACCGTTTCCGTTCCCCACGCGATACGGGTGAACAGTTGCTGATGCGGGTGCTTCAGCCCAATGAGGTAATAGCCACCGTCACTCGCCGGCCCAAGCACCATCCGATCACCGGATTTGCGCAGCGCAGTGATCGCCTGCGTAAGGAAGCGAGGGGGCAAGGTTGGGCTATCGCCATTGACGAGCAGGACGCAGTCATGTCCGACATCGAGCAGCGCACGCGTCGCGCCGATCAGCACGTGGCCGAGATCATCGCCGGCCTGCAATAACAGTCCGAACCCTGCAGGAAGCAGCTGCCGCATGATATCTTCGGCTCCCGCCGGCGCATAGACGCCATAGCCGCGCCTGCCGAGCGCTTCCGGTACCGCTTCGATCGCCGCACCGACGTCTTGCAGAAAGCAAGCGGACAGCTGGGAAGCGGCCGCAGCGCCAATGGCGCTCGCAAGCCGCGTCTTTGAGCGGCCGGGTTGCGGCGCCTTGCCAACGATCCCGATCGCCGCGCCGCTCACCGAACAAGCCTGGATCGCACGCGATCGGCGGCGATCGCGATCAGGTGCAGTGTGTCATGTCTTTGCGCGGGGACGGACGAGACCCCGCAATCATTGACCGGCATCGCCAGACGAACCTCGTCACACAGTTGCCGGCCATTGGTAGCGCTCCGGTCGACAGCGAGCAAGCGCTGCCTACTGGCCGCGGCTCGAAGAAAGGTTTTGTCGACGCCAAAAAAGCTTCCAGGTGATGTAACTAAATGGCTTTGAGCACGTAATTACGGTGGCCCGTACTCGCTGCTGCAACGCAAGAACTTGCCATGCTTGAGGCTGGTCATATTGATCCGATGATGCGGGTCGCTTAGCATCGTTCGCGCAGAGAGCAGGTTCGATATTTTTCGAACTTGGTTGGCAGCACCTAGGTATCGAGGGGTCGTCATGAATCACGAGACCGCAGTTTCGAATGCCAAAGACATCGCCGATCGCATTCTCGCACCGGCCGCCAGGCAAAACGACAAGGAAGCCCGATTTTCATCCGAGGCAATCGCGGCGCTCGGTCCAGCCGGATTGCTGGGGATCACGCTGCCCACCGAGGTAGCCGGCTCGGCGCTCGGACCACGGACCCTCGCCGCGGTCATCGCGACGTTCGCAGAAGCGGATGCATCGGCGGCGATGGTTTATTTGATGCACATATGCGCCACCGCAACCATCGCCGCGGCCCGTCCGGGAGCCGCCGTCGCGCAGACGCTTAAGGACATTTCGACCGGCAAACACCTGACCACTTTGGCGTTCAGCGAGGCCGGATCACGTAGCCACTTCTGGGCGCCTGTCTCGCGAGCGAAGCGCAACGGCGCCGGTGTGCACCTCAGCGCCAAGAAATCGTGGGTGACGAGCGCCGGCCACGCGCAAAGCTATGTCGTCTCGGCGCTGTCTCCTGAAGGCAAAGGTCCAACCGAAACGACCCTTTACCTTTGCGCCAGCGATACGCCCGGACTGTCGGTCGCCGGCCCGTGGGATGGTCTCGGGATGCGCGCCAACGCATCTGCGCCGATGATCCTCGAAGATTGCGAGGTCGCGCCCGGTTTCCAGCTGACCGATGACGGTGCCGGGTTCAAGGCCATGCTGGAGGTTGTGCTTCCGCTGTTCAACCTTGGCACATCGGCGGTCGCACTTGGTCTTTGCCGGGCCGCAGTGGCAGGGACCGTGGCGCATCTCAATGGCGCTCGCTTCGAGCATCTGGGCCAGACCCTCGGCGAGAGTCTGCCGACGCTTCGCGCGCAGCTTGCGACGATGCAGATCGACACGGATGGACTTGCCGCACGTGTCGACGATCTCGTTGATCACCTCGAGCGGCCCCGGGACACCACGATGCTGCGCGTGCTCGAGAGCAAGGCAGCGGCAGGTGATGTCGCCATCACCGTCACCTCGACCGCGATGCGGGTGTGCGGAGGCGCTGCATTTTCCAGGCATTTGGCTATCGAGCGACTGTTCCGCGATGCCCATGCGGGCGCTGTGATGGCGCCGACCGGCGATGTGCTGCGCGACTTCATTGGCAAAGCCATTTTGGGAATACCGCTGTTTTGAGCGCGAGAGCGCAGCGCCGCCTGGCAGCGATTCGGGAGCGCGATTTATCGCATTTGAACATCGAGCCTGCGAAGGGAGATGCAGTCATGAGCCGGACAATCTGGGTAGGTGCCGTCGCATATGATCCAAAGGTGGTCGCTATCTGGGAGGGCATGCGTCGGTACTTTCACGACGAAGCGAAGCTCCCTGTCGAGGTGGTGCTGTTTCAGAGCTACGAGGCGCAGGTCGCCGCCCTCCTCGCCTTGCCCGAGGAGCCGCTGCCGCGCATCGATATCGGATGGAACACAAACCTTGCTTATATCCAGGCGGATGCCTGGAGCGACCATCGCTGCCGACCGATCGCGATGCGCGATACCGATGTCGGCTGGATGACCAAGATCGTCGGGGTCACCGGCGGGCCCGTCGCAAGGCTTGCCGAAGTTAGGAACCGCACTCTGGCTCTCGGCAGCCGCGACAGCGGCCATGCGGCAATTCTCCCGGTCTATTTTCTACAGCGCGAGGGGTTCGTTGAGGGGAAGGACTACCAAACGCTGCGCTTCAACACCGACCTCGGCAAACACGGCGACACCGGGACGAGCGAGGTTGACGTCGTTCGCGCGGTCCTCGACGGCCGCGCCGATGCCGGGGCAATCGGCAGCCCATTCTGGAATACCGTGCGTAGCGAGCACCTGGTGCCGGAAGGCGCGTTGACGGAGATCTGGACCTCGCAGCCCTATAATCATTGCATGTTTACTGCTCGGGTCGATCTCGACCCTGCATTGGAGCAGGCGTTTGCCAACGCATTGTTTAGAATGAGCTACGATAACCCCGCGCATCGTGCTGTGCTTGATGCGGAGGGGTTGCGCCAATGGATACCGCCGCAGCTCGAAGCTTATGCCGAGTTGCGCGACGCCTCGACGCAACAGGGTTTCTTGGAGCGGCCATGAACGCTGTCAGGCGCAATTGAAAATCCTTGCCAACCGGCGTTGATGCTCGGATTCGCGCTCGAAGGCGCGGCGCACGGCCGCGAAGGAATCGGCAAGTGGAAAGATGTCGCGACTGACCAGCAGATCGTTATCCTCAGCTCCGACCGGATGCCAGAACACGCCTTCAGCGGTGATCGTCACCTCGGGAACCAGATCTGCCCTTGCCAAGGCGATGCCCTGCGCGGCCGAGCCTCGGAGCGCAATTCGCCTGATCACCCGGTTCTCCTCGCTCACGTGATGGGTATCGAGGAAGCCACGGAACTCTTCCGCCTCTGCGTCAGTTGAAACCGTCGCCGCCAATCGCACCCGAAATCCCTCGGCACGGGCCAGCTCGATTCCCTTCAAGGTGCGCGCCCATGTCCCCTTTCCACGATGGCTCTCGTGACGTTCCGGCGTTGGGCTGTCGAGGCTGATCTGCAAGGTCACGCGCTCGCGCGGTAATGAGCGCAGCGTTGCGAGTCGGCTTCCGGCAAACAGCATGCCGTTGGTGAGGACCGTGGTTGGCGCCGCCGCGGCGCATACAGCAATGATCTCGCCAATATCCGGCAGCATGAATGGCTCACCGCCAGTGAGAAACATTTCGTCCACGCCAAGCTCCGCCGCTTCGACGGCAATCCGCCGCACCCGCTCGACGCCAAGCGCCCGCCGTTGAGCTTTGGGTGACGAGCGCACGCAACAATAGTCGCAAGCAAGATTGCAGTCGAAGTTGGTGTAAAGCCACAGGCGTGAGCCGACAGGCCGATCCTCTCCAACATCCTCAGGAGCCTCTCCGTAGCGGAGCACCCAGCGCGTGCGGCCGCCTTCGTCAGAAGCGCCGACCAGGCTATTGCGGGTGAAGCGACACCATGCCTCAAGCTCGGGGCCAATGCTTGCATCACCGCTGATCACGGCAACGAGATCGCCCTTACGACTGAGGCGCAACGCAGCTATCAAATCTGGCAGGAGGCCCGAAGCAAACGTCTTGGTGCCGGCATCGAGCTCAAGTTTCGCGTTGGTCCTCATCCGTAGATCCTGGGTCCTGCGATCTACCGCACCATTTTCGCACCAGAAACGATCTCACCAGAGCGCAACGAACACGATCAATTTCCAACGAAAGTTCAGTAAAATCAACGATTGCGTTCTTTAGCCCGTCGCTCATAACGGTTTGGTTGCGGGTTCGAGCCCTGCCGGGCTCACCAGTGAATCAGTGGCGCTTAGGAGGTTTTCATTGCCTCATTGTCGGGCTACCGCACCTGAATGCCTGATTGCTCTTCTTCTGCAGACATCAAACTACCGCTTCACGTTCGATCTGACTATGGCTACTCCTTCTTAATCGTAGATCCGACCGCCTTATCGCATGCACCGGACAAACAATGCTCTGGCCAACGGCTCGCTAACGGTCGACGTCTTTCGTACCCAAAGAGCCGTCTTGTCGGCCTGCGGCGGCTTGGCCGTCTGACCTTAGACGGACTGTCAGATATCGCCTATGACGCGACTTTTTCGGCGGCGGGCCGCTTTGCGCCAGAAGCTGCCCTCCCCGCGAGGTCGCATTTTGCCCCTCTGCAGACATTGCGACGGCGTTGTGCGCATGAGTTGGCAATCGCATCACACCATCACACTCTGCGCGCCGGCGGCGCCAAGCTGCAGATGACACTTGATGAGATGATCGACCAAAGTGCGTCAAGCCTTGCAGTGCAGGCGACGAGCAGCTATCCCGCCACGCAAGCGGTGAATTGCATCAGGCCAGCTGGTCGAGCAGCGCCTTGACGTCCCGCAGGACTGGCGTGTCGAAGCCTTCGGTGAACGAGCCGTGCACCAGCGCGAGGAGGTCGCGAGCTTCCGTGCACCTGCCTTGCTTGAGCCACAGGCGGGCGAGGCTGGTCGCAGCGCGCAGCCCAAACGTCTTCGCGCTCTGGCGCTCCGCCGCTGCGAGCGCTCGGTGATAATTTTGCTCCGCAGCAGCTTGGTCGCCTCGCGCATTCATCATGTCGGCTCGAAGTCGATGGAGCTCGACCTCACCGCACCGCTCGCGGGTCGTCTCGATCAGCTGCGCAGCCTCCGCGAGGCAATTCTGCCCCTCCTGCAGATGCCCGACCTTGACGTGAGCCTCGGCGAGAAAGCAGAGCGCGCGCGGCGTGTGCACGACGGCTCCGGCAGCACGAAGCACCGAGAGCCCCCTCGCGAGCAGCGCGAGGCCGTCCTGCACCTGTCCAAGTGTTGTCAATGAACGACCGTGCTGAAGCAGTCCGACGCCCAACCAGAGCGGAAAACCGTGCTCGTTCGAGAGAGCCACTAATTCCTCGGCGTGCCGCCGCGCGTCATGCGACAAGCCGGCGGCCGCCTCGACCGCACACACCTTGCTCAACACAAAGGCCACTGTGAACGGATGGTCGAGCGAACGGGCTTCCGATAACGCCTCGTCCACACGCGCGCATCCCTGATCGATGTGGCCCAGAAGCGCCAACGTCAACGCCAAGTGACCCAGGCTCGCGGCGTGCGGGTCGGCCACCGCTATGGTGGCGCAAATCGCGCGAGCAGCCGGATCTCTCAAGCCATCACGCAGCTCGAGAAGGCCGCGCGCTGTCACAAACTCGCCGCGAAAGTAGCAACTGGCGCCGTGGATATAGTGACCCAGCAGCAGAGTGGCTTGATCTTTTCTTGTCTCGCCCAATTTCTCCATCTGCTCGGCAAGGGACACCGCCAGCTCGTGCTCGGCCCGAACCATATGGAAACCCCATTGGGAATAGAGCAGCGGAGCGAGACGATCCGGTCGATCGAGCCGCTCAGCGAGTGCCCGCGCGCTGACAAGGGTATCGGCCACCGCCGGCGCCGAATATCCCCTGGCTGCCATCAGGGCCCGCCCGAGGGCAATCTGCAGGTCGAGCTCGTGCTGCACCGGCCGCGACTCTTCGGGCATGTTCGCAAGCAATTCCAGACCCCTCCGCAACTGCGCCACCGCTTCCGTCATTGCCGATCGCGCGACCGCCTGCTGGCCGGCCTTGAGCCGGTAGCCGACCGCCTTCTCGTTGAAACCGGCCTCGGTACAATGGTGGGCCATGAGTTCGGGCTGAGCAGCCACGATTTCAGGGAACTGGCTCTCTAGCGTCGTCGCAACGCGAGCATGGATCTGCTGGCGTCGACCGCGCAGCATGGTGCTATAGGCTGCGTCCTGCACCAGCGCGTGCTTAAACGTGTACTCTGCTTCAGGCGGGGTCCCCCGCTGGAAGACCAGTTCGGCGTCTACGAGCCGCGCCAAGGCGCCGTCCACCTGTTGCTGCGGCATGGCCGCGACGGCGCTGATCAGCTCATGCGAGAATGACCGCCCAAGGGCAGCCCCGATCTGCGCCATCTCGCGCACGGGCGCCAAGCGATCGAGCCGTGCCAGGAGCGAGGCATGGAGCGAGGTAGGGATGGCAAGCCGAGGCACGGGCCCCCTCGCATCAAAGCGGTCACCAGCGTCGGCCAGCATGCCGCTCTCGATCACCGCCTTGATCAATTCCTCGATGAACAGCGGTATGCCATCGGTCCGATCGATGATTCCTTTGACGATCTCCTGGGGCAACGTCTTGCCGCCGGTCACCCGCATGATCATCTCGGCGCGCTGGCGATGCGGCAGCCGACTGAGACTGATCAATGTCACGTGCGAGCGCCCGATCCAGGCTGGCGCAAACTCTGGCCGGAAAGTGATGATCAGCAAGACCCGGAGGGTGGCCACGCGGTCGACGATGCGGTCCAACAGGTCGAGCGAGGTAGGGTCGATCCAGTGCACATCCTCGAACACCATCAGCACGGGCCGGCGCGCCGCCAGTCCCTCGAGCTGGGCCAGGAGAACCCCAAGCGTCTTCTCCTTGCGCTTCTGAGGGGTAAGGCTGAGAGGCGGATAGCCATTGCCGATAGGCACGGACAGCAGGTCCGCGATCAGAGGGACGGCCTCGCCGAGGTCAGCGTCTGACTCCGCGAGCAACGCTTCGAGCTTGTCCAACCGTTGCCGGTCCGTATCTTCGCGCCGGAATCCCGCCGCCCGCTCGAGCTGTGAGATGGTCGGGAAAAGCGCGCTGTCCTGATGGTGCGGCGAGCAGAAACGGCGCAAACGGATATGTGGATCATCGCTCAGTCGCTCGAGCACGGTCTCGGCGAGGCGCGATTTGCCGATGCCGGGCTCACCCGATATCAGCACGACCGAGCCATCGCCGCGTTTTATCTGCTGCCAGCGGCGCATCAGCAGCTCGATCTCCTCATCGCGGCCGAGCAGTGGCGTTCTGGCTACACGCAAGGCCTCGAAGCGGCTATCGACCGCGTTCGCGCCGATGACTCGCCAGACCGGCACCGGATCGCTGAAGCCCGTGATGGACACGCTCCCGAGAGCGAGATACTCGAACAGTCCACCGACGAGGCGGCGGGTGCTGCCGTCGATAACCACCGTATCCGGCTCGGCCAGCGCCTGCAGCCGCGAGGCCAGATTGGGGGTCTCACCGACCACCCCATGTTCCTGCGACGCGCCCTCTCCGATGAGATCACCGACGATCACCAAGCCAGTGGCAATGCCAACTCGCACTCGCAATCTTGCCGACGGGCCGACATCGAGTCCTGCCACGGCCGCAACCAATGCTAGTCCGGCGCATACCGCTCGCTCAGCATCGTCTTCATCGGCCCGCGGATAGCCGAAATATGCGAGCACGCCATCATCTAGGACGACATTACCGCGTTGATTTGCAAGCACAGTGCGTCAAAGCTGGCGGTCAGATCCCGATGGTATATCCGTGCTAACGTTATGATCTTGAATTCACGGGAAAATTCATGCCGCTCGGAGCAATGGCTCCTTCGGCAAGTATCGGAGTCAATCGACTAGGTGGACGCGAGTGCCTTGCCGTAAGGGTCACCGCCCGCACTCGCGCGCCTTTGCTTCCGATACCGTCAATGATCAGGAAAACCGTGGTTGGCTTGTGAGGTGATCGCTCGCGCCGCGCACCGGACCACTCCGTACTTAGACACCTCGGTCCGCTTTGCGCCAACAGCTTCACCTCTATTCGATCGGCGGAATGGTGCGCAACCAGGCTACGAGGGCGTCGAGATTCTGCTCAGTCATCTTACTAACTGGAATCTGGGAAGTCTCATCGGTGTCCGGACAGGCAAAGCCTTGTTGGCGCGCCCCGGAAGCACGAGGCAGTTCCGGGTTTCTACTCATCGTCCAGAGCAAGCCTTGATCGCTGCGAACGAGGACGACAATTGCATGTTTCCGCTTTTCGGAACGCGTTTTGGGTGTCACCATGCTTGTGAAAGGACGGGAGGGCCGCCATGCGCTGGTGTGTCTCGGTCGGGGCGGTGCTTGTTGCGGGGGCGATGGTCGGAGGTGACGTTGCTGGCATTGCCGCGCCGACCCCGAACTCTCGATTCGCCGACACCAGCCACAGTGTACAGCCCGTCAATGTCGAGCTCGTTATCGTCGTCGACGTCTCCTATTCGATGGATATGGACGAGCTTGCCATTCAGCGCGAGGGCTATGCACAGGCCATCGTCTCGAAAGACTTCCTGCAGGCGCTGAGGGCCGTTCCGGGCAGCAAGGTGGTAGTGACCTATTTCGAGTGGTCGATGTCGGGCGACGAGAAGATCATCGTTCCCTGGCGAATGATCGACGGCCCGGAATCGGCGGATGCAGTGGCCGCCGAGATCATGAAACCGCCGGTTCGTCGAGGTTCGAGTACCTCGATTTCCGGCGCGATTAATTTCGCGGTGCAGCTGTTCGAAGAGAATCCCTATCGCGGATTGCGGCGCGTCATCGATATATCCGGCGATGGGCCGAACAACGACGGAGCCCCCGTAACCGGCGCGCGCGACGCTGCCCTGGAGAAAGGCATCATTATCAACGGCCTCCCGATCATTGTGAAGGAGCCATCCCTCTCGACGACCGATATCGAGAATCTTGATCTCTATTACGAGGACTGCGTGATCGGAGGGCCGGGCGCCTTCGTCATGACGATCAAAGATCGTGAAAAATTCCAGGATGCGATCCGGACCAAGCTTGTTCGCGAAGTTGCGGGCCTCACGCCAGAGAGCGGGATCGTCCCAGCCGCCGAGAAAGAGCCCCGGGTGCCCTGTCTGATCGGCGAAAAAAAATCGCAGGAGCGCGGCCGGCGGTGAGTGTCGAGACAATCATTCAGAGCCGCCGGACGAACAAACTTTAGACAGCTGTAGCTTATGGCCGCCCCCACGCCGCCGGGGCATTGGAGGTGCTAACGTCCATTCGTGGCCCACACCGACGAATTCCCGCGCTCGTCCAAATGGCGGCTGTTAAGGGGCGACCGGAAATGGCTTACGTATGGCCAAAACGACGCGACTGGCGAACAGGTTTTGGAAACTGTGCATCAGCGGGCCGTCGTCAGCATATATTGGGCCACAAAGGAGGTGCGATATGGCGACAGCAGCTACCCAAGTCGTTTTTGATACGCCGGCGGCGGTGTTCCAGCTTCCGGCCACCGACGGCAAGACTTACGCACTGGACGACGTTGCGGGCGAAAAAGGCACAGTCGTCGTCTTCATCTGCAACCATTGTCCCTATGTTAAAGCGGTGATCGACCGCGTGGTTTCGGACGCCCGCGTGCTGATGTCGGAGAGCATCGGCTTTGCGGCGATTTGCTCGAACGATGCGGCGAGCTATCCCGAAGACTCATTTGAGAATATGAAGCGTTTCGCGAAGGCTCATGATTTCCCGTTTCCATATCTCCACGACGAGACCCAGACAGTCGCTCGGGCGTATGGGGCGGTCGTACGCCGGACTTCTTCGGCTACAATGCCGACCGCAAGCTCAAGTATCGCGGCCGGCTCGACGAAGGGCGCACAACTCCGCCTCGCGCGGGGGCGCCCCGAGAGCTTGTCGAGGCCATGCGCGCGATTGCGACCACCGGTCTGGCGCCAGCTGACCAAAAGGCGTCTATTGGCTGCTCGATCAAATGGAAGGACGAATGAAGCCGATCGCTGTCAACAGGTTTCGTATCTGAGACCGCCGCGCGCGGCAGCATTTGCTGCACATGTGCGATTTGACTAGCGGCATCACGAGGGCGCTGCGGCTGCTGCCGGCGTCGCTTCGCCCCCTTCTCCAGGTCTGCTTCCGGGGCAACACGGACATCAACCGGTGAGAAACCCGGTTAAGTCCGTCGAAAATGACCCGGAGCTGACTTTAGTATGCATCCACAAACGCCAGTGCGGCGATGTGGTCGGAAACACGCCGGCGCCCAGCTTGCAATCGAAGAGAGCCGCAAGCTTCAACACCGCAGTCGCACCTTGAAGGTGAAGCTTGAGTGCGAACGCGAGCAGCTTCGTTTGGCGCTCTTTGAATGCGCGACAAACACCGACGACGGCGTTAAAGCGACACCGCAAGATGCGCCTGAACGATCATTCCCGACACAGCCGCCCGATATCCTCGACGAGTTCAAACGGGTCGAAAGGCTTCTGCCATAGTTTCACTCCGGCAAAGCGCACCGGGATCACATTGCTATCGTATCCAGTATAGAAGACAAAGGGTATGCGCTGACGCATCAGTTCGTCGGCGATCGGGTAAGCCGTTTTGGCGTGGAGATTGATGTCGATAATGGCTACGTCGAAGTGATCGCGTGCCGCTCGGCGGTACGCTGCGTCAAAGTCACCAAATGGTCCAACGATACTTGCGCCGTGGGATTTGAGCGCTTCTTCCAGATCGTTCGCCAGGAAATACTCGTCCTCGACGATGAGAACACGGCAACCGTTTAGCTTGTTGTCGCGATCGCTCATGGCGCGCGCTCGTGGAGGATGGACTGCCGAGGGTATAAGGACGGGGCCGGCCGATGGTTCCGCGCGACCTAGCGCTCACTTTTGAACATTTCCGCCCAGATCGCGTTACAGGGCTGGACGGCCCCCTAGTTGAAGCTGCGCGGAGGGGGAATTGCCAGATTTGCCGATTGTCCTCGTAGTGGAGGAGGAAGAACCGTTGCAGGAAATGATTCATGACGCCTTGACGGAGGGCGGCTTCGACTTGACCACGGTCGCTTCCGGCCAAGAAGCCGTGTCCATGATCGAAAGCGGCGTGCTGAAGTTTTCGGCACTCGTGACCGACATCAACGTCAAGGGGCAAATGAAGGGTTGGGATATTGCGCAACTGGTCAGGCAAATCGATCCTGCATTTCCAATCGTATACATGACCGGTGCTGCCGCCGACGATTGGGCGTCCGAAGGCGTGCCCAATAGCATTCTGCTGAAAAAGCCGTTTGCCCCAGCGCAGTTGGTTACGGCAGTGTCCCAGCTTCTCAACGCAGGCTCGCCGACCTAACGATCGAAAAGGTCGTAAGGAGGCGCGATTATCGCGCGCGCGAGCGCCAATCGCCATAGCTCCCGGGTGGGAGCCACTTCTGCAATTGGGCCCGTTTGGGACATGCCAACCGGCCCGGAAACTGTCCGCTTATCGAGGCAAACCGGAAGTGGCTCGCCCGCGGTCAAAATGGCGTCTTGGCTCTAACCGGACGTTGCGCGCCCCAAGACAGGAACTGTGGTATCCTCCGTCAACGCGATGGGACGGTTCAATGAAAGCGGCTGCCCCTCGAACGGCACTTGCTGCGCGTCCTCGTGTGCTCGCCGGGCTCCGGGACAGCACAAAATGGCCTGGCATCCCCACCTCATAGGCGCTACTCGGCCCGCGCCGACGAGGTGATCGAATGAGTGCGCCAGGCAGCTGGTGCGATCCGGCCGACGGAAGACCGGTCCGCGTAAGGGGTAGCGCTCTCCCGGTCTCGAGGAGGATCAACGCCGTGAAGCGGGACTTCGACCTCATCGTGCATGGCGCGACGGGTTACACCGGCCGTCTCATCGCCGAATATCTGGCGACATCCTATCGCGGTGACGATGCTCCTTCCTGGGCGATCGCGCGACGCTCGATCGACAAGCTCCAGAAGGTGCGTGCCGACATCGGCGCACCAGACGATTTGCCGTTGGTGAAGGCGGATGCCGCCGAGCCAGCCAGCCTGCGTTCGATGTGCGAGCGTGCGGCCGTGATCATCACGGCGGTCGGCCCTTATCAGCTCCATGGTTCCGGGCTTGTGGCGGCGTGCGCGGCCACGGGCACGGCCTATGTTGATCTGTGCGGCGAACCGGCCTGGATGCGGCGCATGATCGACGCCCATCACGAGGAGGCGAAACGAACCGGCGCGCGCATCGTCTTCTCCTGTGGTTTCGATTCCATCCCGTTCGATCTCGGTGTGCTCACGTTGCAGGAGAAGGCGCGCCAGAAATTCGGACGCCCGGCGCGGCGAGTCAAAGCCCGCCTGCGCAAGGTGAAGGGCGGCATGTCTGGCGGCACTGCGGCGAGCGCTCAGGCGACGTTAGCCGCTGCGGCGCGCGACCCGACCCTGATCCGGCTGCTGACCGATCCCTTCGCGTTGACGCCGGGGTTCACCGGGCCCTCTCAGCCGTCGGGCCTCATCCCCGAATATGACCCGCGCATGAACGCGTGGCTCGTGCCGTTCCCGATGGCGCCGATCAACACCAAGAACGTGCACCGTACGAATTTCCTGTTGGGTCATCCCTACGGCGAGGACTTCGCGTACGACGAGATGATGGTCGCGCCGGTATTTGGGGAATTCGGTCGCGTGGCGACGGAGACGTTCGCCACGGTGGTTTCCTTGTTCGGGACCAGCGGTCTCAAACCCGGCGCAGGTCCGACCCGGGACGAGCGCGAGAAGGGCTTCTACGATATCCTCTTCCTGGGCGAGCTACCGGACGGTGGACGGGTCGAGGCAGTCGTCACGGGCGACCGCGATCCGGGCTATGGCTCGACCAGCAAGATGATCACCGAGAGCGCTCTCTGCCTCGTGCGCGACGTGCAGGGCGAGGGCGGCACCTGGACACCGGCCGCGCTCATGGGGCCGGCCTTGCGCGAGCGTCTGAGCGAGCGCGCCGGCCTCACCTTTCGCGTACGTTGAGGTAACGCTCAGAACTGCAGCAAATTAGCGGTCTGCGAGCCGGAATTTCCGTGGCGACGTCTTTCTATGGCCCGTTGCTGCCGTCGGATTTGGCGCGGATGTCCGCTTCGCTACCCTCAAACTGAGGCTTCGCCTCACGGGCTCCGGCCGCTCTGCACGCTGTAATACGCCACAATACTCTGTTCGAGGAAGCGCGGTGGAATTCAAACACCGATCGAGATTAAGTGGAGGCTACAACTCGGGTCAACGTTCGGATATGAGAGGAAGTGAGAACAGCCTCACCAAAACTACGCCAAACTGCGCGATAGCGTCTGGCCGCCCTACTCCCACTCAATCATTAAGGACGACACTACCGCGCTGATTTGCAAACACAAAGTTTCAAAGCGGGCAGTCAAATCCCGACGGTATATCCGCCCCAACCTTTTGGTCTTGAATTCACAGGAAAATTTATCCGGCTCGGAAGAAAGGCCACTTCGGTAACTATCGGAGTCGATCGATGAAGTGAATAGTGTTCTGCCTACCGTAAATCACATCCGGCCATATTGATGGTGCAGTCCACCCAGGATCGGGCGGCAGACGATATTCCCGGCCCACTCAACGCCACGAGGGACCGGGGCATCCTTTTTCAATGACAAATGAGTTCGCG
>NZ_LGHM01000052.1 GCF_001908185.1 Bradyrhizobium sp. AS23.2
ATACAGAGCTTCGGTGCCGCGTGATCTGAGAAGTAGATGCTCCGCCATCCGCCGGAGTTCGCGTTTTTACACAGCCAGGGTCAGAAGCGGAAGGTTGCGGCTGCCCGCAGCTCGGTCCGCTCGGTCTGCGAAAGCGGACATGCCAGAGCTTTCGCTGCACGTCGGCTCAGGGCCAGAAGCAGACTCGGGCCTCGTCAAAAGAGATTGGCCTCCTGAACCGGAGTGCAGGAGGCCGAATTCGGAGGACGCAGCGTTTCTGGTGATGAGCTAATTGCCCGTAGGCAATGGGATGCTAATGCCCTCCTTCGCAAGCGTATCGCGGATATATTGGAACCGCTCAAACTGAGAGAGTGTAATCGGACCACTGTAGCTTTCGCTCTGTAACTTGCGCGGCGGATACTGCACGTATGTCTTCATCAAGTCCTTGATCGCCGCGCTGATTGTTATCATCGTCCAGGTTCGCTCTGTGAAGTTATTCATGAAGATGTCGTAGCGTTCCTGGGGGTCCTGCCAAAGATCGAAGACTTGCGGGACAGTTGCGACATACTTCTCCGCGCCCTTCCAGCCCAGGTTGGAGTCCACAGCGAGCCCGCCGGTTGAGGCGCCGTCGTCACCGCGCAGATTGAACACGGCCTTGTAGTTGCCGACCCGCGCGGCGCCGGGCGTCAACTCGTTCTCGGTGAAGTAGAACCACGACTTACGCGCGGACTTGCCGGTGCCGAACAGCACAGGTGACATGTCGTAGCTGTCGAAGATGATAGGTTTTCCCTCGCGGTCGTTTTCCGGTAGTTTCACGCCGGCAAGCGCTGCGAAAGTGGCCATGTAATCCAGGCCGCCGACGATGTCGGAATTCTTAGTCCCGGACTTGATGTTCGGCCCCCAGGCGATGGATGGAACGCGATTGCCACCCTCTCGCACCGTGCCCTTGGTGCCGCGGAATGGCGTGTAGCCTGCGTCAGGATAGACATCCTGCCAAGCTCCATTGTCAGTGGTCCAGAAGACGTAGGTGTTCTTGTCGAGACCGAGCGCGCGCACCTTGTCCATGACCCGGCCAATCCGCGTGTCGTTCTCGACAACGGAGTCCGCGTACTTGCTCTTTGACAGCGACTTGAGCTGGAACTCGGGCGCCGGCATATTGGGCTGGTGCACCTTCATGAAGTTGATGCTCATGAAGAACGGCTTGTCAGCCTTGGCGGCTCTATCGAGATACTCGATCGATGCCTTCTCGACATACTCGTCATAGAACGGAATGCCGACCACGCCCTGTTGCGGCGTGTTGACGTATTGACCGTTGATCTTGAATTCCTCGCGCGCGGGTTGTCCTGCGTTGCCAGACATTGCGCCCTTGGTTACGCGCTGAAACATGGCGCGCAGCTCCGGGTCCATATCGGGGAACCAGGTTGGATCACCGTAGGTATAGGCGTTGAGATGATAAAGGCCGGCGTATTTCATCTCATCGTAGCCCTGCGCGTTGGGTAGCGCATAATCGGCTTCGCCCAAGTGCCATTTGCCCGTGAAGAAGGTGTTGTAGCCCCCCCGTCTTCAGCACAGAACCCAGCGTCCATTCGGCTGCCGGCAGGCCGCCGCCCTGGCCCTGAAACGCCACAGTTGTCATGCCGCTTCGGTTCGGGATGCGGCCGGTCTGGACGGCGGCGCGACCGGGCGTGCAACTCGGCTGGGCATAGAACGACAGGAACGTCATGCCTTCACTCGCCAGTCGGTCGAGGCTTGGAGTAGGCATACCGCGGTTCTCGCCGCCCCCATAGGGACCAGAGTCTCCGTAACCGAAATCATCGGACAAAATCAGGATGATGTTGGGTTTCTGAGCCTGCGCATTCGCTGGAGCCATTGGGCTAAAGAGTGTGGCAGACGCAAGTAACGCGGCAAAGCAATAGAGTGGCAGCTTGCAGGTCATTTGGTGCCTCCCTTGTCAAGTATTTGAGACGATGGGATCGGTTCGCCCCATCGACTGGCGTTCGAAAGCGTCGGAAGTCTAGTTTACTTCGAACCGTAGGGCGCGGCGGCCGCATCGACTATGCAAAGTCGGCAGAACGGCAAACCTTTAGCGCCAGATGAGCAACACTCAAACGGGACGTCCGCAACGGGTCATTCGCTGTGTACCTAAGATGGTCCCCGAGCCCCTCCACGGCCGCAGGCCTCTGAAAGCAGACACGATCTGCGCGTCAAAACGCATGCTCGATGCCCTCACAAACCGAGGAGTACGATCATGCCTGACGAAGTCAGCCTCTCTACTAAAGCTCGCCGCGCAGCGTGGAACAAGGGCAAGTTGATCGGAGCGAAACCTCCGCTGCGGCCAAACCAAGTCTGGTCGATCCGAACCCGGCTCCTGATCGAAAGACGGACCCGCGACCTTGCCCTTTTCAACCTTGCGATCGACAGCAAGTTGCGTGGTTGCGACGTCGTCGCCTTGAGGGTCGAAGATGTCGCTCCGAGTGGCTATGCGGTCGATCGTGCAACCGTCCGGCAGAAGAAGACTGGGAGGCCGGTCAAGTTCGAGTTGACGGATCAGACGCGGCAAGCCGTTGACGACTTCTTGAGGGAAGCCGGCAAAAGGCCAGGTGAGTATCTGTTCACTGGACGTCGTGGGCGCGATCGGGCAATGACAACGCGCCAATATGCTCGCCTGCTTGCAGATTGGGTGACAAGCATCGGGCTTGACCCGAGGGTGTTTGGCACCCACTCGCTGCGCCGGACCAAGGCAACGCTGATCTACCGCCGCACAGGGAATTTGCGAGCCGTGCAGCTGTTGCTCGGTCACGCCAAGATCGAAAGCACAGTCCGCTATCTCGGCATCGAGGTGGACGACGCGCTCGCAATTGCCGAACAAGTTGATGTCTGAATCACCAGGGCAGAGCGGACATGCTCTGCCCATCGGCCATCAGCCGTTTCGGGCCAATATCGGACTCTGTTGTCCCAGATCACGATATCGCCGATCGACCAGAGCCAGCGACTGATGGTCGATTCCGATTCTGTCGATGGAACGGGGGATGCGCTGGAAGTCGAAGCGGTCACTATTTTTGGCTAAACATAACTGTGATACATGGCCGTGCCGCGCAGATCGATAGTGCCCGCCGTCCATATCGAGGCGATTTCAGACGCGGAAAGCAGCCTGTTCCAAATGGCGAGATGCGAGATCGCTCCTTTGTAACCTGTCGTCTCCATTCCCCCGACGGTTAAAGGACCCGACCCGTCTTCAGGATGTACGTTAAAGTCGCCATACTTATCGGCAGCTATGCGCTTTGCCTCGATCGCTTGTTTCCATAAGATGCAGCCCTTGGTGCGATCGGTTGCCGAGATCCAGTGCTCGGCTTGCCCTACGACGAACACCCATTTGCCTAACTCGATCGGCGTCTCGTCATTGGCGGAAACGCCGTATTCCATGTAGGAACCGTTGCCTTGGCCTGCGGGAGAACCCAAGTTAAAGGTGTAGAAAGAAAGCCGCGAATGACGATTTGGATTTGTCTGATTATAGAGCCGCAAGACCCACTCGACATCAGTTGAAGGGCTAACCGCCTTCTCCACGAAATGAACGAACTGATCGTTCGATCCTGTAGTTTGCACGTTGTCGAGTGCCAGCGGACAAATCCATGCGGCGACGGTCAGAGCGTTCGCGTAGGCGTGCGAGTATTTTGGATCGCTGTCAATCGTCAAATAGCTTCCCGATCCCCCATCGAAATAGGGAGCTTGCGACTCGCCGAACGGAATGACCGCGAGACTCACGCCTTCAGCAGGCACTGAGGCGTCGTGGAGACCTAACTCGTCGTGGCACCAAGAGCCAATCAGATCGTCAAGCGGCCAGTAACTTGTAGGCTGCGTGCCTAAAATCGCGACCTTTATGCCCATTATTTCCTTCGACTGTATGTTGCAGCCCGACCAGTTACGGTTTTTTGGCAGTACGGGCAGGCTTGATGACGTCGGCGTGAAGCAAACCTTGCGCATCCACGTTGCCGGATACGTTTACACCCTGACCGACGACCAGTTCTGGGCTTAGACCGTTTTTGATGGCAAGCTCAGCCTCCACTCGTACCTCGGTGCCCGTTCCAGTCTTCAGCGTGAACTGGGAACCGCTGACTGCGATGATTTGCCCTGAGGCGTTCTGAATTATCTCTGTAGTACGCGCTTCCGCCACGGGTGGCACGAAGCCAAAAATGTCCAGCTCTTTGTAGCTCGCAACGTAAACTTGTCCATTCGCAACGACCGGCACAATGTTGGAGTTGGCGCCCTCGTTCCAGTTCGCCTGAAGCGGCACATCCCAGTTTCCAGCAACCGATTGGAATAACAGCTTGAGCTCGAATGTTCCCGGTATTGGTTGGAACGCGAATAGGGTGGGCTCTGGCCCGCCTGGTGGGGAGCTATTGCTACGCGACACAGCCCAAATGATCACGTCGGCCTCGCCGTTGGATGAAATAGAGGTGAAGAACCCGGGCGAGTCGCCCCCGAGGGGTAGGTCCGTCGAGGAATGGATCTGCGTCAAGCTTGGCGATGGCCACGTGATGACTTGCCAAACGCCAACCCGTGTACCGCCGCTACTCACGATGTTATTAAGGTAGTACGACTGACCGCACCAGCACGCTCCGATTTGCTTCGTATCGAGAACATGATTGGCGGCGGTGTTGAAGCCACCCATGTTATTTCGGTCAATCAAAAACATCTGGCCGTCCTTGCCCGCGGCTGCGGCCATATGACGTACATTGCCTAATTGGTCGGGCAAAAGAAGCACTCCGCCAGAACCGAGATCCACATCATTGGTGTCGAGCTGGTTGACGTTTGACGGTGTAAAGAAATCTAGGACCTGCCTTAGGTCAGCCGATACTTTGACAACGCTTTCAGATAAATTGTTGTTACTATCGTAAGTGTTCTTCCTGGAGTTGCCGGTAGCGAAATAGAGATGCCCGGCGACGGCCGCTATGCCGTAACCGGACATCCAAATAGTTGAAAGCGCCGGCAAAGTTGGCGAGCGATCGGGTAAGAAGTTTGCTTCCAATGGCTTTAAATCAGCGGCGCCCCATCCAAGCAGCCAGCCCCGCGAAGCGGATGTGCGATCACACCAGCTTGAAAAAGCCGCGTAGATGTTGCCATGCGCCAGAAGAAGCGCCGCGCGCTGACGATGCTTGGCCGCATCAAAGACAAACGTGCTACCGTCGTCCAATTTGTGCGAAGCCGAGACAACGACCGGGGCTACCCTGTCATTTAGCGTGGCCAGATCAATCGCATGAAGCCGATAGGCGGGTTGCACGTCACCCATAGTATAGGACATCAGGTACATAGTGCCCTGAGCGAGATCAATTACGGGTGTCGACTCAATTCCAATGCGCGGACCGTTATTCCTACAGGCATGCATCTCGGCGGAATTCGGCGGAGCAGGTACGGCCTGTCCCAGATTACGGAAGAGGAGAATCTCGCCGTTATTCGCGTCGATTGCGTAGATTGAGTTGTTCTCTGTAACCACATAAACGACGTCATGCGGGCCAGGGGGCACTCCTGCTCCGCTGATCGTGATGTCTGGCACGATGAGCGGTTGTGCGTACACGGTATCGTCCAGCGCAACCCGTGCCAGAAGGCCAAATCTTTCAATGGCGCAAGCATAAGCGGAACATCGCCTCAGGGTCGGATTCAGTATCTCCTCATGCGAGTTCCAACCCGTTCGAAAAGTATCGTAATGATAAGTCGTTACTGCGATCTTCGGAATGGGCGTTCTAACTTGTGCCCAGCACACGCTTGTTGCGCAGACAGCGGCGATTAGCCCGCACCACCGGACGTACGGGTGTCGTACACGACGGTTCGGCGAGGCGGCCGGATTACGAGGCGGAGCGATCTGAAGAGGCATGGAACCCTCCTCAATTGGCTTTGAGCCGCATGTTCGAAATGAGAACTGCTTCTTAACTGGGATTTCGTGGGGCCGGTGATCGGGCGTGAATATCCGCGCAATTTAGAAACAGGACATGTCCACAAGCGGTCATGCCCGCTCCCGGCGTTATAAATAGCCGCTACCTCGCTGCAGGTGCTATCCAATTTGGCTTAGAGAAGCAGAAGCGCGGTCTTGTTGATCTAGATCAACGGAAGTCTGCCTTGGGTCACTTTCGACGGACTTGGTGGGGATTGTCGGCTGGTTGATGTCCGCTTTGTCCGGCGGGTTCAACGGATCGCCGCAACACATTTTGCGAACTTCTCAGCCGGGGTTTGAAAGAGCAAGGTCT
>NZ_LGHM01000053.1 GCF_001908185.1 Bradyrhizobium sp. AS23.2
ACCAGCAGAAGAAGCCGCCGGCTCGCCCCGCCAATCCTCCACCGGCACGGCAGGGCGCGGTCCAGTCGACGCCACCGGTGGTCCAGCGCTAAGCCCCGCGCAGAGCTGCCTGCGGGACTTTGCGGATTCCACTTTCCTGCAAAATAGTCTTAAGATTCGCGTGCCTTGATGGCTCTACGAATCTTGTCTTCCTGGAGAATTTTACCCAATGGCGCTGTCATCCATGACCGGCTTTGCCCGAAGCCACGGCGCAAGCGGGCCGTACACGTTCGAATGGGAATTGAAGTCGGTCAATGCCAAGGGCTTTGACCTGCGGGTGCGTCTGCCGCAGGGGTTCGACGAACTCGAGGCCCACGCCAAGAAGCGCGCCGGTGAGGTGCTGTCGCGCGGCACCGTCTACGCCAATCTCAACGTCAAGCGCACCAACGCCGCCGCCGCGGTCCGCGTCAACGAGGACGTGCTGAACGCCGTCCTGAAGGCCGCCGCCCAGATCGCCGGCAAGGTCGACGCGGTGGCACCGAGCATCGACGGCCTGCTCGCCATCAAGGGCGTCGTCGAGGTCGCCGAGCCCGAGGGCGATGAGGAGGAGGACACGGCGGCGCGCGCCGCGGCCGCCGAAGCCTTCGACAAGGCGCTCGTCGACCTCGTCGAGATGCGCAAGCGCGAGGGGACTTCGCTCGGGCAGATACTGACCCAACGTGTCGACGAGATCGAGCAGCTTGCGAAAAAGGCGGAGTTCGCGCCGGGCCGCAAGCCCGAGGCGATCAAGGCCAGGCTCGCCGAGCAGATCGCCGCACTGCTCGACACTTCCGACCGTTTCGATTCCGATCGCCTGATGCAGGAGGCGATCCTGATCGCGACCAGGGCCGACATCCGCGAGGAGCTGGATCGCATCGCCTCCCACGTCGCGCAGGCGCGCGAGCTGATCGGAAAGGGCGGTCCGATCGGGCGCAAGCTCGATTTCCTGGCGCAGGAGTTTCACCGCGAGGTCAACACCTGCTGCTCGAAGTCGAACGACATCGAGCTCACCAATACGGGACTCGCCATGAAAAACGTGGTCGAGCAGTTCCGCGAGCAGGTCCAGAATCTGGAGTGATCGATGACGACGGGCGGTCACGGAACTGACGGTGTCGAGCGGCGCGGATTGATGTTCGTGCTGTCCTCGCCGTCGGGCGCGGGCAAGACGACGCTGTCGCGTTTGTTGATCGAGCGGATGCCAGGCTTGAGGATGTCGGTGTCTGCGACTACGCGCGAGAAGCGCCCCGGCGAGGTCGACGGCCGCGACTATTTGTTCGTCGACAAGCCCCGCTTCGAGGCGATGGTGAAGGCCGACGAGCTCCTGGAATGGGCGACCGTATTCGACAATAGTTACGGCACGCCGCGTGGGCCGGTCGAGGCAGCGCTATCGGCGGGCCAGGACGTGCTGTTCGACATCGACTGGCAGGGCACGCAGCAATTGAAGCACAAGGCCGGTGGGGACGTCGTCAGCGTGTTCATCCTGCCGCCCTCGGCCGGCGATCTCGAAAAGCGCCTGCATTCGCGCGCGCAGGATTCCGACGAGGTGATCCGCAAGCGCATGAGCCGCGCCAGCCACGAGATGAGCCACTGGGCCGAGTACGACTACATCGTGATCAACCACGACGTCGACGAAGCCTTCGCCGAGGTGCAGTCGATCCTGAAGGCCGAGCGCCTCAAGCGCGAGCGGCGGATTGGCCTCGTCGGCTTTGTGCGGGGTCTGCAAGGTCAGCTTCAAGGCTAGGCTGCGACAGCCGCGGCCCATCCTTTGCCAGCCGCTCCAGCATGGCCGTGATCACGTCGACATCGACAATATCGTCCATGTGTACGTGCTCATCCGCGTGTACGTCTTCATTGCGATCGACCGGCTGCTTGTCATGGACTTCGTTGGCCGCGAGCCGGGGCGCTGAAGCCTTGATCTCGAACTCTCCGTTGAATTCCGCGATCTCGGTTTCGTCGGGTTCTGCTGCTTCGACGTGAGTGGAAGCGGATTGTGTTGCGATCCTGCCGATCGCGTTGGTGAATGCGGCGAGTCGCGCGGGCTGAGGACGTGTGGCATCGAAATCCACCGGCCCCGGCCGCCGCGCGCGCGGCGCGGAGGCAATCTCCGCATTGTGCCAGGGGGCGCGGCTGTCGTCGTGATCCTGCGGCTCCCGATTGTCCCATTTGACGCGGCGGTGATCGCCTGCCTGCGCGCGGACCCGACCGCCGGCGAAACGGTAGATGATGCTGGCGAGCACACCGGCGAGCGCGAGCGCGCCGCCGACGACGAGCAGCAACATCTGGAGCGAGCCGGTCGTATTGTCAGTGCTGTCCGCGGCGGCAAGCGCCACCGGGGCAGGGGATTTCGACGGCTTCGTGCTCGGCTGCGCGGCTGCCGCGACAGGAGCGGGCGCTGGCTGCGATGCCGATTGATCGGCCGTGGCGGAGGCGTCAGGCCAGCGCGTGGCGACGGCGGGCTGCGTGTTGCTGTCAGAGGTGGGGCTTGAAGGCTGTTGCGTCGGCGCCGGTGTCGTTGCTGCGGCTCGCGTCGGCGCAATCAGTGTACTCGGCGCAGCGCCTTGCGGCGTCAGATATTCGGCGCGTGCGTCCTGCACCGGGTGCTGCTGAGGCGCTGCTGAATCTGCTGTTGGTGTGTTGGTCGCAGCCTGCGCGGTCTGCACGGCCTTTGCGCTGTCCTTGCCGCCTTCGGCGCGCAGATACCAGCATTGCCGCTTGGTCCCGCGTTCGACCCGGTAGTGCCAGTGCTGTCCCTGTGGCGCGATCCCCTTCGGTGAGGCGAGGCAATCGGAGGCTGCGTTTGTCGGGCTCGATGCGCTCGGCGCATTCTGCGACACGGCCGCCAGTGGCGCGCCGGCAATGACGCTGCCAACGAGGGCGGATATGAATTTCGCGGTTCGGTTGCCCATCCTGGTCTCCCCGTTACGCATCACGCGACGCTTGCCTGCCTTTTGTCATCAAAGACTTGGGTGGCAATGAGCCGCAAATCCGGAGAGGATGTGGCTTGAATGGGGCCTACGCGGTGATCGTTCCGCGGTGAAATCCGGCATTTTCTCGACGCTATTGCAGGCTTCGCGGACAAGGTTCCCGAGCGACCATGGCCTGCGTTCGCGCAGCAAACTCTCGATGCGTCCTCGCGAAACGGTCCATTTGAAGACCATGCCGATGACCTGACAACAACTGCGGCTCCGGGAACTCCCGCGCGGACTGCAACAAACGAGACGACGACGCGTTTAGGTCGCGCTACGGCTCAACCTAAGGAGGTTTTCATGGTCAAGAAGGCCCTTTTTGCGCTCAGCGTTGCCACGGTCCTTGCCCTCGCGCCGGGTGCTGCTTCCGCACAACGTGGCTTTCACGGCGGAGGATGGCACGGCGGTGGATGGGGCGGCGGTTGGCGTGGGGGGAGGCTGGGGTTGGCGCGGACCGGCCGTGGGTCTCGGCGTAGGCCTCGGGCTCGCCAGTGCGGCCGCTTGGGGATCCGGCTGGGGCTGGGGACCTGGTTGGGGTGCTCCGGGCTGGAGCTATGCTTCTTATGACAGTTGCACGAGATGGCGTCGGGTCTGGACAGGCTGGGGGTGGCGCGTCGTCCCCGTGAATGTTTGCTGGTGAGCCGCAGCGACTTGGCGGTGGACCCAGAGGATTCACCGCCTTGTTCGGCGCTTGGATTCCTTGGCATCGATTGCGTGACCGATGGCCAAGGGGATTGGGCGACCGCTCGGGACCGGAGCCGGTCCCAGGCTTTGGCTTGCGCAATCAGGCAGCTTCGATCACGCAGCCTTGGTCTGACTTGCGGCTGCGAGGGTATCGCGCAAGTGCTGTTCCTTCTTCTCGTCCAGCGAGGTCTTGAGAACGGTCCCTCCTGCATCCTTGATCTCGTTGAGAACCTTGTCGGCAGTCATGTTCTGGATCAGCAAGAACAGAACAGCATCTCCAGGTTTCACCTTCGAAGTGAGTTCCTTCATGAACGGATCTTTGATCCCGAAATCGGTCAACGCGCCACCCAGCGCGCCGGCGCCAGTGCCGATAGCTACGCCGATGAGAGGATTCAAGAACACCAATCCGAACAGCAGTCCCCAGAAGCTGCCGCTTGCGGCGCCCATCATCGTCGTATTCACGAGCTGATTGAGTTTGACAGAGTCTTCGGTTTTCACCGCGATCACGGCATCGCTGATAGTGATCAAATACTCCTTTTGCAGCTTGAGTATTTTCTGCCGAACTTCCTCTGCTTTGGCTTCGTTTGGATAAACAATTGCGATGAGGTCTGACATTGAATCACTCCCGTATTCACCTGAAGCGCTGCCCCCGATCACGTGCACTTGTTGCGCGCGGTTGTATCTATCACAGAGCAAAATGGCTCCAGCCTGCTAATCGAACCCGTGTGTTCACAACTCGGAGATGTCTATCGTCTCCGTGCAATTGAGTAAGCGGCGTTGTCTTATGCGGCGGCGCGCAAGTGCTTTCGTCGCAAACAAGCTCGATCGTGATTAATTGTCGCAAATTGGCTCGGACAGGAAACTTGAGGGGCGGGTGAATGACCGCTATTCCGCCGCTATCAGAAACTAAGCAGAAGTTCGCGAACAGCTTCTGAATTGGAAATTTTTGAGACTCTGCGCTCGCGTCTTTCCAGAACACGATTTTCAAACCAGAAAAAGTTTCGCGCGAGCAGTCCTGAATCGGGGGCAAAGCCTCACGGGAGGAATTGATATGCCGCGTTCGAAACTATGGCTCATCTCCGCGATGATGCTACTCTCGATCGGCTTCGCTCTCTGTCCTCAAGGATCTGCCGATGCTGCCAGTTTCTGTGCGCAGCTAAGAGGGGCGAAGGCCGCGGGACAACCCGACTGCTCATTCTCGACGCTGGATGCCTGTCGTGCGCGTGTAAAGCACAGGGGCGGCGGCCACTGCTATAAATTGACCCACTAGCCTGATGGGCAATGCACGACGCATCCTTATTCTCAGCGTCAATTCCGAATTGATGCGTCGTGAAAACGTCGGCGGCGGGAGGTTGGTCCCACCGCCAAATGCGCCTTGGTTTTCTATCTCAGTTCTTGAGCACGATGCGGCCCACGACCTTGCCGGCGCGCAGTTCGTCGATCCATTTCTGGACGTCGCCCATCGGCTCCTCACGCATCGGCGTCGGCTTGATCTTGCCGGCGCGGGCGAGCGCCATCAGCTCGTGGCCCTCCGCGAGCGTGCCGACCATGAAGCCCTCGACGGTCAGGCGCTTGTAGACCCATTGCACCATCGGCAGCGTGAACTGGCCGCCCATCAGGCCTGAGACGACGACCTTGCCGCCGCGCGCGGCGACTGCGACCGCGAACGCCATCGACTTCTCGTTGCCGGCAAAATCGACGATCTCATCGAAGCCGCCCTCGGTCTCCTTCAGGATGCGCTTAATCACGTCGGGCTCGGCCGGATCGTAGGCGGCCGCCGCGCCGTTCTTCAGTGCGGTTTCGCGCGCGGCCGGGCTGAGGTCGGCGACCGTGATCGGCTGCTTGAACATCGCCTGTGCAAACGACAGGCCCATCATGCCGACGCCGCCGAGGCCGATCAGCAGGAGGTTGCGCTGGCGCGGACGGTCGACCAGGCGCTTGAGCGCGCCGTAGGCGGTCACGCCGGAGCACATCAGGGTGGCGGCCTGGTTGACGGGCAGGGGATCGTAGTCGAGCAGGTATTTTGCATCGGGCACCAGGACGTGGGTGGCGAAGCCGCCGTCGATGGAAACGCCGAGAAAGCGCTGCCTGACGCAGAGGTTCTCGTCGCCATTGGCGCAGTCGCGGCACTGGCCGCAGCCGATCCATGGAAACACCGCCTTCTTCGAGCCGACAAGGCTGGCCGGCACATCGGGGCCGACTTCGTCGACGACGCCGGCGATCTCGTGGCCGAGCGTGAAGGGCAGCGTCATGCCGCGCGTGGTGTCGAGCTTCTTGCCGCCGCCGAGATCGGCATAGCCGTCCTGGATGTGCAGATCGGAATGGCAGAGGCCGCAGCGCTCGATGCGCACGAGCACCTCGCGGCCTTGCGGCTTTGGCGTGTCGATGATGGTCTCGCACAAGGGCGCGTCGAACTTGACCAGGGACTGCCTGCGCATCAGTGCCATATTTCTTCCTCCGAAATTCCTGTTGTCACGCTTCGCTGCGTATATTCGCCAATTCGCGCGCCATGGCAACAAAGCCGGAGATGGGAATGGTCTCGGCACGCCGCGTCGCGTCGACGCCGGCAGCAGTCGCAAGTCGTGCGGGATCGACGCCGAGCGATTTCAGGCTCTGGCGCAGCATTTTCCGGCGCTGGCCGAATGCGGCAGCGGCGACCTGTTCGAGCAGCTTGCGATCGCAGGGGAGAGGCTCTGCACGCGGCACCAGGCGCACGACGGAGGAGGTGACCTTCGGCGGCGGCACAAAGGCGGACGGCGAAATGTCGAACAGGATTTTTGTTTCGGCGCGCCAGTTGGTGAGCACGCCGAGGCGGCCATAGGCCTCCTCGTCCTCGCGTGCGACGATGCGCTCGCCGACCTCGCGTTGAAACATCAGGACCATCATGTCGTACCAGGGCGGCCAGGGCTCGATGGTCAGCCAGTTGATCAGGAGCTGGGTCGCGATGTTGTAGGGCAGATTGGCGACGATCTTGGCTTTGCCTCCGTCGAGCAGCGGGCGCGGGTCGAAGGTCATGGCATCGCCATGCACGATCTCGAGCCGGCCGGGATAGCGCAGGGAAATATCCTGCAAGGCAGGAATCGCACGCTCGTCATGCTCGATCGCGATGACGCGTTTGGCGCCCAGTGCGAGCAAGGCGCGCGTCAGGCCGCCTGGGCCCGGGCCGATCTCCACGATGGTGGAGTCGTCGAGCGGAGCCGCGGCACGCGCGATGCGCGCGGTGAGATTGAGATCGAGCAGGAAATTCTGACCGAGCGATTTGCGGGCTGACAAAGCGTGCTGGCGAATGACCTCGCGAAGCGGCGGGAGGTCGTCGATCGCACTCATCAGATTTTCGCGGCCGCCATGCGGCTCGCAAGCTTCAGCGCGGCGATCAGGCTTGCGGGATTGGCCTTGCCGGTGCCGGCGATGTCGAAGGCGGTGCCGTGATCGGGCGAAGTGCGGACGAAGGGCAGGCCGAGCGTGACGTTGACGGCGTCGTCGAAGGCGACCGTCTTGATCGGGATCAGCGCCTGGTCGTGATACATGCAGACCGCGCAGTCATAGGTGCTGCGCGCAGCCTCGTGGAACAGGGTGTCGGCGGGCAGCGGGCCCCTGGCATCGATGCCGTCGTTGCGCAGCGTCTTGAGCGCGGGCGCGATGACGGTCTGCTCCTCGTGGCCGAGCGAGCCGTCCTCGCCGGCGTGCGGATTGAGGCCGGAGACCGCGATGCGCGGCCGGGCGATGCCGAAGCGGGATTTCAGCTCGGTTGCGACGATACGAACCGTCGAGACGATCAGTTCGCTGGTGAGCTCGGACAGTGCATCGCGCAGCGAGACGTGGATGGTGACCGGCACCACGGCAAGCCGCGGCGACCACAGCATCATCACCGGTTGCGGCGTGCGGCCGGCCTCTACGGCAAGCTCGGCGAGGAATTCGGTGTGGCCGGGATGGCGGAAGCCGGCGCGGTAGAGCACGCTCTTGGCGATCGGGTTGGTGACGACGGCGCCGGCGCGGCCCTCGCGGACGTCGGCGACCGCCTGCCGGATCGAGGCGAGCGCGGCCGGTGCGCTCGATGCGTCGGGCTTGCCGGGCTCGGCCGTCGCGTGCTCGCCGGTTGCGACCACGGGCAGGGCGTTCGTGAAGGCTGCTTCGGCCTCACCGGCGCTCACGGAGGCGATCCCGATATCGACCCCGAGCGCTTTGGCGCGCCGCGCGATCACCGCTTCGTCGCCGAGCAGATAGAACGCGGGCAGGTTCAGTTCGCGGCGCCGAAGCCAGGCTGCGATCGTGATGTCGGGGCCGATGCCGGCGGGCTCTCCCAAGGTCAGGGCGAGGGGCTTTGCAGGGGGCTTGGCCATCAGCGGTTGCGATATTCGATCATCGCCGCCTTGCGGATCTCTTCGAGATAGGCCTTCTGGGTCTTCTCGTATTTCTCGGAGTACATCTTCTCGCGGATCTCGCGCTTTTTCGGCGTGTCGATCATGGTCGGCTTGCGCGAGCACAGCACCACCATTTCGATGCCCTGCTTGGTCACCTCGGGCGCGGTCAGGTGGCCGATCGGCGTGTCGTCGAGCACCTTGCGGAGCGCCTCCGGCAGGTCTGCGGTCGTCTTGGTGACGCTCTCGCGGATGGTGGCGTTCGGCGTCGAGCGGAACAGCGAGTTGGCTTCCTCGCAGCTTCCGACGCGCGCGCGGTAGCTTTCCGCTTCCTTCTGCCGCGTCTCAAGGAACGCCTGGGACGAGCCGCGCGGCGCGATCAACACGATCGGCTGCATCTTGTATTCAGTGCCCTCGATCTGGAGCTTGTCGCCGGTCTGGGCCTGCACGGCCTGCGCGACGTCACGCTCGCCGACCATCAGCTTTTCCTTGTAGCGACCGCGCACGAGGCTGGTCCAAACCATCTCGGCCTTCATGCGGCCTTTCAGGGTCTCGGGGCGGACGCCCTTGGCCTCGAGCGACTTGGTGAGCTGGTCCGGCGAGACGCGCATGCGCTGCGCCATGCCTTCGTAGGACTGGTTGATGTCGGAGACGCCGGGATCGACGCCGTACTTCTTGCCTTCCTTGAGCTTCACCTTGTCGTCGATCAGCTCGTTGATGACATCCTGCCGGCTCGGCGTCTTCTGCGTCGTCAGCTGGTCGAGCTTGGTGCGCTGCTCGATGTCGAAATCAGTGATCGGATCACCGTTGACCATGACGACGATGTTCTGCGCGCGCGACGGTGAGGGCAGGCCGGTCAGGACCAGTCCGGCGCCGAAGGCGAGGAGGAGGCGGAAGACAGGCAATCGGGTCGTCATGGTTGTCGCTCGGATGTCAGCCAGGTGAGCCTGCGATTGGGAACACGGCGCAGGCACTTCAGACGGTCTACTGGTAGCCGGCGGAACTGCTAGATCCGGTCGAGGTCGCCAACGTGCGCAGACCGATCTGGAACATGAACGCGTGGCTCAGCACGGGCGGCGTCGTGCCCGCGGAGTAGCTATACGAAGTTACATAGTTAGCCGCCAGCACGAAGCAATCGTCGACATAGCCGGCGCCGAGCACATACTGGTTGATCTTGTTGGCCTCGAGGTCCCAGCGCGCAGAGCCCGTCACCACCCAGTTGGCCGCAACCTTCAGCGAGCCGGAGGTCAGGATGCCCTCGCGGCGCGTCAGATAGCCGAGCTCAGGCTGCGCCGCGTAATTGCCGTACATCACGCTCATCGACCAGCGATTGAAGTTGGCGCGGCCTTCCGCCTCGAAGCGCTGGACGTTCCAGGTCTGCTCGTCCATGCGCGAGCGGACGCTGAACGTATAGGTGCTGTTGGGCGAATAGCTGGCGCTCGCCACGTAATCGGACCGCGGCTTGTCGAGGCCGGAATCCAGACCGGTGTTGATGGAGTCCTGGACCGTATAGGAGTTCAAGCCGAACAGCTGGTAGGACTGGCCAAACAGCACTTTGACAGCGCCGCCCTTGTCGAACTGCGTGGTGGCCTGCACGCCGACATTGGCACGGCCGCCGCCCTCGACGCGGTCGTAGCCGGAGAACTTGTCGACGCTGAACAGGTTCGAGGTGTCGAACACCATGCTCTGCGCGTCCTCGTTCGGGAGCTTGCCGGCATAAGTCTCGTTCGGCCGGATGATGATCTGCGCGATCGGCTCGATGGTGGTCGAGCCCCAGGGCTGAACGTTGATGAAGGGATAGCGGTACTCCAGACCGACGGTCGGCATCAGGCGCAGCGCCTGGGTGTCGCCGACGGGCAGGAAGTTGGACACGCCGGGCTGGTTGGAGACCGAGGAGTTGATCGCGTCGGCGCGCACGATGGCGAACGGCGTCCAGATCTCACCGAACGGATCGGTGAAGGACTTGCGCCACTGCGCTTCTGCGGTCAGGCGGGTGTAGGTGCCGGGGAAGCCTCGCAGCAGGCACTGCGAGGGCGTGCGCGCGAGCGGATCGGCGGATGTGGTCGTGCACAGGCTGGCGGTGTTGGCGAGCGTCGTGATCGGATCGAACACCGCGGTGTCACGCGACAGATTCACGAAGTTGGTCCTGTAGCTGAACTCGCCGCCGAAGACCGGATAGTTGAGCACGTTCGAGTAGTCGATCACGGGGTAGACGACCGGCACCTGGCTCTGGTTGCCCGAGTAGCTCAGCCAGTACATCGTGCGCGCGTCGAAGAAGCTGCGATTGCCGACGCCGGTCAAATAGAGCTGCGACAGCGCGTCGGTCGGTAGATACAGGAACGAGCCCAGCGGATCGCGGTACTGCGACAACCGATAGTCCGAGAAGAAATAGTAGTCGGACATCACGACGCCGTCCCAACCCCAGACCCACTTGTCGTTCAGCGCGAACTGGCCCTTGGTATCGACGGCGCCGCGGAACTGGCGATCGCCGGGTTGACCGGCGAGCGCGCCCGGGTCGAGCTGGTCGATGCCGTAGACGCGGATCTGGTAGGCGCCGTCCATCAGGCGCTGGCGGTACTCGGCCTGGAACAGCACGCCCTGCTTGGTCGTGATGCGGGGATTGAAGGTCAGGTCCATGTCGGGCGCGATCGCCCAATAGAACGGAACTTCGACGCCGAAGCCGAACGGCGTGTTCGACGTGAAGCCCGGCATCAGGAAACCGGTCTTGCGCTTCACGGTCGGGTCGGGCGTCGAGAAATAGGGCATGTAGGCGAGCGGCACGCCGAAGAATTCCAGCTGCGCCGTCTCGAAATACAGCATCTTCTCCTGCTGGTCGTGGATGATGCGGGCACCCTTGACCTGCCACAGCGGCGGCTTCTTCGGATCGTCCTTACAGGGCGCGCAGGCCGTGTAGACGCCGTTCTCGAACACCGTGTAGTTGCCGCTGGAGCGGTCGGCGCGGCTCGCGGCCATGCGGGTTTGGTCGGCGGTGTCCACGCGCAGCGAATCGACGAAACCGTCACGGTAGTCGTCGGAGAGATCCATGATCTCGGCATAGGTGATCTTGCCGTCGGCATCCGTCATGCGGATGTTGCCCTCGGCATGGAGGCGCTTGGTCTTCTGGTCGTAGACGACCCTGTCGGCCTCGACGCTGGTGCCGTTGTAGAACAGCTGGACGTTACCGACCGCGGAGACGCGCGAATTGTTGTAGTCGTAGTCGACCTCGGTCGCCTGAACCAGCATCTGGTTGTCGTTGGCCACCTTCGGCGGCTTCGGACGCGGCGGCAGCGGGTTGTAGGTGAAGCTCTGGGCAGAGGCCGGCGCCACGGCGGCAACGTCCATCAGGCCGCCGAGCGAAGCCACCGCGGCGACGGCAAGCAGGAGCCTGCGGATGGACAACCGGCACCCGTTCGCGCGCACCATCGTGCGCCGCGTCAAACGAGACACGGGTCCTCGGCGGACGGTCGTCACTATCCGTCCTCCTGATACAGCAAGGCTAAAAAGCCGGTGAGGCCGCCCACCACCGCGGGCAACCACGCCGCAGCGATCGGATGCATCAACTCAGCCTTGCTCAAGTCTTCAGTCACTTTCGACAGAACGTAGAGCAGAAAGCCTGCGCCCACGCCACTCAAAACCATCTTCTGCACGCCGCCCATCCGGAAGAAGCGCAACGACACGGAGGCCGCAAGCATCACCATGGCTGCAAGCAAAAACGGCTGTGCCAGAAGCTTGTGATACTGGAGTCGATATCCGGCTGTCGCGAAGCCTGAGCTTTCGGAAGAGCGGATGTAGCTCGGTAGTTGCCAAAAAGACACAGTTTCGGGTGTGGAAAAGCTGTTGCGGACCTGCGCCTCAGTCAGCGTCGTCGGGATCTCCAGGGTGGCCTGGTCGATCGGTGGCGAATCCAGCGAGAAGCGGCGGACGGACTTGAACAGCCAGTGGCCGGCCTCGAGCGTGGCCTCGCGGGCCTCGATCCGCTCCTTGAAATGCCAATCCGTATCGAATCGGAACAGTGTCAGCCCGGTCAGTCGGACGCCCTGTTGTTCGCTGCGCGCAGCATTGATGATGACCTGGCCATCATCGGTGACCTGGTTGAGCCAGAAGCCGGAGGCGTCCTGGATGCCGCCGCCGGGCGCCGAGCCGAACAGCTCGGCCTCCATGCGCTTGGAGAGTTCGCGCAGATTGGCCGACAGCGGATTGTAGGCAACGGTGGCGATCACCCCGATCAGGAGCGCGCTGCCGAGCGCCGGCGAGATGAATTGCCACGCGGAGATGCCGGCGGCGCGCGCGACCACGAGCTCGAGCCGGCGGGATAGGGCGAGATAGCAGGTCATGGCGCCGATCAGCATGCAGAACGGCGTCAGCTTCTCCAGCAGCTGCGGAACCCGAAACAGCGAGGTCTCGGCCACCATGATCGCGGAGGCGGAGGCGAGGCCAGAGGTCTTGCGCACCATCTCGATGTAGTCGACCAGCACCAGCAGCAGGAAAATGCTCGCGAACACGCCGAGCGCCGCGACGACGAATCGTCCGGCGAAATAGCGCCCGAGTGTGTTGGTGAGCATGCTCATGCGGTGGCCGGCCGTCCGAACAGCCGCGCGATCCGCGCGTTCGACCTGTTGATAGCCTCCATGAGGCCGGGCGGCGGTTCGACCACGATGCCACCGATGATCATCCAGACGCCGGTGCCGATCGCGGCTGCGAGCATCGTGTACTGGACCAGCGCCGCGGCCGGCGATTTCACCGCCATCACCGAGCAGGCGAATCCCGCCATGCGCAGACCGAACACCGCCAGCACCGAGCCGCCGATCGAGAAGTTGCGGCTCTGGCGCGTGGTGCGCGGCGCGCCGAGGAAGGCGAAGGTCAGCGCCGCAAAGGCGAACGGATAGAGCGGCGCCATGATGCGGTCATGCAGCTCGGACCGGAACTGGCCGGGGACCGCCTTGTAGACGGGATCGTCCTCGGCGGGCGAGAACAGCTCCCAGAGATAGCGCTCGCGGATACCGAGGGTGACGTCGTGGCCCTGGTTGGAGAACTTCGACATGTCGAAGCCGTAGCGGCCGAACGCCACCAGAGCTGGATCGCGCTTGCCGGTCTCGAAACGCTGGAGATTGCCGTCCTTCAGCACCAGGAACGATCCGTTGTCGTTCTTCACGACCTCGCCATGCTCGGCTACGATCGAGACGCGCTCGTTCGGATCGCGGCGATCGTCGATGAAGATGCCGGCCAGAATGCCGCCGGGCTGGCGTTCTCGGATCCGGATCGTGAGGTTCTTGTCGAGCTGGGCGAAGCGGCCGGGCTGCAGGATGTTGGTGAGCACGTCCGCGGTGATTTCGGCGTCCCACTGCTTGATCCGCCGCATGCCGTCGGGGGCGAGATAGGCCGCGATGAAGGCGACCAGGAGCGCCACCACGCAGGTGGCGTAGAAGAACGGATAGAACAGCCGGAACGGCGAGAAGCCGGCGGCATTCATCACGATGATCTCGGAATCGGTTGCGAGCTTGTTCAGCGTGTGCGAGATCGCGATCATCAGCGCGATCGGCGAGATGATCAGGACCAGGGCCGGGACCACGAGGCTGGTGATGCCGAGGAAGGTCAGGATGGTCTGCCCCTGACTCGTCATCAGGTCGATGCCGCGCAACGCCTGCGTAATCCAGATCACGCCCGTGAGGCTGACCAGGACCAGCGCAAACGACGCCAGCGTCGTGCGGAAAATATACCTATCAATCGACCCCATGCGCTACCGCACGAATCCCACCGAGTCCCCACTGCAGGCCCAAATTCCGGCTGCCCAACCAATCCCCTGAAAGGGGATCCCCAAGGTCGGCCAGCCGCCTCTTCGTCCGGCTTACACTCTCACTACCATCCCTTTGATCCGTCAACAAAATGGCTGCCCCGTGGCACCCGCAATATATGGTTAATATTTCCCTCGTTGTGGCCCGGCGGCCACGGGGGGTGCTTGGCATCTGCAGGGTCGCTGGCCCATAGTGCGGCAGGCTCAGTGAATCGTCATTCAGGTCCGGCCCTCGGCCGTGACGCAAAAAGTCCCATGTTTTGGAGGAGTTACCCATGTCCGATGCCATTAAGGTCGGCTTCGTCCCGTTGTCTGCCGCCCCCCCGTGGCATCATGGTCGTGTTCTGCGACGACAGTCTGAAAGTCGGTCCGGCGACGGCCAAGGCGCTGGGCGGCGCCACCGAACTCGTGAAGCGGGCGGCCTCTGCCGCCGCCTTCAAAGGCAAGAGCGGCGCCGTGCTGGACATCCTGGCACCGGAGGGGGTGAAGGCCTCCCGTCTGGTGGTGATCGGCGCCGGCAAGGCAACCGGCCTGAAGGCGAACGACTTTCTCAAATTCGGCGGGGTGGCGGCGAGCAAGCTTCCGGCCGGGGCTGCCGCCATGACCATCATGGCGGAACTGCCTGGCAGCGCCATGACGAGCGAGCAGGCGGTCGCGATTGCCTCGGGCCTGCGGCTGCGCGCCTACAAGTTCGACCGGTACAAGACAAAGAAGAAGGACGGAGAGGAGGGCGGCTCGCGCGCCGACGTCTCGCTCGCGGTTGGCGATGCCGCCTCGGCGAAGAAGGCGTTTGCTTCGGCCGGCCACGTCATCGACGGCGTCATCATCGCGCGCGACCTCGTCAACGAGCCGCCGAATGTGCTTTTCCCCGAGGAATTCGCGCGCCGCGCCGGTCAGCTCCGCAAGCTCGGCGTCAAGGTCGAGGTGCTCGACGTCAAGGCGATGGGCAAGCTCGGCATGGGCGCGCTGCTCGGTGTCGGCCAGGGCTCGGTGCGGCCGAGTCGCACCGTGATCATGCGCTGGGACGGAGGCAAGAGGGGCGACGCGCCGGTCGCCTTCGTCGGCAAGGGCGTCTGCTTCGATACCGGCGGCATTTCGATCAAGCCAGCCGGCAGCATGGAGGACATGAAGGGCGATATGGGCGGAGCCGCCTGCGTCGTCGGCCTGATGCACGCGCTCGCGGCGCGCAAGGCCAAGGTCAACGTGGTCGGCGCCATCGGCCTCGTCGAGAACATGCCCGACGGCAATGCGCAGCGGCCGGGCGATATCGTCACCTCGATGTCGGGCCAGACCATCGAGATCATCAACACCGACGCGGAAGGCCGTCTCGTGCTGGCCGACGTGCTCTGGTACGTCGCCAAGAAGACGAAGCCGAAATTCATGGTGGATCTGGCGACGCTGACCGGTGCGATCATGGTCGCGCTCGGCACCGAGCATGCCGGCATGTTCTCCAACAACGACGAGCTTGCCGACCGGCTGCTCACAGCCGGCATCGAGAGCGGGGAAAAGGTCTGGCGAATGCCGCTCGGCCCCGAATACGACAAGCTGATCGATTCCCAGTTCGCCGACATGAAGAACACCGGCGGCCGTCATGGCGGCTCGATCACCGCCGCGCAGTTCCTCCAGCGCTTCGTCGACGGCACGCCCTGGGCGCATCTCGACATCGCCGGCACCGCCATGGGCGCGCCGAAGACCGACATCAACCAGAGCTGGGGCTCCGGCTATGGCGTCCGGCTGCTCGACCGGCTGGTCGCCGACCATTACGAGCGCCAATGACCGAAGTGCTGTTCTACCATCTGCAAAACATGACGGTGGAGAACGTGTTGCCGCCGCTTCTCGAGAAATCGCTCGAGCGCGGCTGGCGAGTCGTGGTGCAATCGACCTCGCCGGAGCGGGCTGATGCGCTGGATGCGCATCTGTGGACCTATCGCGACGATTCCTTCCTGCCGCACGCGACATGGCGCGTGAACGACGCCGCCGATCAACCGATCGTGCTGGCGGTCGAGGAGGACAATCCCAACGGCGCAAACGTCCGCTTTCTGGTCGACAACGCCGCGCTGCCTCAGGACGCCCAAGGCTATGAACGCATGGTGCTGCTGTTCAACGGCGACGATCCGGACGCGCTCGCCCTGGCCCGCAGCGCCTGGACGGATTGCAAGGCGCAGGGATTTGATGTCACCTATTGGCAGGCCGACGAACGGGGCCGGTGGCAGCGGCGGAATTAGCGTCGGTCGCAATTAATGATAATTTGCACTTTTCGGGCGATGATGGCTTTGGTCACCTTCGTGCCGCAAAGTGATGTTGGGACAATCGCTTAGGGCTGGTCCTTCACGCGGGGAATTTAGTTTATCGTGCGACATCAAAAGCTTCCCAGCTCGCTCATAGTTGCGTTGGCTGCCGTAGCACCCCTGGTCGCGGGCTGCTCGGGCGGGACGGATCTCTTGTCCAAGGACGCCCAATGGTTCAACACGCCCAGCCGCCTGTTCATCAAGAGCATCTCGATCGAATCGCCGCCGCTGACCCCCGAAAAGCCGGTTGGCGCCGAGGATCTGGTCAGCACTGACGGGGCCTGTCCCGGCGTGGCACCGCCTCCCGGGCCGGCGGATGCCAACGCGTCGACGACCGCGCCGGCGCCCACGGGCGGCACGGTCGCGCTTGGCCACACCGAATGCGACGTGGTGCGCGGCATCGGCGCGCCCTCGACCGTCAACCTCTCCAACGATGCCGCCGGCAGGCGCGTCGCCGTGGTCACCTGGACAACCGGTCCGCGCGCCGGCATCTACACCTTCACCTCCGGCCGCCTGTCCTCGATCGAGGGTACGCCAGAGGCACCGGTCATGCCCAAGGCGACCAAGCCGAAGCCGAAGAAGAAGTCGGCGGCGTAAGGCGAGCGTGCCTCTCCCGAGCCACCGTGCACCGTGCGGGGTGGGCTGAGGCCTGACGATCACTCCAGCCCGGCACGACGAAAGCCGTCCAGATAATGGGCGCGGTCGGCGTCGAGCTTGATCGGCACATGGGTCGCGATCCAGTCGCAGGAGATATTGGGCTGTGCGCGTCGAAGCGCTCGGAGAGCGGAGGCGGCGATCTCCGCCTGTCCCGACATGGCTGCGGCTGCGACCAGCACGCGATGAGCACTCGCATAATCCGCGCGAAGCCGGATGGCGGTCTGCGCCTGTCGCATCGCCTCCTCGTAGTTGCGCCCGAAATAATGGGCGAGTGATGCCGAGCCGTAGTTCAATGCCAGCAGCGGATCACGCGGCGACAGCCGCAGCGCACGCTTGACCGCCTCGATGGCCTCTTCCCAGCGTCCGGCGAAGGCGAGAGCCGTCGCATAATAGTTCTGGGCATGCGAGAAGCTTGGATTGAGCCTCAATGCCAGCTCGATCTCGGAGAGTGCGTCGTCGAACTGGCGCGTGATCAGGTACACGGCACCGAGCGCGTGATGGGCCCAGGGGTCTTCGCCGTCGATCCGAACGGCCGCAAGCGCCGCGTCTTTGGCGAGCGGCACGGCCACGTCGGCGTCGATCCATCCCATATGCGCAGAGAAGGTGTAGCTCGTGCTGAGCACGCCAAGCGCCTGGCAATAACGGGGGTCGAGCGCGATTGCCTTGTCCAGATACTCCCGCACAGTCACGTGATCCTGCGGCGTGAGCCTGCTGTAGTGCGACAGCGCGCGCATGACGAGCTCCCACGCGTCCATGCTGCTTGGCGCCTTGCTGCGCGTGCGCGAATTCTCCGCGGCGTGAAGCTGCGGCTCGATGGCCGATACGATCGCCTCGGTGATCTCGTCCTGGACTGAGAAGATGCTGGTCACCTCCCGGTCAT
This sequence comes from Bradyrhizobium sp. AS23.2, assembly GCF_001908185.1. Lineage (GTDB taxonomy): Bacteria > Pseudomonadota > Alphaproteobacteria > Rhizobiales > Xanthobacteraceae > Bradyrhizobium. The sequence continues at coordinate 17,643 of NZ_LGHM01000053.1, forward strand.
AGCGATCGGCCCAGACGTGGCTGCCGCTCGCGACATCGTTGAGCTGCGCCGTGACGCGGACGCGTCCGCCGCTCTTGCGAACGCTGCCTTCGACCACGTACCGCGCTCCGAGCTCTTCGCCGATCTGTTTGATGTGAACCGCTTTGCCCTTGTAGCTGAACGACGAGTTGCGCGCGATTACCAGGAACCAGCGCAGCTTTGACAGGGCGGTGATGAGATCCTCGCTAATGCCGTCGGAAAAGAATTCCTGCTCGGGGTCGTCGCTCATATTCGTGAAGGGCAGCACCGCGATGACGCGGCGATCGGACACCGGCAAGGCGAGCGCCGCCTCGGCGGAACGGCTCTTCTCGACCCGCGCGGCCCCGGCTTCGTCAGTTGGCGCCACCCCGCTCGGTGGCGTCTCGAGCGTTCCGATGAAGCGCAAGCCCCGGCGCGCGACGGTGCGGATCAGCTTCTGGTCCCTGCCGCTGTCTCCGATGGCCTTGCGGGCCGCGTAGATGCGGCTGCTCAGCGATGAATCAGAGACGTTTCGCCCCTGCCACACCGAGCCGATCAGATCGTTCCTGCTGACGACGCGGTCGCGGTTTTCGATGAGGTAGATCAGGAGATCCAGAACCTGGGGCTCGACCGTGACCGGTTCGCTGTCGCGACGCAACTCGCGCGTGTTCGTATCAAGCACGTGACGTTCGAATATGAGCTGCAAGTCCGGCTCCGGAATCGAAATGCTGCACGCGATCAGGCGACGCGCAATGTGAAGGTGCCTTTGCATCCGCCGCGGGCCGAAATTGGCCCGCAGGAAATCTGGAGGAAATCTCCAGAATAATCACGCGCGTCTCAAGCAGCGCTTCAAGAAAGTCATTCTAGCGGCTGCTACGCCTCCAGGGGAGGGGCTAGATCGATCGAAGGATCATTAGGATGTCTATTACCGCTGTTTTTTCCCCGGTTACGGGCCAACTCACTATTTTCGGCGATACCGCCAATAACGGCCTCGTGATCGGCCGCGACAAGTCCGGCCGCATTCTCATCAACAACGGTTCTGTGAAGCCGCTTGGTGGCGATCCCACCATCGCCAACACCAGCGGGATCGACGTCTTCGGTCAAGGCGGTGACGACACGATCACCGTCAACGAAGCCAATGGGCCGATGCCCGCTGTGCACATTTTCGGCGGCGACGGCAATGACAGGATCACGGGCGGCTCGGGTGCCGATCTGCTGTTCGGTCAGGCCGGTGACGATACGATCAAGGGCGGCGGCGGTAACGATCTGCTGTTCGGCGGCGCGGGTAACGACATCCTGGACGGCGGCAGCGGCGACAACCAGCTGTTCGGTGAGGCCGGCAACGATCTCATGATCTGGAATCCGGGTGGCGGCACCAATCTGTTCGAGGGCGGTGACGGCAACGATACGGCGCAGGTCAACGGCAGCAATGTCTCCGAGACGTTCACGATTACGGCGAACGGAACCCGCGTGCGGCTTGACGGGACGGGCCCGGCGCCATTTACGCTCGACATCGGCACGACGGAGAATCTCGTGCTGAACGCCGGCGACGGCGACGATGTCATCACCGCGGGCAATGGGCTCGGCAGCCTGATCTCGCTGACGCTCGATGGCGGCGCCGGCAACGACAGGATCACCGGCGGCGACGGCAACGACCTCCTGATCGGCGGCTCCGGTGACGACATCGTCAATGGAGGCCGCGGCAACGACGTCGCCCAGCTCGGCACCGGCGATGACACCTTCATTTGGAATCCCGGCGACGGCAGCGACACGGTCGAAGGTGGATCCGGCAACGACAAGCTGCTGTTCAACGGTGCCAACATCAACGAGAACGTCAACATCTCGGCCGATGGCGGCCGGGTGCGCTTCACCCGCGACGTCGCCAACATCACAATGGACCTCAACAGCATCGAGCAGATCGAATTCGATGCGCGCGGGGGTGCCGACAACATCACCATCGGCGATCTCACCGGGACCGGCGTCAAGCAGGTGCTCGTCGATCTCGGAGCCAATCCCGGAGGGACGCAAGGCGACGGCGCGGCGGACACGGTGACCGTCAACGGCACCAATGCCAGCCAGCACATCCAGGTTACGGCCGACGGCACCACGGTGACGGTGACCGGCCTGCCGGAAGTCGTGAAGATCGCAAATGCAGAACCTGGCGATCGGCTGGTCATCCAGGCGCTCGGCGGCAATGACGTCATCGATGCATCGACGCTCGCCGCAGTGATCGGACTGACCATCGATGGTGGTGCGGGTAACGACACCATCAGCGGCAGTCAGGGCGACGACACCCTGAACGGCGGTGATGGCAATGACAGGGTCACCGGCGGCCGGGGCAACGACGTTGCCGATCTCGGTGCCGGCGATGATACCTTCGTCTGGAATCCCGGTGACGGCAGCGACACCGTTCTCGGCGGAGCGGGCACGGATACGCTGGTGTTCAACGGCTCCAACGCGGCCGAAAGCATGTCCATCGGGGCAAACGGCGGCAATGCGGTTCTCACCCGTGATGTCGGTAATATCGTCATGGATCTCAACGGAGTGGAGCGCGTACAGATCGCCGCCGCTGGCGGCGCCGACAACATCACGGTCAACGACTTGACCGGGACCGGCATCGCGCAGGTTGCCATTGACCTGACTGCCGGCCCCGGCAGCCAGAGCGGTGACGGCGCGGCGGACCGCGTGACGGTGAACGGCAGCGCCGGCGATGACAACATCACGGTCGCGAGTTCTGGCGGATCGATCGTGGTCAACGGCCTTGCGGCGCAGGTGACGATCGCGCACGCGGATGCCGGTGACGTGCTCGGCCTCAACGGCGGAGCCGGCAACGATGTCATCGATGCATCCGCGATCAGGGCGGGACAGCTTGCCAGCCTCAACATCAATGGCGGCGATGGCAACGACACCATCACCGGCAGCGCCGGCAATGACACCGTGATCGGCGGGCGCGGCAACGACGTCGCCAATCTCGGCGCCGGCGACGACACCTTCATCTGGAACCCCGGCGATGGCAGTGACACCGTCGAGGGCGGCAAGGGCACCGATACGCTGCTGTTCAACGGCGCCAACATCAACGAGACGATCAACATCTCGGCCAATGGCGGCAGGGTGCTGTTCACCCGCGACGTTGCCAACATCGCGATGGACGTAAATGGAGTCGAAGACATCGACTTCAACGCCCTTGGCGGCGCGGACAACATCACGGTCGGTGACCTCTCCGGCACTGGCGTGAACCAGATCAACCTCGACCTCGGTGCCAATGATGGCGCCGCTGATACGGTGACCATCAACGCCACCGCCGGCAACAACGTCATCACGGTGACCGAGCATGACGGCATCATCACGGTGTCGGGGCTTGGCGAGGACATCAACATCACCGATGCCGGCGCGGGCGACAGGATCGTCATCAACGGCCTCGATGGCGACGACGTCATCACGGCCTCCGGCCTGCATGGCGGCATCCAGCTCGTCGCCAACGGCGGCAATGGCGACGACGTGCTGATCGGCAGCCCCAGCAACGACACGCTGGCGGGTGGTGCGGGGGACGACGTGCTGATCGGCAATGGCGGCGTGGACATCCTCGATGGCGGCAGCGGAAACAACGTCGTCATCAACGGCGGCGCGGCGATGGCGGCCGCGATGCTGCTCAACCAGGCCATGGCGGCGAACCTCGTTCCGGCAGGCGACGGCCACGGCGACATGCCGCTGCCCGATCCGCACGCGACGCAGAGCCAGGTGCTCGCACCGCCGCAGCACGCCTGAGCCAGCTGCTCCGGCCTGGAGGACGCTCATGACGACGAACCCGGTCTCGACCGATACGGGGCTCGACGCTCTGCTGACGTTGCTGCATCTGCAGGGCGTTGCGGCCGATCGCGAGCAGCTCAGGCACCGGACCGGAACGGCGATCTTTGGCGCAGCGGACATTGTCCGCTGCGCCAGGTCGCTCGGGCTTAAGGCGCGAACCTATCGGACGACGTGGAGCCGCCTCGCGGCCAGCCCGTTGCCTGCGATCGCGATGCTGCGTGACGGCGGCTTCATGGTGATCGCCAAGGCCACCGCCGAAAAGGTGCTGGTGCAGTCGCCGGAGGCGCAGCGGCCGGTGTTGATGACACGCGACGAGCTCTGCGCGATCTGGGACGGAGAACTGATCCTGATGGCCCGGCGCGCAGGGCTATCTGAGCTTGGGCGTCATTTCGATGTCACCTGGTTCATCGGCGCGATCGGCAAATACCGGCGGCTGCTGGGCGAGGTGCTGGCCGCCTCGTTCTTCCTCCAGCTCTTCGCGCTGGTCTCGCCGCTGTTCTTCCAGGTCGTGATCGACAAGGTGCTGGTTCATCGCTCGCTGTCCACGCTCGACGTTCTCGTGATCGGCCTGGTCGTTGTCTCGCTGTTTGACACCGTGCTCGGAATCCTGCGCAACTATCTGTTTTCGCACACGACCAACCGCATCGACGTGGAGTTGGGGGCTCGCCTGTTCCATCATCTGCTGGCGCTCCCGATGGCCTGGTTTCAGGCGCGGCGTGTCGGAGATTCCGTGGCCCGGGTCCGCGAACTGGAGAACATCCGCAATTTCATCACCAGCTCGTCGCTGACGATCGTCATCGACCTGTTCTTCACCTCGGTGTTCCTGGCGGTGATGTTCGCCTATTCGCCGCAGATGAGCTTCATCGTTCTCGGATCGTTCCCGTTCTACATCGCGATCTCGGCCGTGGCGACGCCGCTGTTCCGCCGCAGGCTGGACGAGAAATTCCGTCGCGGCGCCGAGAACCAGGCCTTTCTGGTCGAGAGCGTCAGCGGCATCGAAACGCTGAAGGCCATGGCGGTCGAGCCGCAGATGCAGCGCCGCTGGGAAGAGCAGCTCGCCGGCTATGTCTCCGCGAGCTTCGGTGTTACGAGCCTCGGCAACACGGCAAGCCAGCTCGTGCAGTTTGTCAGCAAGGTCGTCACCGCCGCCATCCTCTATGTCGGCGCCAGGCTCGTAATCGGCGACGCCTTGACCGTCGGTGAGCTCGTCGCCTTCAACATCTTCGCAGGCCGGGTTTCGGCGCCGGTGCTGCGTCTTGCGCAGGTCTGGCAGGATTTTCATCAGGCACGGCTCTCGATCGCGCGGCTCGGCGACATCCTCAACAGTGCGGCAGAGCCGGCTTATTCGGCCGCGCGCGCGGGGCTGCCGCCGATCCGGGGCGACATCAGGTTCGAGCACGTATCCTTCCGCTACCGGCTCGAAGGGCGTGAAATCCTGCACGACGTCTCATTCGATATTCCAGCCGGGCAAACCGTCGGCATCGTCGGATCGTCGGGTTCGGGCAAGAGCACGTTCGCCAAGCTGGTGCAGCGGCTCTACGTTCCACAGGGCGGTCGCGTGCTGGTCGACGGAATGGATCTCGTGACGACCGATCCGGCCTGGCTGCGGCGGCAGATCGGCGTAGTGCTCCAGGAAAACATGCTGTTCAATCGTTCGGTTCGCGACAACATCGCGCTGGCCGATCCGACCTTGCCGATGGACCGCATCATGGAAGCGGCCAGGCTTGCGGGCGCGCACGATTTCATTCTGGAACTCGCCGAAGGCTACGATACGATGGTCGGTGAGCGCGGCTCGACGCTTTCGGGCGGGCAGCGCCAGCGCATCGCGATCGCCCGCGCGCTGGTGAGCAATCCCCGTATCCTGATCTTCGATGAAGCCACCAGCGCGCTCGACTACGAGAGCGAGCGGATCATCCACGAGAACATGAAGGAGATCGCCAGGGGCCGCACGGTCCTGATCATCGCGCACCGTCTGTCCACCGTCCGCGGCGCCGATCGCATCTTCACCCTGGAACGCGGCCGGCTGGTCGAGGACGGCACGCATGACGCGTTGATCAAGACCGGTGGCCGGTACGCTGCCCTGCACCGTCTACAGGGAGGGATCTATGAGGTCGGCTAGCGCCGCCACGGCCCCCCCGGCCGGAGCAGACCGTCGTTCTCTTCCGGAACGTAAAACGCCGCCGCGCCGAGGAGACCGCCTTCCTGCCCGCGGCGCTGGAAATTACCCAAACGCCGCCGTCGCCGACCGGCCGCGCCATCGGCATGTCGCTGATGGTGTTGGCCTGCGTGGCGCTCGCATGGGCCGCATTGGGCACGATCGACATCGTCGCCTCCGCGACCGGGAAGATTGTGTCGAGCGGGCGAAGCAAGGTGATTCAGCCATTCGAGACCGGCGTGGTGCGCGCTATCCACGTTCAGGACGGGCAGGCGGTCAAATCAGGCGACGTGCTGATCGAGCTCGATCCGACCGTGAACGCCGCAGAGCGCGATCGTCTGCATGACGATCTCATGGCCGAACGGCTCAATATCGCGCGTCTTCGTGCGGCACTAGCGGTCGGCGAAGATGCTCCCGCCGATCTCGTCGCACCCGGGGACGCCGACCCCATGCTGGTCGCGACGCAGCGGCAGCTTCTCGTCAATCAGGTCGGCGAGCATCGCGCCAAGCTCGCGGCGCTTTCGCGCCAGGAAGCGCAGAAGGACGCCGAGCATCAGACGATCGCGGCGACGATTCACAAGCTCGACGCGCTGTTGCCGGTCACGCAGCAACGCGTCGATATCCGCAAGACGCTGATGGAAAAGGAAATCGGCTCGAAGCTGACCTACTATGAGACCCTTCAGCTCCAGATCGAGCAGCAGGAGGAGCTCCGCGTCCAAAGCAGCCGCCTGACGGAAGCCGAGGCAGCAGTCGCGGCGATCCGGGAGACCCGCATCCAGGCCGTGGCCGAGTACGGGAAGAGCCTGTCCGACGATCTCGCGAAGAGTGAGCAGAAAGCGAACGGGATTGCGCGGGACCTGATCAAGGCGCAGCAGAGGACGCGGCTCCAGCAACTGACGTCACCGGTCGACGGCGTTGTGCAGCAGCTGGCGGTTCACACCGTGGGAGGCGTGGTCACGCCTGCACAATCGCTACTCGTCATCGTGCCGACCGATACGCGGCTCGAGATCGAGGCAATGATTTCCAACCGCGATATCGGGTTCGTTGAGGTCGGGCAGGGTGCCGCCATCAAGATCGACACCTTCAACTTCACCCGCTACGGCCTTCTGGAAGGCCGCGTGCTGAGCGTTTCGCACGACGCCATCATTCGCGACCATCCGCCGGAGCCCGGGAACGACCGTGCGCTCGCGGCGCAACACGACAGCAGCGAGCCCAACGGGCAGGAGCTGAGCTACAGCGCACGCATCTCGCTCGATCGCACACAGATGCAGGTGGACGACCGTCTCGTCAGCCTGTCACCGGGAATGGCGGTGACCGTGGAGATCAGGACCGGCTCGCGAACCATCCTGAGTTACCTGTTATCGCCGCTGCGACGCTACCGGCATGACATCATGCGGGAGCGCTAGGTTGTGTCTATTTTATAAATTATTACAATGACTTGTGTTGTCTGACCCGCGCGCCTCCGGCGCCCGCCCCGCTACTGTGCATGGGGTTGTTTTTCACATTTTGATGGGAGCCTCGACCGGTCGAGCGGTCCGGCCCCTCACGGCCCCGATGCTATCCCGCCGCCTCATCGTATTGCGTGCTCGCCTCCAGCCATTGCTCCTCCGCGCGCGCCAGCGCGTCGGCTGCATTGGAGCGTGCCTTCGACAGTTGCGCGGCCTGCTTGGGGTCGCGGGTGAAGATGTCGGGCAGGGCAAGCGCAGTGTCGATTTTGGCGATGATGTCGCTGACGCGGGCGATCTCGACTTCGGCTTCCGCGATGCGCTTCTTCAGCGAGCCGCGATTGTCCGATTTCGGACGCTGCGGCTTCTCGCTCGCTGCGCTGCGCTCGCGCGGGGCGGGTTCGGCATTGCGCGCGGACAGCACCAGGCGGCGGTACTCGTCGAGATCGCCGTCGTAATTGGTCACAGTGCGGTCGGCGACGATCCAGAGCCGGTCGGCGCAGGCCTCGATCAGATAGCGATCGTGCGAGACCATGATGACCGCACCCGGAAACTCGTTGATCGCCTCGGCGAGTGCGGCGCGGCTGTCGATGTCGAGATGGTTGGTCGGCTCGTCAAGGATGATCATGTTGGGGCCGAAGAAGGTCGCTAGCCCCAGCAGGAGCCGCGCCTTCTCGCCGCCCGACAGTTTTCCCGCCTTGGTGTCGGCCGCTTTGCCGGAGAAGCCGATCGCGCCGGCGCGTGCCCGCACTTTCGCTTCGGGCGCATCGCCCATCAGCTTGCGGATGTGGTCGTAGGCGGAGGCGTCCTCGTTCAGCTCGTCGAGCTGGTGCTGCGCGAAATAGGCGATCGACAGCTTGTCGGCTCGCGTCACCTTGCCGGAGAAGGGCGCGAGGCGGCCGGCGAGCAGCTTGACCAGCGTCGACTTGCCGTTGCCGTTGGCGCCGAGAAGCGCGATGCGGTCGTCATTGTCGATGCGTAACGTGACGCGGCCCAGCACCGGCATTGCCGGATCGTAGCCGACCGAGGCGTTGTCGACGGCAATGATCGGGGGCGACAGGATTTTCTCCGGCGCGGGAAAGCTGATTTCGCGCACGTCCTCGGTGACCAGCGCCGTGATCGGCTTGAGCCGCTCCAGCATCTTCACGCGAGACTGCGCCTGGCGCGCTTTCGAGGCCTTGGCCTTGAAGCGATCGACGAAGGCCTGCAGGCGCGCGCGCTCGGCTTCCTGGCGCTTGACCTGCTTGGCATCGAGCAGCTCCCGTGCGGCGCGCTGCTCCTCGAAGGAGGAGTAGGTGCCGCGGTAGAGCGTGAGCTTGCCGCGCTCCAGATGCAGGATCTGGTCGACCGAGCTTTCGAGGAGATCGCGGTCGTGGCTGATCACGATCACGGTGCGCGGATAGTGCGCGAGGTGATCCTCGAGCCACAGTGTGCCTTCGAGGTCGAGATAGTTGGTCGGCTCGTCAAGGAGTAACAGGTCGGGCGCCGCGAACAGCGTGGCGGCAAGCGCGACGCGCATACGCCAGCCGCCGGAGAACTCGGCGCAGGGGCGCAGCTGATCGGCGGCGGAAAAGCCGAGGCCGGAGAGGATCGCGGCGGCGCGGCTCGGCGCCGAATGCGCGTCGATGTCGACGAGCCGGGTCTGGATCTCGGCGATCCGGTGCGGATCGGTCGCGCTTTCGGCTTCGGCGAGCAGCGCGTCGCGTTCGAGATCGGCCTTGAGCACGACGGAGATCAGGCTTTCGGGGCCGTTCGGGGCTTCCTGCGCGAGGCTGCCCACCCGCCAGCGCGGCGGCAGGGTCACCGAACCGTGCTCGGCCGCCAGCTCTCCCCGGATCACCTTGAATAGCGTCGACTTGCCGGTACCGTTGCGCCCGACCATGCCGACGCGCGAGCCGGGCGTGATCTGCACGGAACTCTGGTCAATCAAAAGGCGTCCGGCGAGGCGAATGGAGAGGTCGGTGATCGAGAGCATGCGGCCTTGTCACCGCAGGCGGGATCAAACGCAACCCGTTTTTCCGTGTCGCTCGGTCAGTGCGAGTCGCCGTCGCGCTTCTTCAGCTCGCTGAGGAGCTGCTCGATATGCGTCGGAAGCCGGGGCTCGGGGCGAAGGCTCTGCTGGAGCCGCTCGCCCACGGCTTCGCAAATCGAGCGGCTGGTCCGCCGGTCGATCTGTTCGCTGTCATTGGCAGAAAGGCCAGCCATCGCGGGGTCCGTGCTCTCAAAGTAACGACACGGTACCAAGTCCTTGGCCCCCAAAATGGTTTCGCCGTATGTGGGGAATGCTTGGCATTCTAGTAAAAATAGTATGAACGCGTGATATCCGCCCAAATACAAAGCCCCGGCGCAGGGGGGGGGAACGCCGGGGCTTCGCTTGGAGGGTACCTTGGGGGAAGGTACCGGTAGGAAGGTGCTGTCGGGCTCAGTAGCAGCGGTTGATCAGCCGCCAGCGAGGTCCCCAGGGGGTCGGGACCAGCCGGCGCACATAGCAGCCGCCATAACCGTATGAGACGGGGCCGCCGACATAGTAGCGCGAAGCGCCCCAGCCGTAGCCACCGTGCCAGCCGCCACCGTGCCAGCCCCAGCCGCCATGCCAATGAGCGGAGGCGGAGGTCGGTGCCAGCGCGGCACCCAGCGCGGCCGCGGCGACGGCGGCAAGCGAAAGTTTCCTCAACATGGTGATCTCCTCAAAACTGCCGGCGCGGGGCTATCGCGTCGATGGAAAGGCCGCCGAAACGGTCCGCCTCATGATCAGGCTTTGGTTTCGATGGGCTCGACCTTACGCCGGCGAGGCTGAACCGAATCCTGACAGGGGCTTCAGATTGGGTTCATCCACGTGAAATTGTTGTAATCCATGCTGGAATCAGGCGCCTGCGCCCTGCGGCGAAGCGCCTGCGAGGGCCGATCCGGCGGTCGCTTGCCGGATGGCGAAGGCGCCGATATAAGCCCCGCAACTCCGAACCACCGATTTTCCTCAAGGACATGACCATGGCGATTGAACGCACTTTCTCGATCATCAAGCCCGATGCGACCGCGCGTAACCTGACCGGCGCGGTGAACGCCGTGATCGAGAAGGCCGGCCTGCGCATTGTCGCGCAGAAGCGCATCCGCATGACCAAGGAGCAGGCCGAGACCTTCTATGCCGTCCACAAGGCGCGGCCGTTCTTCGGCGAGCTCGTTGAGTTCATGACCTCGGGCCCGGTGGTCGTCCAGGTGCTGGAAGGCGAGGGGGCTGTTGCCAAGTACCGCGACGCGATGGGTGCGACCGATCCGTCCAAGGCGGCCGAGGGTACCATCCGCAAGCTCTACGCCAAGTCGATCGGTGAGAATTCTGCTCACGGCTCGGACGCGCCGGAGACCGCCGCGATCGAGATCGCGCAGTTCTTCTCGGGCAACGAGATCGTCGGCTGATCCATCAGCTGGTACTAAAGCGCGATGAATGCCATCGCGCTTTAGGTTCTTGTTTGAGCATGATCTTTTCGGAAAACCGCTTCACACTTTTCCGGATCATGCTTTAAGACGACGGGGCGAAAGGACGTATTGTGAACTGGCTCTGGCAGATCTTCGATCCCGCTACGATCGGGGTATTCTTCACCCAGTTCCGCAATGAGATGGCCGAGCCGACCTTCTGGATTGCGGTCGGCAAGATCATCTGGATCAACATCCTGCTCTCCGGCGACAATGCGCTGGTGATCGCGCTTGCCTGCCGCGGCCTGAAGCCGCGGCACCGGCTATGGGGCATGATCCTGGGTGCCGGCGCGGCGGTGCTGCTGCGGATCATCTTCACCGGCATCGTCGCGAGCCTGATGGAGCTGCCTTACCTCAAGCTCATCGGCGGCCTCGCGCTGATCGTGATCGCGGCAAAGCTCCTCGTGCCGGAGCAAGAGGACGAGGACGGCGTCGAGTCGGCTTCGCATCTCTGGCAGGCGGTGCAGATCGTCGTCGTCGCCGACATCGTCATGAGTCTGGACAACGTCATTGCGGTTGCCGCCGCCGCCAATGGCAGCGTGCCGTTGCTGATCCTCGGCCTCGCCATCAGCGTACCCCTGATCGTGGCCGGTGCGGCGCTGATCATGGCGCTGCTCGCCAAGCTGCCGGTCCTGGTGTGGGCCGGTGCGGCGCTGCTCGGCTGGATCGCGGGCGAGGTGATCGCGACCGATCCCGGCGTCGCGCCGAAGCTGCACACGCTGTTCGACGGCCCGTTTGGCGCCTCGCTGGACAGCATGCTTGGCGCCTTGCGCATCCCGCCGCAGTTCGGTCACGGCGGCGGAGGCGGCGAATATCTCTGCGCGGCGCTCGGCGTCGTCGTCGTGCTGGTCGTCGGCAGCATCTGGCGCCGGCGCAGCCTGAGCCAGGCCGCGCTCGCATCCTCCGAGCGCCACGCCAAGGCGTCGGCGGAGTAACCTCGGCGATCTGATCAGTCCTGCTTGCCTCTTTCCCGCTGGGATAGGTCTTGCTTGAGATCATTCCGATCGACTGCGACACCAGCGATTCGCAACTAGACCGGTCGGGCCTCCGACGGACCGCCGCTTGATAAGCGGCGTTGGCCGGAAGACGCGAGCAACCACCGGCATGTGCTCAGCGGAAGAGCGGCTCCGTCTTTTCAACCACCGCGCGATTTAGATTTTGTCTCATTATAAACTATTGAAAACAAGGGGTTCTTTCGTTGACTCGATGAAGGCTCCCGCGGCACGTCGTTCCGATATTCACGTCCATCAAATCGGAAGCTGTCGCAATGCCATCGAGAGTCATTCGCCGTCCTGTTGCTGTTCTTGCCGCTAGCGTCAGAGCACTTCTGGCGTGCTCCAGCCCGACGGCATTCGCGGCCTCTGTGGTCTCCGTCGCCCTGTTTAGCGACGGCTTCCTGCATGACACCAACGCGCAGAGCGCTGTGCCGGGGACGGAGCAGGGGACGACATTGCCCGCAGTGACCGTCACCGCAGATGCGCCGAAGCCGCGCGCACGTCCACGGGTCAATTCAGCCCGAAGGGCCGGCCGTCAAAGCGCGCCTCCGAGTGAGCGCGCCAAGATGCAGGCGGAAGCGACTCCCACGGCTGCCAAGCCGGGCGCACTTCCGCCCTCCTACCCGGGTGGACAGGTGGCCCGCGGCGGCCAGATTGGCTTGTTGGGCAACAAGGACTTCATGGATACGCCGTTCAACATCACGAGTTACACGGCGAAGAAGATTGAAGATCAACAGGCCACCACGGTTGCCGACGTCGTCAGCAACGACCCTTCGGTCCGTTTCACGGGGCAGACCGGCGGCATTCTCGACTCCTTCTTCATTCGTGGCTTTCCGATCGGCGAGGGGAATGTCGGAGAAATTGCCTTCAACGGCGTCTATGGTGTTGCGCCGAACTATCGTGTGTTCACCGATTACGTCGAACGCATCGAAATCATCAAAGGCCCGGCGGCGCTGCTTTACGGCATGGCCCCGAACGGCAGCGTCGCGGGCACCATCAACATTGTTCCAAAACGTGCTGGGGATGTCGATCTTACACGGGTTACGACCGACTACGCGACAAGCTCCCAGCTCGGCACGCATCTCGACGTGAGCCGACGGTTCGGCGACAACCGCGAATTCGGAATTCGCGTCAATGGCAGCTACCACAATGGCGATACGCCGCTGGACAACCAAAACCGGGAGGCGTATGTCGGCGCCGCCGCGTTCGACTATCGCGGCGAAAGATTCAGGGCTTCGCTCGACTTCATCGATCAGGACGAGAAGTTCGACGCTCCCACGAGGCCGTTTCTGGTGGCAACAGGCGTAGCTGTCCCGACCGCTCCGGTCGGAAGGCGCAATGTCACCCAGGCCTGGGAATGGTCCAAGGTTCACGACAACTCGCTGCTGGCGCGCGCCGAATACGATGTGACGGAATCCGTGACTGTGTTCGCCGACGCCGGTGGTGGCAGGACCCAGGTCGATCGTCTTTTTGGTACGCCGACGATCCTGAACGCGGCTGGCAATACCACTTCGATACCGGGGCATTTCAAATTCGATATCGACAGGAATGTTGCCGACGCCGGTGTGCGCGCCCGTTTTGAAACCGCCGCGATCAGTCATGCCGTGAGTTTCCAGGGGAGCTACTACACAGATGAGATCTCGCGGGGCTCCGTGTCCGGCACGCCGGTTCTGTCCAACATCTACGCGCCGATCGCCCGTCCCGAGCAGCTCGTTCCTGCTCCCGCGACTGTTCCAAAGCTTTCAGATAGCGAATTGACCGGCCTGGCGCTGGCCGACACGTTGTCAGTTTTCCAAGAGCGTATTCAACTGACCGTCGGCGTCCGGCAACAGGGCGTCAAATCGAACAACTACAACACCACCACGGGCGCGGTCACCGCTTCCTATGACCAGACGGCGCTCACGCCGATGGTCGGCGTCGTCGTCAAGCCCTGGAGCAACGTTTCGCTTTACGCCAACTACATCGAAGGGCTCAGCAAAGGCGACATCGCGCCGACGACGGCGAGCAATTCCGGAGAAGTCCTTGCACCTTATTTCAGCAAGCAGCAGGAAGCGGGCGTCAAGATTGATTTCGGCATGCTGGCCACCACCATCAGCGTATTCGAGATCACCAAGCCATCGGGACAGCTCGGTGTCGACAAGGTCTTCCGGGCCGACGCCGAACAGCGCAATCGCGGCCTGGAATTCACGGTATTCGGAGAGGTGCAGCCGGGCGTTCGCGTGCTTGGCGGCGTGACGCTCATCGATCCGGAGCTGACAAAGACGAGCACGCCATCCAATCTCGGCAAGACGCCGATCGGTGTGCCTCAGGTGCAAGCCAATTTGTCCGCTGAATGGGACACCCCGTTCGCGCCTGGTCTGACGCTGGTCGCAAATACGGTCTATACGGGATACCAATATCTGGATGCGGCGAACACGCAGGTCGTTCCGGCCTGGACGAGACTCGACCTCGGTGCCCGTTACACCACACGAATCAACAACCGGCCGGTCGCGCTCCGGGCCCTGGTCCAGAACGTGTTCGATACCAATTACTGGTCAGGCGTGGCGAGCTACTCGGGATTGTCCCAAGGTGTGCCGCGAACCCTGCTGTTGTCGATGTCCACGGATTTCTGAGACAGGTCGGCTTTGACGCGTGCAACAATGCTGCCTGGACGCGTGCGGCACGCGCTCTCATTGGCTCACCGATGGCTTGGATTGACCGGCGGCATCGTCGTGGTGCTGATAGGCCTGACCGGAAGCTTTATCGTATTCTACCGGGAAATCGACGCCGCTTTGAATCCGGCGCTCTACACCCCGATGAGCCCGGAGCAAAAGGTTGAATTGACCGAGGTGATGCGCGCTGCTGCGGCAGCGGATGCCGCGCCGATTTCCACCATACTGGCGCCGGATCGGACCTGGCCGGTCTGGGTCGTGATCCATACGCACGAAACCGCGACAGGCCGCACCCCGAATCGTTGGACGACCATGGTCGATCCTTCGAACGGGAAGGTGCTCGGGCGGCGTGACTACGTCAATGCGTTCGCACTCAAGGTTTATCGTCTCCACTACACGCTGCTACTCTATGAGTGGTGGGGCAAAGAGCTGGTCGGCGTGGTCGGGTTCATACTGCTCGGCCTGGCCCTGTCGGGCCTCATCCTGTGGTGGCCGAGGGCGGGCCAATTCTGGCGATCGGTGTCCGTGTGCAAGAATGTTTCGCTATTTCGATTTGTTTTCGACGTTCATCGCGCGGCCGGCTTTTGGGCGTTGTTCGCACTCCTGGTGATCTCAATCACGGGAGTCGGGATCACCTTTCCCGACGTGGTGCGTCCTGTCGTCGGTCTTCTGTCGCAACCGACACCTGATCCGTCGCCGCGGATTGAAATACCGCCTCCGGCTGGGACGCCGCTGCTCCCGGCGGACGCGATCGTGCGGATCGCGCAGGCGGCCAAGCCTGGCGTAGCGATCGCGATGCTCAACCCGCCAACAGCAACGCGCAACACGTGGCGCGTGCAGTTCCGTCCCGAGGGCGCTGATCCCGCCGTGCGGTCACGGGGGGCAATCTGGCTCGATCCATGGAGTGGCGCCGTGGTGCACGACCGCACCTCGTGCACCATGTCCATGGCTGACCGCTATTTGGCCGAACAGCTCTGGCTTCACAACGGTTCGGCGTTCGGACTCGTGGGACGCCTGCTGGTGTTCACAACCGGCTTCGCGCCTCTCGTCCTGTTCGTCTCCGGCCTGATCATGTGGCTCAAGAAACGTCCCGGCAGGATGAGGACCAGCTAGCCAATCAGCGCCTCACGATCGAGCCGGAGCGGCCGACCAGGCGGGCGAGCTGGCGGAAGCGGCCGCCGACGCGGTCGGCGACGAGGTCGCCGAGGCGATGCTCGAACACCAGCATCAATTTGCGTCCCTGGCTGCGGAAATGCGTGGCCGGCAGCACGCCCGGCCGCGCCGCCGAGATCAGATGTGCGACGCGGAATGCCGCACCCAGCAGGCGGGCGCGTTCGAGCTGCGCCGGCGTCAGCAGCTCCTGCATGTTGGCCGGCGGCTGGTTTTCTTCGCTGAGGCCCGCATAACGATAGAACACCGACAGGCCGACGAAGGCGCGCTCGGTGTGGGTGATCGCGCCGAAGTTTCCGTTAACGACGAGGCTCAGCGTCTGCTCGCCGCGATGGTCGGGATGCACGCGCCAGCCGATGTCGGAGAGCAGGCACGCGGTGTGACGCAGCCGGCGGTCCTCTTCGGTCTCGCGCAGCTTCACCACACGCGCGAGGCGGTCGGTCCAGGCAATCAACTCACGGGCGTGCTTCGCCGAGCGCGACAGCAGCTGGTTCAGCTCTTCGGCCGCGCAGATCAGCCCGTCCTCGTTGCGTTCGGACTCCGGTAGCTTCTCGTGCAGCAGGCCTTCGCGCACTCCGAAGGTCGAGAACACGATGGTCTTCGGCTGGGCCACCCGGATGATGTGCTCGAGCACCAGCGCCGCATAGGTGAGGAGCGGGCGGCGTGCGTCGGCGACGATCTCGATGTCGGCGAGCATGTCGGCGGCCGCGAGCCGCCGCAGGCGGCGCGAGAAGTCGAGCGCTTCTGCTGCGGAAATGGAGTAGCCGTGCATCACCTGGAGCGGATAACCGCTCTGGATGATGTGGATGCGCGCGAGCGCACGCCAGGTGCCGCCCACGGCGTAGAAGGTGCGGCCGCGCCCCGCGGTGAGCTGCGGCACCTCGTCGAGCTCCTCGCGCACGATGCGGTCGGCGCGCTTGAGCGATTTGTGCGCGAGGTCCTGGAGCGCAAGACCGCCGAGCGGCATCGTCACACCATTGCGCACGCTGTTCCTGCGCACGTCGATCAGCTCGAGCGAGCCGCCGCCGAGATCGCCGACGATGCCGTCGGGGTGATGGATGCCGGAGATCACGCCGAGCGCCGACAGCCGCGCCTCGCGCGGGCCCGACAGGATCTCGATTTTCACGGCGCAGATGCGTTCGGCCTTCGCAATGAAGTCGGGGCCGTTGGAGGCGTCACGGCAGGCGGCGGTCGCGATCGCAAACACGCGCCCGACCTGCATCACGCGGCACAGCGCACGGAACCGCTTCAGCGACGTCAGCGCCTTGTCGACGGCGTCGGGCGCGAGCAGGCCGGTGCTCTGCACCTCGCGTCCGAGGCCGCACAGCGTCTTCTCGTTGAAGAGCGGAATGAGGCTCCGGGTCAGTCCCTCGTAGACAACGAGACGGACCGAGTTGGAGCCGATGTCGATGACCGCGACGCTCGAGCCGCGCTTGCGCGGCCGCTTCACGTCGCGGATCCCGGATCAGGATTGATGACGTTCATTACGGCGCGTGAGACGGCGCGGCGAGGATTCCTTGAGCGACTTTCCACGGCCAGACAGACTCGGATTTGTCATGAAGTAGTTGTGGACGTTGAAAGGCTCCTCGCCCTTCGCGGCCTTCATACGCGTTGAGGACCCATCGGGCAACAATTGCCAGCTCTGCTCATTGTCCTTCAGGTTGGCGACCATGATCTGTTCGAGAACCTGCTGATGCACAGTGGGATTTTGCAGCGGACACAGCACCTCGACGCGGCGGTCGAGGTTGCGCGGCATCATGTCGGCGGACGAGATATACACAGCGGCTTTCGCGCTCGGCAGGCCCTGACCCATGCCGAAGCAGTAGATTCGGCCGTGTTCCAGGAAGCGTCCGATGATCGACTTGACGCGGATGTTCTCCGACAGGCCGGGAATGCCGGGCCTGAGGCAGCAGATGCCGCGCACCACGAGCTCGACCTGCACGCCGGCTTGTGACGCCTCGTAGAGCGCGTCGATGATGTCGGGGTCGACCAGTGCATTCATCTTCATCCAGACCGCGCCGGGGCGGCCGTGCCGCGCATGCGCGGTCTCGCCCTGGATGTGCTCGATAATGCGCTTGCGCAACGTCAGCGGCGACACCGCCATCTTTTCCAGATCGCTTGGCGCGGCATAGCCGGTGATGAAGTTGAACACGCGCGCGCCGTCGCGGCCGATGGTTGGGTCCGAGGTGAAGTAGGAGAGGTCGGTGTAGATGCGCGCCGTCACAGGGTGGTAATTGCCGGTGCCGGTGTGGACGTAAGTTGTGAGGCTTCCGCCTTCACGGCGCACCACCATCGAGAGTTTGGCGTGCGTCTTCAGTTCGAGGAAGCCGTAGACGACCTGCACGCCAGCGCGTTCGAGATCGCGCGCCCAGCGGATGTTGGCCTCTTCGTCGAAGCGCGCCTTCAGCTCGATCAGCGCAGTGACGGACTTGCCGGCTTCGGCGGCTTCCGCCAGCGCGCGCACGATCGGCGAGTTGTTGGAGGTGCGATAGAGCGTCTGCTTGATCGCGACGACATCAGGATCACGCGCGGCCTGCTGGAGGAACTGCACCACGACGTCGAAGGATTCGTAGGGGTGATGAACGATGAGATCCTTCTGCCGGATTGCGGCAAAGATGTCGCCGCCATGCTCGCGCACGCGCTCGGGATGGCGCGGCACGTAAGGGGTGAATTCGAGATCGGGACGGTCGAGGCGGGTGAGCTGCGAGAGCTCGTTCATGGCGAGTACGCCGTCGACGAGGAACACCTCATCGTCGGCAGCCGAGAGTGCGTGCTGCACGAAGCTGCGCAGCTCCTCCGGCATCTTGGCGTCGATCTCGAGCCGGATCACCGACCCGCGGCGGCGGCGCTTCAACGCCGTCTCGAACAGGCGGACGAGGTCCTCGGCCTCTTCCTCGATTTCGAGCTCGGAGTCGCGGATGATCCGGAAGGCGCCCTGGCCGTGCAGATTGTAGCCAGGGAACAGCCGGTTGATGAACAGGGCGGTGGCCTGCTCCAGCGTGATCAGCCGGACCTTGCCCTCGGCGGGCAGGCGGATGAAGCGGTCGATCTTGCCGGGCATGCGGATCAGCGCGTTCATCTGCTTGCCGTCGGCCTCGCGCGTGAGCTGCAGCGCGATGGTGAAGCCGAGGCTTGGAATGAACGGGAAGGGGTGGGCCGGGTCGATCGCGAGCGGGGTCAGCAACGGGAACACGTTGTTGAGGAAGTAGTCCTCGATCCAGGTCCGTTCCGCCTTGGTGACGTCCTTGCCGTCGACCAGCACGATGTCGACGTCGGCCAGCGTGCTGCGAAGGTCGCGCCAGATCGCCTGCTGGTCGGAGGCAAGCTGGGAGACCGTGCGGTTGATCAGCGCGAGTTGCTCGGACGGCGTCAGGCCGTCGGGGCTGCGCTCGGCAATGCCCTCGCGCACCTGGGCCTTGATGCCGGCGACGCGGACCATGAAGAACTCGTCGAGGTTATTCGCCGAAATCGACAGGAAACGCACCCGTTCCAGCATGGGGTGGCTGGGATTGACCGCTTCCTCCAGGACGCGGCGGTTGAAATGCAGCCAGGAGAGCTCGCGGTTGATGAATCGTTCGGGGCTCGATGCGATCGCCGGCAGGCTCTCGGTCTCTGCGACTTTCTCTTTAGTCTCAACAGCTTGCGCGATGTCCATGAGAAGTCGATCCATCCAGTTTGCCCCAATTTGCGACTTACGCGCAAAACCGCCGGGAGCATGTGTTAGGGCGATGACGTTTCGATGACATTGATGTTCCACCGCTCCGCCGCGTCAAGCGGCCTTGGAGCCGGGCGGGCAGGTCAGGCGTCGCGGAGCAGATCAGCGGCTAGGGCCCGGGTGACGGGGCGGCCGAGCCGCAGGGCTTCGCTATCGAGCAGTTCCACGGCTTGCCGGGCCGCGGCCGAGGACCGCTCCAGGCGGGTGGCGAGGTAGCTGACTACGCTCTCGTCCACGGTGAGCTGGCGGTCGGTGCAGAATTTGACGATCAGGCCACGGAAGAGCTGGTCGTCGGGGGGCAGCAGCGCGACCACCGGCACAGCGCGCAGGCGCGAGCGCAGGTCGCGAAGGTCGATCTCAAGCGACGCGGGCGCCTCGCGACCGGTGAGGAGGACATAGGCACCGTCCTCGCGGGCGAGGTTCATCAGGTGGAAGAGGGCGCGCTCGTCGAACTCCTTTGCCTTGAGATCCTCGACCACCAGCGCACCGGTGGCGAGCGCCCCCGGGACGGCTTCGGCGGTCAGCCCATTGGCCGTGGTCGAGCGGGCGCCGGCCTCCTCGGCCCAGATCGCAGCGAGATGGCTCTTGCCGCTTCCTTCGGGACCGACCAGCCACATGATCCGGTTCGGCCATTCTGGCCAGCCGTCGATCAAAGCGAGCCCGGCAGCGTTGGCGGGGCCTTCGAGGAAATTGTCCCGGCTGAGGCTCTCCGCATGCGGAAGCGAGAACGCCAATTGTCGGGGATGAACGCGGCCTGCCACGCTTGCTTTGCTCCACGCCGGACGGCCGGCCTCAGTTGATAGATTCGACCTATCGAGTGCGACTTGTTAAGCGGGACTTGGCCTTTTGCAGGGCCGTTCCGCGCTCGCTCTTGCGCCTATTTTGCGCTCATTTGGCTTCGATCGTGCTCATGTGCCGCAGCCACTCGACGAGATAGAGCGACACGGAGGAGAGCGTGAAGATTGTGACGAGGCCCATCAGGATAATATCATAGGGGGCCGGCTTGAAGCCGAAGGCGAGCGCCGCCAGCACCAGCGCCGCGTAGGCCACTTGCGCAGCGGTATTGAGCTTCGACACCTTCGACGGCTTCATCTCGACCGGCTTGTCGAACAGCCAGGATACGATCACGGCGGCGACGATCATGATGTCGCGCGACACCACCAGGATCACGATCCAGCGGGGGATATCGCCCCAGATGCCGAGCGACAGGTAGATCGAGACCAGAAGCGCCTTGTCGGCGAGCGGGTCGAGCAGAGCCCCAAGCTCGCTCGCCATGTTGAAGCGCTTGGCCAGGAAGCCGTCGACCGCGTCGCTGACGCCGGCAATGAGGAAGACGGCGAACGCGACCTCCATTTGGCTCGACACGATGGCCCAGACGATAATCGGGACCAGCATGATGCGGCCCAGGGTGATGATGTTCGGAATACTCACGTGGCGCTTCCCGGCACCCGGTCTGACCTCGAATCCGGCCCCTTTGGAGGCTGAACCGGTTGATATCTCTACATAGTATACGGTGGGGCGCCATGCGAGCCATTGCGTGTCCCCGGAATTCGACGTAACCAGCCGGAAACCCACTGGAAATCGGGCATGACCGACCGCAAAAACGGCCTCACTTACGCCGATTCAGGCGTCGATATCGACGCGGGCAACCGCCTGGTCGACCTGATCAAGCCGATGGTGCGTGCCACCGCACGGCCCGGCGCCGACGCCGAGATCGGCGGTTTCGGCGGCCTGTTCGACCTCAAGGCGGCCGGCTTCAAGGATCCCGTCCTGGTCGCCGCCACCGACGGCGTCGGCACCAAGGTCAAGATCGCGATCGAGACCGGGCTGCATGGCGGCATCGGCATCGATCTCGTCGCCATGAGCGTCAACGACCTCGTGGTGCAGGGCGCCGAGCCGCTGTTCTTCCTGGACTATTTCGCCTGCGGCAAGCTCGACCCCGAGGCCACGGCCGCGATCGTCGCGGGTGTCGCCGAAGGCTGCCGGGAATCCGGCTGCGCGCTGATCGGCGGCGAGACCGCTGAGATGCCCGGCCTCTACAAGGACGGCGACTACGATCTCGGCGGCTTTGCCGTCGGCGCCGCCGAGCGGGGCACGCTGCTTCCGCGCAAGGACATCGCCGCGGGCGATGCCGTGATTGGCTTGGCCTCGTCGGGCGTGCACTCCAACGGCTTCTCCCTGGTACGGAAGATCGTGGAACAGTCCGGCCTGGGCTTCGAGGCGCCGGCGCCGTTCTCGCCTGTCACGACGCTCGGAGGCGCGCTGCTCACGCCTACGCGGCTCTACGTCAAATCCTGCCTGCGCGCGATCCGCGAGACCGGCGCTGTGAAGGGGCTCGCCCATATCACCGGCGGCGGCTTCACCGACAACATCCCGCGCGTGCTGCCAAAGCATCTCGGCGTCGGCATTGATCTTGAGCGCCTGCCTGTGCTGCCGGTGTTCAAATGGCTAGCGGCGCAAGCTGGCATCGCCGAGCTGGAAATGCTGCGGACCTTCAACTGCGGTATCGGCATGATCGCGATTGTCGAGCCTGACAAGGTCGATCAGGTCGTGCAGGTCTTCGCTGATTCCGGTGAGACCGTGGCGCAGCTCGGCACCGTGATCCCGGCCGAGGGCGAGCATCGCGTCGTCTATAACGGCCACCTCGATCTGGCGCTGTGATGAAGCGCCGCGTCGCCATCCTGATCTCCGGTCGCGGCTCCAACATGGCCGCGCTGATCAGGGCCGCCGCCGCGCCGGATTTTCCGGCGGAGATCTCGCTCGTGATCTCGAACAAGGCCGACGCGGTGGGACTCGAACGGGCCAAGACGAGCGGCGTGAAGACGCAGGTGATCGAGAGCAAGCCGTTCGGCAAGGACCGCGCCGGTTTCGAGGCGGTGCTGCAAGCAGCGCTCGACCAGCATGGCATCGAGCTGATCTGTCTCGGCGGCTTCATGCGCTTGTTCACGGCGGAATTCACCAGGGCCTGGTACGGGCGGATGCTCAACATCCATCCATCCCTGTTGCCGTCGTTCCCCGGCCTCGACCCGCACGGTCAGGCCTTGCGCGCCGGGGTCAAGTTGTCTGGCGCGACAGTGCATTTCGTAATCCCCGAGACCGATGCCGGCCCGATCGTGATGCAGGGCGCGGTGCCCGTCGGCGATCATGACACGGCGGATACGCTGTCGGAGCGAATCCTCGAAGTCGAGCACCGCATCTATCCCGAAGCGCTGCGGCTGCTCGCGACCGGAAAGGTCCGGATCGAGGGCGATGTCTGCAAGACGGCTGGCAGCGCGGCGTCGGAGAATTTCCTGATTGCGCCTGTGGCGAGCTGAAGCGCCGTCGCGTTTCGTCTTCACAAACAAAATCCCCCGGCAGGGCCGGGGGCAACGTCACGATTTCTCGCGGGCTTGGCCGGGGGAAATCAGGAGACCTTGAGGTTCTCTGCGGACGACTTGCCGCGGTTCTCCACGAGGTCGTATTCAACCACCTGGTTCTCGTTCAGGGTGGAGAGTCCAGCACGCTCGACGGCCGAGATGTGGACGAACACGTCCTTGTCGCCGCCGTTCGGCTTGATGAACCCATAGCCCTTGGTCGGGTTGAACCATTTGACGGTGCCCTTTTGCGGCATCGCTAGTCTCCTCCACTAGATACGAAAAAGACGCGGCCGCCTTTTTTGCGTGCCACGCCACAAACGGGCTTCCGGAAGTCTGTTCGAGTCTTGAGTCTCAACGTCGCGAAACGCACAGCCGAGCGGCCAATTCCGATTGTGTGCAATATTGCAACATGAAAATCGCACATTAGCAAGCCGCGTGCGGATTTCAAGGCCGGGTCGGGTCTAACCGCCTCCTATTTGCGACCTGTGGCAGCGGAACCACAATCGAGGGCAATAGCCCTTGCCCGAGCGCTTCAACCGATTGACGCTCCGTAGCAGTTCAGCACAAATCGCCGCACGCTTCGCAGGTTGTGTTGCATTTTTGCGAGCCGCCATTTTGCTTCGGGATTAGTTGTCATGTGCTGCATCTCGCAGCTCTCCGGGACACGGCAGACGATCCGGCTGGACCGCGTCCGCCGGATCGCGGCTGCGATTGCGATGGCGTTTGCGCTCGTCGTGACGATGTCGGTGACGCCCGGCTTCGCACAAAGTCCGACGCCCACTCCGACCCCGACGCCGACTCCGTCGCCAACGCCGGTGCCGGTGCCCACCTCGATCAATTACGACCAGTCGGCCGGCAATAGCACGCTCAATCTCGGCTCGTGGTTCTTGGAACGGCTCGGCAATCAGGCCTCGGGCGGGTTTAACCGCGCGTTCCGGACCAATCCCGGCGGCGGCGGTGCGTCCGAGAGCACGGAAGATCCGCGCTACCGCACCTGGATAGAGGGCTACGGCATTTCCGTCCGGACCGATGCGCAGGGTGATTTCGTCGGCGACAAGCGCAAGACATTTGGCGGCGTTGCCGGTTTCGGCGCGCGGGTCGCGCCGGGCGTCAATCTCGGCTTCTCCATCGACCAGAGCCACACCGACATCGACGTGCCGCTCGCGCTCCAGTCGGCGACGCTCGATCTGACGCAGATTGGCTTCAATGGCTCGGTCGACAAGGGACCGTGGACCTGGGCCTTCGCGGTGGTGCACGGTTTCGGCAAGGTCCATTCCAACCGGGACACTGGCTTTGGCCTTGCGACCGCGGGCTATCGCGCCGCTGTCGACGGCGCGCTGACCGAGATCAGCTATTACTGGACCCAGGACCAGATGCGGATCGTGCCCAAGGGCGCGCTCGAATATGTTCGCGCCACCAGCGCAGCGTTCCAGGAGGCCGGAGGGCTCGATCCGCTCAACGTTGGTTTCACCGCGCTCTCACGCGCGCGCGTCATGATCGGTGCCGAGATCGGGCGCTACTTCATCCTCGACCAGAAGGTTCTGGACCTGTCGGCCTACGGCAAGTTCGTCGACAATTTTTACCAGAACCTGGGAGTGGTGCAGGTCAGCCTGGGGACCCAGAGCATCATCGTTCCCGGGATCGGCGAGAGCCGTTACGGCATGGATGCCGGCGCCTCGGCCTCGCTCAGTCTGACCAACACCGCGCGGCTCTACATCAACTACGATGCCAAGTTCCGCGACGAACTCACCTCGCACCAGGGCACGGCGGGCTTCGAATATCGGTGGTAATGCGCGAGCATGATCCGGAAAAGTGTGCAGCGGTTTTCCGACAAGATCATGCTCGAGCAAACGGCCGCGCCTATGTCGGCGTCGCCGCGACATATCCCGTCAGCCCAAAGCCTTCTCGCGCAGTCGTCATCATCGGCACCAGCGCGTTCGGATGAATGAACTCGTCGCGGAAGCAGGGATATTTCTTGGGATCGAAGATCTTCTTGAGCCAGTCGACTACGATCCTGTGGCGCTCGGAGGCGCGGAACTCGCGGTGATAGGTGAGCCAGAGATCGGCGTGGTGACTGACGCCAAGATCGACGGCAACGAGCGGCGCGCCGAGCGCGATCGACACCGTCGGCAGGAAGCCGATGCCGGCGCCGCGCTCCACTGCATAGAGCGCGCCGACCGAAGAATTGGTCTTGATCCCGACGATGCCTTCGAGCGACGACAGCCCGAGGATGCGGGCGTAGGCGCCGTCGTCGACCTGCGGCGCGGTCTGCTTGATGATGCGGTGGTCCTTCAGCTCGGCCAGCGTTGACGGCAGGCCGTAGAGCTTCTCGTACTCCTTGGAGACGAAGGGATAGATGTGCAGCCGCCCGAGCTTTGCGACGATCAGATCGGGATTTGTCGGCGGCTCGAGCTGGATCGCGATATCGGATTCAAGCCGTGCGACGTCGGCCTGCTCCATCGCGCAGCGCAGATCGACGGTGATCTTGCGATAGGTCTTCTGGAAATCGATCAGCCGCGGCAGGATCCAGAAATTGCCGGGGCCTTCAGTCACCGCAACACGTACGGTGCCTGTGGTGTCGCTCGACGATCGCGAGGCGCGACGAAAAACGTTGAAGGCATGACGCTCCATGTGTGCGACGTCGGCGATCATCGCAGTGCCTTCGTCGCTGAGCGTGAGTCCGCTCTGGTCGCGCAGGAACAGCTTGCAGCCGATGCTCTCTTCGAGCCGGTCGATCCGGCGCATCAGTGTGGTGGAGGTGAGCCCGAGTTCCTCGGCGGCGTTGCGGAAACTTTTATATTTTGCGCACGCTAAAAAAAGCTTCAAATCATCCCAGGATGCATCCAGGGCCTCTTCACGGTGCTGCATCATCGCAGCACCCCGGTGCAATACTTGCTGCATACGCCTGATCCCCAACCGCTAAGTTCAATGTCGTAGCGGGGCACTAAAGCCCCGAACGATAGAGGGGCGATATGGCTATGGAAAGGGGCTCGTTTGCCGCAAGACATCATTTTGATGCCTTGCCGCTGAGTCCGGATGTCGAAGTTCGTTGCGCGCAATTTTCCGAAATTGCCGCGCTTTCCGACATGGCGCACCGGCTGGTGCCGGGTGTGCAAATCGGGGCGGCGGAACTCGCGAGATACTTCACTTTCGATCCTCAGAGCATCCTGACTTTCAGCCGGAAGGGTAGACTGCTCGGCGGCATGGCCTTCCTGTTTCTCAACGACCGCGGGCACGATGCGCTGCTGCTCGACGAGATCTGCCTCACCTCGCCTGAGACGCACTATCTCGCTTCCGCGAAGGAGGACGTTGCTGCCATCTATATCTGGGCGATCGCGGCGACGGGGCGCGGCGTCGCCGGTCTCGGCAAGGCCGCGGCTCATTTGCGACAGGTAAGATTTCGTAACGCAGATTGCTATGCGCAGCCGTCAACCGTGGCCGGACGAGATATCATGAAGGCGACCGGCTTCGAGCCCATCCCGAGCTTCCAGCCTGACCTCTGGTGTTACGAGCGCCCCTGGCACCGGCAGCCGATGCGCATGCCGGGCGCAATCATCCAAGCAAGGAGTTTTGCAGATGCACGGTACTAGGATTCCTCTCGCCAAGCCCGACTCCCGCGCCATCACCATCCGCCTCGCGCGCGATCCCAGCGATCTCATGCTTGTTACCGCCATCCGCTCGGCGGTCTATCTCGCCGAGCAGGATTGTCCGTTCGAGGAGGAGTTCGACGGCAACGACATGGTCGCCGCGCATTTCATCGGCTTCGTCGGCAACGAGCCTGCAGGCTGCCTGCGGGTGCGCTTCTTCGGCGATTTCGCCAAGGTGGAGCGGCTCGCGGTACGGCACCAATATCGTCGCTCGCGCGTCTCGTTCAAGCTGGTGCAGGCGAGCGTCGACTATGTGAAGCGCAAGGGCTTTCGCAAGATCTACGGCCAGGCGCAGGACCGGCTGGTCGATTTCTGGGCTCATTTCGGCGCCAAGCCGCTGGGCCACAATCGCAAGATCACGTTCTCGGATTTCTCCTATACGGAAATGCTGCTGGAGATCGAGCCGGGGCCGGATGCCATCACGCTGGACAGCGATCCCTATGTGATCATCCGTCCCGAGGGCGATTGGGACCGGCCGGGCGTGCTCGATGCGTCCGCGGGACGGTCGGTGACCTCGCCGCTGCGGGACCTCGCACTCGCCAGCCGTTGAAACTGGTGCAGCTAAGCGCAAGACAATGCTGGTTTCCAACCACGCTGATCCGCCGATCCTGATCTGTGCGGATCTTCAGGTCGAATATCTGACCCCCGGGCGTCGCCACGTGATCCTCGACGGCGACGCCGTCACCGCGCGCTGTCTGGAACTCCTGATGCTGTGGCGCGACAATCTCTGGCCGGTGATGCACCTGAAGCGCATCGCCCAGGCAGCCTGGTTCAATCCGGCATCCAGGCTGACCGATTGGATCGCCGAGACGAAGCCGCAGCCCGGCGAGATGACGTTCGAGCACCCGCTGCCCTCGGCCTACAGCTCGGCGAGGTTTGTGGACTATATGTCCAATATCCGCAATGTGCGCTGCGTGCTGATCGGCTTCTCCCTGGATGAAACCATCCTGGCCACCGCCGTTGAGGGATTTCACCGCAGCCATCGCTACCAGCTGGTCGGCGACGCCGTGGCGTGCCGGCAGCCGGGCACGGGCGATGCGGTCGCCTACAAGCATGCGATGGTGAATGTCCTCGGCAATTTTGCTACAGTCCAGTCCGGCGCCGAACTAATCAGAACCAGCGGCGCCGTCGCTGTTTAGGCGGCCGCGATCGGCGGATGAATGGGGTGGGACATTGTCACGGGGAGAACAGCTCAAGGAGCTGGCAAGCGATCTGTCGCGCGCCGCCGAGGCGGCCCGCCGCATCGGCTTGCCGACAACGGTCTATCTGCTTTCGATGGCGCTTGTGGAGGTGAGGGAAGCCGCTGCCGCCACCGGCGATGCGGATGACGACGGCGCGGCCTGAGAGCTGCCGCGTGTGCGGCTTTGTGCAACGCTGCTGAGCGCTTGCCGCCGCCGAATTGGCGTTGCAAGTTTTGTCCTGTCGCAATAGCCAAGTGACTCGATAATCGAGTGATGACGCTGGCCCCCCGGCGACGTGACGACTTGAGGGATCTCGCAAATGTCCATGCTGCCCAATTCGCAGGAGGCCCGCGATGTGGCCTACCAGCTCCACGCCTATACCAACGCCCGCGCGCATCAGCAGGCCGGCCCGCTGGTGATCGAGCGCGGCGAGGGCCCTTACGTCTTCGACGCGTCGGGTAAGCGCTATTTCGAGGCAATGGCTGGCCTGTGGAGCGTCGGGCTCGGCTTCAACGAGAAGCGTCTGGTCGAGGCGGCGCACAAGCAGATGCAGGCGCTGCCGTTCTATCACACGTTCTCCGCCAAATCGCACGGTCCCTCGATCGATCTCGCCGAGAAACTGGTCGCGCTCGCCCCAGTGCCGATGAGCAAGGTGTTCTTCACCAATTCCGGCTCGGAGGCGAACGATACTGTCCTGAAGCTGATCGCCTATCGCTCCAACGCGCTTGGCCAGCCGCAGCGCAAGAAGGTGATCAGCCGTCTGCGCGCCTATCACGGCGTCACCATTGCATCGGCAAGTCTGACGGGCTTGCCGAACAATCACCGCTCGTTCGACCTGCCACTGCCGAACATCCTGCACGCGGGCTCGCCGCATTTCTACAAGGACGGCGCGCCCGGCGAGAGCGAGGAAGCCTTCGCGACGCGGCGGGCCGAGGAGCTCGACGCGTTGATCCAGAAGGAAGGACCTGACACGATCGCGGCCTTCTTCGGCGAGCCGGTGATGGGGGCGGGCGGGGTCATCGTGCCGCCGGCGACCTATTGGGACAAGATCCAGCAGGTTTTGAAGAAGTACGACATCCTGCTCGTCGCCGACGAAGTGATCTGTGGCTTCGGCCGCACCGGCAAGATGTTCGGCTGCGAGACCTATGGCATCAAGCCGGACGCGATGGTGGTCTCCAAGCAGATCACCTCGAGCTATTTCCCGCTGTCGGCGATCATGCTGAACGAGCGCATGTTCGAGCCGATCGCAGACGAGAGCAACAAGATCGGCGTGCTCGGCCACGGTTTCACCGCGGGCGGCCATCCCGTGGGCTCGGCCATTGCGCTGGAGAACCTCATGATCATCGAGGAGCGCGGCCTGGTCGCGCATGCCGCCGAGCTCGGCGCGTACATGCAGGGCAAGCTGCGCGAGCTCACCAGCCATCCGCTGGTCGGAGAGGTCCGCGGCGTCGGCATGATCGCAGCCCTCGAGCTCGTGCTCGACAAGCAGCGCAAGACGGCCGCTGCAACGCCCGGCGCGGTCGGCGGCATCGCAAGCCGCAAGCTCCAGGAACGCGGCGTGATCTCGCGCAACATGTTAGATGCAATCGCGATCTGCCCGCCGTTGATCGTCAACAAGGGCCAGATCGATGAGCTGGTCACGGCCATCGCCGGCGTGCTCGACGACATGAAGGCGGACGTGGCGAATCTGACGCCGGCCTAGGCTCTCGCCTCGTCTTGGCATTCAATCTAACACCGTCACCCTGAGATGCTCGCCTCTTCGGCGAGCCTCAAAGGGCGACGGCCCGACTGGCTCGCAGCGGGGGCCGCTCATCCTTCGAGGCTCGTCATGCTGCGCATGGCGAGCACGTCAGGAATGACGGTTTAATCGCCTACGCCCGCTGGACCCCGATCACGCGACCTTTCTCGATCGCCAGCGCCAGCTCGCCGCGTTTGAGCTTCAGCGCGGCATCGCCGAACAGTTCGCGGCGCCAGCCGTGCAAGGCGGGCACGTCGGCCTCGTCGTCGGCCGCGATCTCCTCGAGATCGTCGACGGTCGCGATCACCTTGCTGGCGACCGCATGGCGCTCCGCGGTCATCCGCAGCAGCACCTTCAATAGCTCGACGATGGCCGCGCCGTTGGAATTGTTCCGCGGCTTCTCCAGCTTTGGCAGCGTGGAGAAATCCCGCGCCAGCCCGCGCTCGACGGCGGCAACGATGTCCGCGCCCCATTTGGATTTCTCAAGACCCTTCGGCACCGAGCGCAGATGGGCGAGCTTTTCCAGCGTATTCGGCGCATGGGTCGCGATGTCGCTGACGGCTTCGTCGCGCAGCACACGGCCACGCGGCACGTCGCGGCTCTGCGCCTCCTGCTCGCGCCAGGCCGCAACCTCCATCAGCACGGCGAGGTCCTTCGGCTTGCGCACCCGCGTCTTGAGCCGTTCCCAGGCGCGCTCGGGGTGGAAGTCGTAGGTCTTGGGAGACGTCAGGATCTCCATCTCGATGGAGACCCATTCGCTGCGGCGGCGCTTCTTCAGGTCGGCATCGAGCGCCGCGAACACGTCGCGCAGATGCGTGACGTCGGACACCGCATAGTGCATCTGCTCCTTGGTCAGGGGCCGGCGCGACCAGTCGGTGAAGCGGTGGGTTTTGTCGGGCCGATGCCCGGTGACCTTCTCGACCAGCTGATCGTAGGCGATGCTGTCGCCATAGCCGAGCACCATGGCCGCGACCTGGGTGTCGAACACCGGGTGCGGAATGATGCTGGCCTGGTGCCAGATGATCTCGATGTCCTGCCGGGCGGCATGGAACACCTTCAGTACGCTCTCGTTGCCCATCAGCTCGAAGAACGGCTTGAGGTCGATGCCCTCGGCCAGGGCGTCGATGATGATGGCTTCCTCAGCGCTGGCCATCTGCACCACGCACAAGAGCGGGTAATAGGTGGTTTCGCGCAGGAATTCGGTATCGACGGTAATAACGGGGTGCTTGGCCAGCCGGCTGCAGGCAGCCGCGAGGTCAGCGGTGGTGGTAATCAAATCCATGAACGGCCCATGACGAGACCATCAGCCGTTCTGCCGAAAGCGCTGTGATGTCAAGGGGCTTGGAGCGAATTCGAGCCTTGCATTTGGGCCGGAATGGCTTGAACAGGCGCAAAATCCTATTCGTAACGGATCCGCTGCGAGGGTTTTCGCGCGCAGGGCAGCGCCACCACGACCACGCACATGGCGACCAGCGCCAGTCCCAGGAACTCGAAAACCAACAGATCCACGGCAAAATCCCTCGCAAGACCGTTAGAATTGTCGGGGGCGCGTTGACGGTCTGTTAATTCTCGTGGTTACCGCCGGCGCAGTGGGCCGGATGGTGGACGGGGGGTTAACGGGAGGCAGGGCAATGCCGCTATTTCGGAGATGGCTGTGGGGAGGGCAGCTTCTTCTCGGTCGCCGACCGCTTTGCGGGTGAATTCGGAGGCTCTGACGGAGGCGGCACAGGGCCGGACTGGCCGACCGCGACCGATATTCCAAAGAGGCGCCACTGACTGTCGACCGGCACGTACATCAGCTCGAAGTTGACCTGCGACGGCACCGACGGGAAAAATCCTGCCATACGCATCATTCCGTTCGTCTCGATCTGCGGCAGCAGCGAGAGCTGCGGATCGATGACCGCAACGCCCGAGAGGTCGAGCTTGTCGTTGCGTAGTTTGGCGAAGATCTCAGACAGCCGTGCGGCGCTGTTGCCGACATAGAATGCGGGCGCGCCGAGGTCACGCAGGACGGTGTAGTTACCGGTCTTGTTGGCGTGGTCCAGCGCAAGCAGCGTTCCGCGCACCAGCGTCAGCACGCCGTTGCGGTCGATGTTGGCCGGCTTTGGCGCTTGCGCGACCTCGTGGCTGGGCCGCTGCTGCGCTTCCGCGATCACATCGCAGGATGCGAGGAGCGCGATTGAGGCAACAAGCAGTTTGCGGAGGCGGAATGAACCGCCGCTCCGCGGCCCCGAAACAATCAACGACCCGTCTCGTTGCCAACGCACCGCGCGCTCGACCAAGGACGTGTCACCACTGAACCGAGACCGCGCCGCGGCCGCCGGCGACGTTGCGCTCCAGGCCGATGCCGGCGCCCGCATTCACGACGACGGCGTAGCTCTTGCTGTCGTAAACGAGCGCGGTTGCACCGAGGCCGAACGCGTTGCTGCCCTGGAAATTACCGTAGCCACCGGAAAGCGCGAATTTTCGGCCGGGTTGGAGCGCCGGCATGGAGCCTACCGCCAATGCGATGGCCGTGCCGGTCCGCGCCTCGGTCCTGTTGTCGAGGACCTGGGATTGCAGGGAGGTGACTTGCGACTGCAGCGATGTCAGACCTGCCGTGCTGAAGCCGGTGGTGGCCAGATTGCCGCTCGCATCTGACGTGACGAGGTAGGTCGTCCCGGATTGCGCCGCGAGGCTGGCAGCAGAGGTGATGCCGGACAGGCGGTAGGTGTTCGAGGCGGTGCCAATCGCGACCTGGTTAGGGGCGCTGGTCGAGGCGCCGTTGCCGATCGCGGTGGAGTTGGCGAAGGTCGCGCTCGCACCTGCGCCGAGTGCGGTCGCGCCGACGGCGGTCGCGCTCGCACTCGTGCCGACTGCGGTCGCGTTGTCGCCGCTGGCGACGCTGCCGATGCCGAATGCACTGGAGTTCACGCCGAACGCATGGCTTTTTTGACCCACGGCCGTTGCGCCGACGGCAGCCGCAGTAGCCGCGTTGCCGATAGCGACCGAGTTCCCCCCGGCTGCCTTCGCCCAAGCGTCTTCGCCGATCGCGACTGAATGATCCGCGTCCGCCGCGGCACGGGCGCCTACGCCGACGGCGCCGACCCCCAGGGCGGCCGATTGGTCGCCGATCGCGGTCGAGGAGACCCCGATTGCACTAGCCGAATCTCCCACCGCCACCGCGAAGTCGCCGTTTGCCAGTGCCGAAAGCCCGAGAGCCGTGCTCGCGGTTCCACTCGCCTTGGCGCTGCTGCCAAAGGCTGCACTGTCATCCCCGGTCGCCTGATTGAAGAAGCCGACAGCCACGCTACGTTGGCCGGCAGCAGTCTGTGAAATCCCACAGGCCACAGAATTGGCCCCAGTCGCAGTTGATCCGCCAGCCGAGAGTGATGCGTCGACGCAAACGAACTGCGCGAAAGCTGAGCCGGGCGTGAGGAGCAGGAAAAGCCCGCTGAGAGCGACCCCGACCCGGGCTAGGTACCTGCGATTCCGTTGCAGTGGACCAGAACCTGCGACACCCGCGGGGGCGGCTTGCCGGGCCCGTCTGCGTTCTGACGTTGTCGCTTCTTGTGCCAATCGACGCTTGCAGCGTTCAAGCTTCAGAAGACTCATCATTCTCTCCTCGGGCAAGGCTCGCATTGTTGCGAAGGCCGTCGCGCGCTCGTTCGGGCGCATTCTGCCCATGCCTCTCTTTGGCGGAACGTGCGTGGAAAGGACAGATCAAGGAATGAACTGTCCTGGAATAGGAAATGGCGGGAAGTGAAACGGGAATTTTTAGGAAGGGAGAGCTTGTCTCCTCAGCGGGAAGACCAGCAAATCAATCACGCGTAGTTGCTGCGCAGCCTACCCTTGCCGACAGCGTCTCTCTCCTGCGCAGGACATCGGAAGCATGCTTGCTTCCGGGCGTGGAGCCGGAAGCGTCATCGTTCGCGCCGCCGCAACGGTGGTCGGTAAATCACTTCATGAACTCGAGCCATTGTGCCCACTCCGCGAGGTCATCGCACGACATGGATGACAAGGCTTTGCCCTCGAGACTGCGCGCGCGCACCTCGCGTGGTGTGAGGCCGATATGCTTGTGAAAGGCGAGAGCAAAACTGCGATAGTGCTTGAAGCCATGGGCTTCGGCGATCGCCTCGATCGACTGCCCTTTGCGTGCGGGATCACTCAACGCAACTCGTATGGAGGAGAGCCGCTTTCGTCGTACGTAGGCGGCAACACCACCATAAGATTCGAAGAGGTAGCTGAGGTTGCGCCGTGTCATTCCGAACCTGCCGGCAATGCTTTCCGGAGTGAGGTTGGGATCAAGGATGTGTGCGTTGATGTAGGAGCAGATCCGGTCGGTCATGGCCAAGCGTATGCCGCCAGCCTGCTCCTCTCCGACCGCTCCGTTGATCGCCGCGGCTATCAGTTGCACGGTGGCAGGTATGACGGCTTGAGCCTGGCCCAGCAGCATCCCGGACAAGCGCGCGTGAAAGCCCAGGAGATGATCGCGGAGCAAGGCGGCGAGCGGGTCGTGCGCCGGCAACAGACGCAGCGGGTGTTCGTCGGGCGCCTTAAGACGAGGGCCGAGTAGATTGCGCGGCAGGAACAGGGTGAGCGCGTGGTTGTCGCCGCCGCGCCTGTTTGTCGGCTGCGCCATGTCGCAAACCAGGATGTCGCCGGGGCGAGCCGTCCCCCCACTGTCGCGCGGGCCGTTCCAACCTGTTGTCAGGACCTGAATCATGAACAGGTCCAGTCCGTCGCGCCCGATGCATGCGCGGGAGCGACTCCAGTCCTGGGGAGGCACTCGAAAGTCGGCGAATAGAACATTGCCGAGATGCCAGAAGTCTGCACGGACGTTGAAAGCATGGGGATGCTCCTTTTGCGTCCGTAGGTCATAGTAGCGGCTTATGTGCTCCTGCCAGAGGGCGAATGCCTGCTTTCCCGGGAGACCGCGCGTATCGAGGATCGAATGGGGGATACCGTTCACTGGGTGCTCTGTCATGCCTAGACGTATCGTCCAACCTGCTGCCGCGGGCAGTTGGTGCCCTTTCAACGAGATCAGGTTCGCGTGCGACAACCTGCCGCTAGCACGATATGGGCCAAGACGGGCGGGTGCCAGCAGGAAAGGAATTTGCAGGAAGAGAAATTGGAAATTTTGGGAAACGCGCGGTCAGACTCACTGGACCGTGCGCAGGTGCTCAGGCTCGACATCGGCTGTTGCCAGGCCTTGAATCAGTTCGGCGCCCCAGGGTCCAGGGCGCCGACGTATCTATGCTATGCTCGATCTATGCTATGCTCGCCGGGTCTACGGCAGCTTCAGCGATGTCTCGGCGTTGTACGGCTTGAGCGTCTCGTCGGCGGCCTTCTGGGCGGCGACGAGCGCTTCCTTCGGCTGCTTCTTGCCGTTGAGGACCAGCATCACCTCGTCTTCCAGCGTCTTGCGCACCGGCACGGTCTTGTAGGTCGCAAACCAGGGCTTGGCGACGTCGAGCTGTTCGACGGCGGTCTTGGCGTCCGGGTTCTTGTTCAGGAAGTCGACCATGTCAGGCGTCTTGTAGGCGGCCATGTTGGGCGCAAAGTAGCCGGTGGCGCGGCTCCACCAGGCACTCTTCTCGGGCGAGGTCATCCACTTGATCAGCGTCCAGGCAGCCTTCTGCTTGTCGGCTTCGAGGCCGGCCGGAATGATCAGCGAGGCGCCGCCGATCGGCACGGCGTTGCGGACGTTGCGCGGGATGAACGCGACCTTGTAGTTGAACTTGGCGTTGTCGCGCACGTAGGTCAACGAGCCCGTGGACAGCATCATCATCGCGGCATTGCCGGAGATGAAGGAGGTGCTGACGGCCGGGCCGGGCGTTGCGCCCGGCGCATGCACCTTG
Source organism: Bradyrhizobium sp. AS23.2 (assembly GCF_001908185.1). Taxonomy (GTDB): domain Bacteria; phylum Pseudomonadota; class Alphaproteobacteria; order Rhizobiales; family Xanthobacteraceae; genus Bradyrhizobium. The sequence continues at coordinate 52,808 of NZ_LGHM01000053.1, forward strand.
TGCTTGGCGATGAGATCGTTCCACCAGGTGAGTGCGCCGAGCATCGAGGGCGTGTCGTAATACACCTCGCCGCCGAACTCCTCGTTGTAGTAGCGCCCGCCATTGGTCATGGTGAGCGTTTCCATCATCCAGCCGCAATAGTCGTAGGCACAGGGGATCGCGATGCCCCAGCGGGTCACCTTGTCGCCCTCGCGCTTGGTGAGCTTCTTGGCCCAGTCGGTGAGCTCGGCCCAGGTCTGCGGCGGCTTGTTCGGATCGAGGCCGGCTTCTTTGGCCTGGTCGGCGTTGATGTAGAGCAGCGGCGTCGAGTTGTGGAAGGGCACGCCGTAGACGGAGCGGTTGATCACCGCGTTGCCCTGGAGCGCCGGAAAGAACTGACCGAGGAACTGCTCCTTGGTGGTGCCGTCGGCGGCAATCAGGGAATCCAGATTGGTGAGCTCGTTCTCGATCTGCATGTCGAGCAGGAAGTTTGCCGACATGATCACGGCGGCCGGCGGCTTGCCCGCCTTCATGGCCGCGCGCGTCTTGATCAGCGTATCGTCATAGGAGCCGGTGTAGACGGCGGTCGCCTTGATGTTCGGATGACCTTCGTTGAACTCCTTGATCAAGGTGCCCATGTCGCGCGCGAGCTTGCCGTCGACGGGCACGGGGAAGAACAAGTCGATCTCGGTCGGGCCTGCGGCCAGCGCCGGGAAGGCCAGGGCGCCTGCCAAAGTGCCTGCCATGGCAAGGCCAAGCATGAGCCTGCGGGAAAACAGCATCGGAAATTCTCCTATTTGATGCCTGAGGTGACGAAAGAACTGATGAAGCGCTTCTGGAAGATCAGGAAGGTGACGAGCAGCGGTGCGATCACCATCAGTGTGCCGGCGGCGATCGTGCCCCAGGCCTGCGTGCCTTCCGCGGTCGCGGTGAAGACGGACAGGCCAACCGTGAGCGGCCGCTTGTCCGGTGAATTGATCACCATCAGCGGCCACAGAAAGTCGTTCCAGTGGCTGGTCACGGAGATGATGGCGAAGGCGGAAAAGCTCGGCAGCGACAGCGGCACGTAGATGTGGCGGATGCGCTGGAACAGTCCGGCGCCGTCGATCAGCGCTGCGTCCTCGAGTTCGGTCGGAATGGCCTCGAACGCCTGGCGCATCAGGAACGTGCCGAACGCGGAAGCAAAGAACGGCATCATCACCCCGGCGAGCGTGTCGTAGAGGCCGAGCTGCGCGACGAGCTTCAAATTCGGTACGATCAGCAGCACCGGCACCAGCATCAGCTGCATCAGGAACAGATAGAAGATCAGCGTCTTGCCGGCGAAGGTGAGCCGCGCGAAGGCAAAGCCCGCCAGCGTGATCGTGACGAATTGCACCAGCAGGATGCCGGTGCAGATGATCGTGGTGTTGAGAAAGTAGCGCGGAAAATCGCCGATCTCCCAGGCGTCCCTGATGTTGTCGAGCGTCGGTTTCAGGCTCGGCATCAACTCGGCCATGGCGTTGATGCCGTCCGAGGCGGGGCGCAGCGTCGCCACGCCCATCCACAGGAAGGGAATGAGCCAGACGATGGCGAGCAGCACGGTCAGCGCGAAGCCGAGTTTTGGCGTGATCTCGCGACGGGTGGCGAGCGGGGTGTCCCTAAAAAGGCGGTCGACCAGCGTCATGGTCCGCCCTCGCGGCTCGCCATTGTTCGGAACGAGAGCGCGGTGAGGCCCATCAGCGCGCCGAGCGTCAGCAGCGTGGCCGCCGAGGCCTTGCCGATGTCGTAATGCTCCACCGCCTGCTGGTAGATGTAGAACAGCACCAGATTGGTGGCGTTCGAGGGGCCGCCCTTGGTCATGACGAAGACGTGGTCGACCTGGGTGACTGCGTTGAGCGTGGCGATCACGATGACGAACAGGAAGGTGGGCTTAAGCTCCGGCAGGATGATGTAGAGCAGCCGCTGGAACGGCCCCGCACCGTCGAGATGCGCCGCCTCCATGACGTCCTCCGGCACGGCCTGGAGGCCGGCGAGGAAGAAAAGCATGTAGTAGCCGGCGTTCTTCCAGATGGTGATCACCATGATCGCATAGAGCGCGATATCGGGGTCGCCGAGCCAGTTCGGCAGCACCGGAAGCAGGCGGCCGATATAGTAGTCGAGCAGTCCGACATTGGGCAGGAAGATGAACAGGAACAGCGCGGACGCAGCGACCATCGGGATCAGCACCGGCAGGAACAGCGCGGCGCGCAGCACGCTGCTCACGGCGTTGGTGCGCGCCAGCGCCAGCGCGAACAGCAGCGCCAGCGCGATGCTCGGGATCGCCGTGCCCAAGGCATAGACGAGATTGTTGACGACAGCGCCGGTGAAATAAGGGTCGGCGAGCACCGCGCTGATATTGTCGAGACCGACGAAGCGGAGCGGCGCCTTCGGCGTGGCGCGCTGGTAGAGCGCATCGACGAACACGCGTCCCATCGCGCCGTAGGTGAACAGCGCCAGGAAGACCAGCGAGGGCAGCAGCAGCAGATAGGCCGGCAGCGACGCTTTGAAGCGGTGAGAGAACCGCCTCAGCACGTGCAGTCGCGGCGGCGCTGACGTCGCGACCGGGAGAGCCGCGAGTTCAGCGAGGCTCATCTCAACGCGCCGGGAGGTTGAGCGCATAGTCGCGGTCGTCCATTCCCGCCGGTGCGGCGAAGGGGAAGCGCAGACTGGTGTCGAGGAAATCGTGGCTGTGCACGACCAGGTTCTCTCCGTCGATCAGCACCACGCCATAGGCCGGCGGCTCGTGGCTGGCGAGATGCGGAGCGCTCGCGTCGAGCTCGAACCAGACCTGGTGGTTGGTGCCGCGCAGGGTGGAGAAGGGGATCTTGCCGTAGCTGCCGAAGATCGGGCGGTGCACGTGGCCGAAGAAGAGATGGCGGATGCGCGACCGGTAGGGCGCGATCACTTCCGCGAATTCCGCGCTCTGCTTCAGCGCGATCTCGTCCATCGCGTGAACGCCGACCGGGAAGGGCGGATGATGCATGAAAACGACGAACGGCATGTCCGCCGGCGCGGCGGCGAGCGTATTCGCAAGCCAGTCGAGGCGCTGGGCACACATCTCGCCGGCGTGGCTGGTTTCGTCCAGCGTGTCGAGTAAGACGAACAGGCCGTGCTCGGTGGCCCGCGTGCCCTGCACGAAGCCGTTGGGATCGCGGGGCGCCGCCTTCAGGCCGTCGAGGCAGGCGATGCGGCGGTCGTGATTGCCGACCATGGCGATGTACGGCATTTTCAGCGCAGCCATCGCCTCGGCGAAATTGGCGTAGGATTCAGGCTCGCCCCAATGGGTGAGATCGCCGGTCACAACCGCGAAGGCGGCATCGGACTGATGCTTGTTAATGTCGGCGATGGCGGCGTCCAGCCGGGCGCGCGGGTCGAGGCCATAGAGCTTCAGCCCCGGGTTCGCGAGATGCGTGTCGGTGATATGGATGAACTTGAAGGGCATGGAGCGCTTGTCTGGGTTGTTGGACGATGGGCGCCTCCGGCAAGACGGCCCTGACAGGCCGTTAGAGCGCGAGTGTTTCAGTTTGATGACAGCGGTTCCCGAGGGCGGGACGTGTCCACAAAGCTCTCAAGCACAGGATAGACTAGCCGAAGGTGTCATCCATCACTGTGGGCCAGCTCTAAGTTGTGCTCTCGAAGTCCCGCAGGTCTGTAGGATGGGTAGAGCGAAGAGGTTGGGCAAGATTCTTATCTGACGATTCGGCGTGACGAATCGCACCTTCAAGACCGGCATGAGCCGGGCTCAGCCGAGCTTTCTGCCAGCGCGCGTGGAAGATTATGTGGCTGGCGACAATCCGGTT